>NZ_MUOA01000089.1:0-266570 GCF_002001065.1 Pseudomonas sp. A25(2017) | reverse complement strand
CGGCGGGGGCTGCGGGCGGGGGCGGTGTCGCGTTCTTTCGCCGCCGGAGCCGCGCGTTCGTCCTGGAATACCGCAGCCACTTCCACTGCCATGGCCTTGCTAGGCAAGGGACCGGCGACTTGCTCGCCGTGGTAGTTGATAATCCACCACTGGCCGTCCTTGCCCTGGCTGACCGAATAACCGTTTGCGTTTCTTGTTGCCGACATCTAGCTGCCTCATTGGCGTGATCAAGGACGACATGATACGTCAAATGCTCGCAAACAGCGCCTACTGGCGTACAGTGGGTCCGCTGCAGCCATCGAAACGAAAGGCGATTGAACTATCCGCCGTTTTTTATTTCTCTATGATGGCACCGGTTGGCCAGTGCGGGCATTGTAAGGTGCCCGTCGCCTGATTAGACTGCGCCGAAACTCGTACACACCGCCTTTTCAAGGACTTATATGATCAAGAAATGCTTGTTCCCAGCAGCCGGTTACGGTACTCGCTTCCTGCCAGCGACTAAAGCCATGCCCAAAGAAATGCTGCCGGTGGTGAACAAGCCACTGATCCAGTACGGCGTCGAAGAAGCCCTCGATGCGGGCCTGACGGAAATCTCCATCGTGACTGGCCGCGGCAAACGCGCGCTGGAAGACCATTTCGACATCAGCTACGAGCTGGAAAACCAGATCAAGGGCACCGACAAGGAAAAATACCTGGTCGGCATCCGCAAGCTGCTGGATGAGTGCTCGTTCTCCTACACCCGCCAGACCGAAATGAAAGGCCTGGGCCACGCGATCCTGACCGGCCGCCCACTGATCGGTGACGAACCGTTCGCCGTGGTCCTGGCGGACGACCTGTGCGTCAACCTCGAAGGCGACGGCGTCCTGACCCAGATGGTCAAGCTGTACAAGCAGTTCCGCTGCTCCATCGTGGCGATCCAGGAAGTCGATCCGCAGGAAACCAACAAGTACGGCGTGATTGCTGGCGAAATGATCCGCGACGACATCTACCGCGTTCACAGCATGGTTGAAAAACCAAAACCTGAAGACGCGCCGTCGAACCTGGCGATCATCGGTCGCTACATCCTGACCCCGGACATCTTCGACCTGATCGAACAGACCGAGCCAGGCAAGGGCGGCGAAATCCAGATCACCGACGCCCTGATGAAACAGGCCCAGAACGGCTGCGTCATGGCCTACAAGTTCAAAGGCAAGCGTTTCGACTGCGGTGGCGCCGAAGGCTACATCGACGCGACCAACTTCTGCTTCGAGAACTTCTACAAGACGGGCAAGGCTTACTGATAGCCTGCGCCACGCCTTGAAAAACGCCCCGACTGGTTCGGGGCGTTTTTTTATCTGGAAAACCCTCCAGCAGTTTCACTCAGTGTGAAAAACACACAGAACCCTGTGGCGAGGGGATTTATCCCCGCTGGGCTGCGCAGCAGCCCTAAAGCCTGCAACTGCGGTGTATCAGGCTGATTGCATCTGGATTTTGGGGCTGCTGTGCAGCCCAACGGGGATAAATCCCCTCGCCACAGGAATGAGGTAGGCCTTAGGTAATCATTACGCTACAGGAGGGCACTCGCGCCTGGCCACCTGGCTTTTCCGTTTTCCACCCCCATAACCATCGCAACGCTGCCTCAGGTGAAAACAGCAGGTATGCTGATGATCTGCCGAAGGAGATAGAGAATGGCCTACGATTTTGACTTGTATGTGGTTGGCGCCGGTTCCGGTGGTGTGCGGGCTGCGCGGTTTGCCGCCGGTTTCGGCGCCAAGGTGGCCGTGGCGGAAAGCCGTTACCTGGGCGGTACCTGCGTGAACGTGGGCTGCGTGCCGAAAAAACTGCTGGTCTACGGCGCGCATTACGCCGAGGACTTCGAGCAGGCGTCGGCCTATGGCTGGACGGCGGGCGAGGCGAGTTTCGACTGGGCCACGTTGATCGCCAACAAGGACCGGGAAATCAATCGCCTCAACGGCATCTACCGCAACCTGCTGGTCAACAGCGGCGTCGAGCTGCACGAAGGGCATGCCAGGTTGACCGGGCCCAATGAGGTCGAGATCAACGGCCAGCGCTACACCGCCAGGCACATCCTGATCGCCACGGGCGGTTGGCCGGTGATCCCGGACATTCCGGGGCGCGAGCATGCCATCAGCTCCAACGAGGCGTTCTTTCTCAAGGAACTGCCCAAGCGCGTCATCGTGGTGGGCGGTGGCTACATTGCGGTGGAGTTCGCCGGGATCTTCCACGGCATGGGCGCGCAGACGTCCTTGCTCTATCGCGGTGAGCTGTTCCTGCGCGGCTTTGACGGTGCGGTGCGCAAGCACCTGGCAGAAGAACTGACCCGTCGTGGCCTGGACCTGCAATTCAACGCTGACATCAAGTCCATCGAAAAACTGGACGATGGCAGCCTCAGGGTCGAGCTCAAGGATGGCAAAACGTTGCTCACCGATTGCGTGTTCTACGCCACCGGTCGGCGGCCGATGCTCGACAACCTGGGCCTGGAAACCACCGGTGTCACGCTGGATGAGAAGGGCTTTGTCCAGGTCAACGAAAAATACGAGACCGCTGAACCGTCGATCCTCGCCATTGGCGACGTGATCGGTCGCGTCCAGCTCACCCCCGTTGCCCTGGCCGAAGGCATGGCGGTGGCGCGACGTCTGTTCAAGCCCGAGCAGTATCGCCTGGTGGATTACCGGATGATTCCCACCGCCGTGTTCAGCCTGCCGAACATCGGCACCGTTGGCCTGACCGAAGAGCAGGCCAGGGAGGAGGGGCATGAGGTCGAGATTTTCGAAAGCCGCTTCCGGCCGATGAAACTGAGCTTGACCGAATGCCAGGAACGCACCCTGATGAAACTGGTGGTGGATGCCCGGACCGACAAGGTGCTGGGTTGCCACATGGTCGGGCCGGATGCCGGTGAAATCGTCCAGGGGCTGGCCATTGCGCTCAAGGCTGGCGCCACCAAGCGCGATTTCGACGAAACCATCGGCGTGCATCCGACCGCCGCCGAGGAGTTTGTCACCATGCGCACGCCCGTAGCCTCCTGATCGCCAGGCGAACATAGGGCGAGCGAGGTTGTTCGCCCTATTAGGTTTTCTTCTATCTACTTAGCTGCTCATAGCCAAAACCAATCATTCGCATGAGGTTTGCCAATGAGCCAGCCCGGGGACGAGTGGTTAAGATTCCCTCCATCAACTTTTCAACCCTGATGGAGAAACATCGATGCCTATCATCAACAGCCAAGTTAAACCGTTCAACGCTACCGCTTTCAAAAACGGCGAATTCGTTCCGGTATCGGACGCCGATCTGAAAGGCAAGTGGTCTGTCGTGTTCTTCTACCCAGCCGACTTCACCTTCGTTTGCCCAACCGAGCTGGAAGACCTGGCTGACAACTACGCCGAATTCAAGAAACTGGGCGTCGAGATCTACAGCGTATCGACCGACACCCACTTTGCCCATGCTGCCTGGCACAACACTTCGCCAGCCATCGGCAAGATCCAGTACACCATGATCGGCGACCCAACCCACGTTATCTCCCGCAACTTCGACGTGCTGATCGAAGAAGTTGGCCTGGCTGACCGCGGCACTTTCGTGATCAACCCGGAAGGCCAGATCAAGATCGTTGAAATCAACGACGGCGGCGTAGGCCGTGACGCTTCCGAGCTGCTGCGCAAGATCAAGGCCGCTCAGTACGTTGCCGCTCACCCGGGCGAAGTCTGCCCAGCCAAGTGGAAAGAAGGCGAGGCCACCCTGGCTCCGTCCCTGGACCTGGTCGGCAAGATCTAAGTCTGTGAGTCATCCGAGGGCGATCCGCTCTTAATCAAGTAAGCCGCTTCGCCCCACAAAACGCCCGGGCGAGATTCGCTCGGGCGTTGTTTTTTCTGAATTCAAAAAATGGAAATCGCCCGTATGTTGGACGCCAATCTTAAAGCTCAGTTGAAGTCATACCTGGAACGGGTCACCCAGCCGATCGAGATCGTCGCCTCCCTCGACGACGGTGCGAAATCCCAGGAAATGCTCGCGTTACTCCAAGACGTTGCCAGTCTTTCCCATCAGATTACCTTGCTCGATAACGGCAGCGATGCGCGCAAGCCTTCGTTTTCGTTGAATCGCCCGGGAGCCGATATCAGCCTGCGTTTTGCCGGCATTCCCATGGGCCACGAATTCACTTCGCTGGTGTTGGCCTTGCTGCAAGTGGGCGGTCACCCTTCGAAGGCCAGTGTCGACGTCATCGAACAGGTCCGCTCCCTCAAGGGCGAGTTCAACTTCGAGACCTATTTCTCGCTGTCGTGCCAGAACTGCCCGGACGTGGTCCAGGCGCTGAACCTGATGGCGGTGCTGAACCCGAACATTCGCCACGTCGCCATCGACGGCGCGCTGTTCCAGGCTGAAGTCGATGAACGCCAGATCATGGCCGTGCCGAGTGTGTACCTCAACGGTGTGAACTTCGGCCAGGGCCGCATGGGCCTGGAAGAGATTCTCGCCAAGATCGACACCAGTGGTATCGAACGCCAGGCCGAGAAAATCAGCGCCAAGGATGCCTTTGATGTGCTGGTGGTCGGCGGTGGCCCGGCCGGTGCTTCGGCGGCGATCTACGCGGCCCGTAAAGGCATCCGCACTGGCGTGGCGGCCGAACGTTTCGGCGGCCAGGTGCTCGACACCATGGCCATCGAGAACTTCATCTCGGTCCAGGAAACCGAAGGGCCGAAACTGGCCGTCGCCCTGGAAGAACACGTCAAGCAGTACGACGTGGACATCATGAACCTGCAACGTGCCGACGGCCTGGTGCCAGGCAAGGACGGCGGGCTGCATGAAATCAAGTTCGCCAGCGGTGCGAGCCTCAAGGCCAGGACCGTGATCCTGGCGACCGGTGCCCGCTGGCGTGAAATGAACGTGCCGGGCGAACAGCAGTATCGCAACAAGGGCGTGGCGTACTGCCCGCACTGCGACGGTCCGCTGTTCAAAGGCAAGCGCGTGGCGGTGATCGGCGGTGGTAACTCCGGCGTCGAGGCGGCCATCGACCTGGCCGGTATCGTCGCCCACGTCACGTTGCTGGAGTTCGATGTGCAATTGCGTGCCGACGCGGTATTGCAGCGCAAACTGCACAGCCTGCCGAACGTGACGGTGATTACCAACGCCCAGACCACCGAAGTGACTGGAGACGGTCAGAAGGTCAATGGCTTGCGCTACAAGGACCGTCCGAGCGGTGACGTGCGGGATGTGGCGTTGGAGGGGATCTTCGTGCAGATCGGCCTGTTGCCCAACACCGATTGGCTCAAAGGCACCGTCGAGCTGTCGCCGCGGGGTGAGATTATCGTCGATGCCCGGGGTGAAACTTCGATCCCTGGCGTGTTCGCCGCCGGTGACGTGACCACCGTGCCGTACAAGCAGATCGTGATTGCCGTGGGCGAGGGCGCCAAGGCTTCGCTGAGTGCCTTCGACCACCTGATCCGTACCTCTGCGCCGGCCTGAAAAGTCGATAGCGGAAAAAACAAAACCCCATGGGCCTGGCTCATGGGGTTTTTATGTTTGCGCATTGTCTGTGGGGCAGGCGTAGTGTTCACCCTGTTATATCGAGTTGCCTCCTTCGCGAGCAAGCCCGCTCCCACACTGGACCGCGTCGTTCACAGGTTTTGCGTACGACAGCGATCCAGTGTGGGAGCGGGCTTGCTCGCGAAGAGGCCCTCAAATCCAGCATCACTGTCGACAGGCAAACCGCTATCGCGCTGTCACAATGGACGGTGGAGAGTTTTACAGCGGCGCAGGCTGGATGATTTCAACCCAGTAGCCATCCGGGTCCTTGATGAAGGCCAGGCTTTTCATGCGGCCGTCGCTCAGGCGTTTCTGGAAATCGCAGCCCAGTGCCTCGAAGCGCTCGCAGGCGGCGACGACGTCCGGTACCGAGATGCAGATATGGCCGAAGCCGCGTGGGTCGGTGTTGCCGTTATGGTAGGCGAAGGCCGGGTCGCTTTCGGTGCCGTGGTTGTGGGTCAGTTCCAGGATGCCAGGGATCGACTTCATCCATTCGGTCCGCGCCGCCGCGTCCGCCGGGATCTGGCTCTTGTCCACCAGTGCCAGGAAATACAGGCTGAACTCGGCTTCCGGGAAGTCGCGTTTCTCCACCAGCGAGAAACCCAGCACGCGGGTGTAGAAGTCCAGGGACCGGGTGATGTCCTTGACGCGCAGCATGGTGTGGTTGAAGACGAACTGGGTCGTGGCGGCATCAGGTTGTGCGGTGACGCCAGGGAAAGTATTGAGTTCGTGCAGGCTCATGGGCCCTCCGGAAAATAAGTGGGGCAAACGGCGTCGCAAGCGTGGTTGCGACGGTTCCTGGGCTTGCGTCAGACGGCTTCCTTGCAGGTGCGAGCATGATACGCAAGGGGCGCGGTGTCGCCAAACCGCGTGTGGCTATTGCCTGCTTCTGCCTCGGGCTTCAGACTTTACGATTCGCCCTTGAGTGCCAACGCAATGATTCGACCGTTCCTTTCGCTGTTTGTCCTGCTGTTTGCCTGCATTGCGAGTGTCGGCGGCGTCCAGGCGGACGAACCGCAGATCGCCTGGCCCCAAGGCTGGGTTGTCGAGCCACTGCCCGCCGACGCCGCGGCGCCGGGCCCCTTGCGACAACGTGCAACCAAGAGCGATTCGGCAGGCAATGCGGTGATGGTCATGGAATTGACCACGACCACCGTAGAACCCGATCATCAGGTCAACTTGCAAGGCGTGTTGCTGGAAATGCGCAAATCGATCCAGAAGGATTTTTTCCAGGGCGGTTACCAAAGTGTGTGCAATAAGATCCATGCTTCCATGTTGGGCGGCGTAACTGCATTGGAAACCACTTGCACGATCACGCAAAACGGACGACATGTATTGTCTCAGGCACTCGTCGCGGCACTAAATGAGGGCAAGGCTTATGTGCTGTCCTATGCAGGGCAGGCGCAGGTGTTTGTTGAAAGCCAGGATGAAATACAGTCGGTGCGAAACAGTTTGAAACTATAACGCCGTCAGCGTAATACGCTCGGGGTTTAATCCAAAAGTTTAGCCCATAAAAAAGCCCTGAGTGTATTCAGGGCTTTTTTTTGCATCATGGGGGCTGTCAACCACGCACTGTCAACCACGCAACCAGGAATCGACGGTAGCTGCACCGTACTGTTCTTTCCAGGCTTTGAGGCCGCGGTGATTGCCGCCCTTGGTCTCGATCAACTCGCCGGTGTGCGGGTTCTGGTAAACCTTTACCACTCGCGCACGGCGGGTCTTGATGGGTTTGGTCGATTGCAGGCTCGCCTTGGACGGGTTCGGGTCGAGGATCGCGACGATGTCGCGCAGGCTCTTGCCGTAGGTTTTCATCAGTCCCTGGAGCTTTTCCTCGAATTCGATTTCCTTCTTGAGCCCGGCATCGTTCTTCAGTGATTCCAACTGCTTGAGCTGTTCTTGAAGGGCCTTTTCGGCTGCACGAAATTCAGCGAGTCTGGACAAAATCGTTACTCCATTCAAAATATTTGGCTGATACCAACCGCAAACAAAGCTATAAGCCGAGCGCCTTGGTGTTAATGACTCTCCTGCTATCTGGCACAGGTAGAAAAATTGTAGTAGTTAATCTGGAAAGTGTAAATCGTAACTTTTTCGTTATGTAACAACAGCAAAATTTTTTATCAGTTGGGCATCGTCGTCAATAGATCGGCGGCGGTTAACTGCCATTAAGGTCGGTCAAGGTCTCAATGAACGCCTGCCCGCTAATCGGTCGACCAAATAGATAACCCTGTAGAAAGTTCACCCCATGGGCGCTCAGGTAGTCGCTTTGCTCGACGGTTTCGACGCCCTCGGCCACCATGTCCAGGCCCAGCTTGCCCGACAGTTCGATGATGCTGTCGAGCAGGTGCCGTGACAGCGTATCGGCACCGATCCTCGCGACAAAACTCTGGTCGATCTTCAAGAAGTCCACGTTGAACTGGCGCACGTACGCCAAGCTGGAATGACCCGTGCCGAAATCGTCGAGGGCGATCTTGACGCCCAATTCCCGCAGCTGGTCGAACAGTTGCCGGGTAACGGGCGTAGGTTCGATCAACTCGCGCTCGGTCAACTCCAGCGCCAGGGCAATCGTACCGGGCGCGAAGGCGGCGAGAAATTCGCGACAATCGTCCACCAGCGCCAGATCCTGGCAGTGGCGGGCGGTGATGTTGATGCCAACATGAAACGGCGCTTCGAGTTGAGGCGCCAGCGGTGCCAGCAGGTGCATGGTTTGCTGCATCAGCGCCCGGGTCATCGGTACGATCAGGCCGCTGTGTTCGGCGAATGGAATGAACAGGTCGGGGTGAACGAGGCCTTCCTTGGGGTGGTTCCAGCGCATCAGCACTTCGACGCCGGCCCAGCGTTTGCTGTCGCTGTGCACGATCGGTTGCAGATAGGGCACGAACTCGCCGGCTTCCAGGGCCCGTTGCAGTTCACGACTGGGCGAGGAGGCGCGTTTTTGCAGCCAGTGCCCGAGGATCCCGGCCACGACGCCGAAGAACATCAGCAAGCTGAACAGCGGCGGATATTCCCTGGCCATGTAGCGCCAGGTCTCGCCCTCGTCGAAGCCGGCTTCTACATTGAAGGCATAGCGCGATGACCCCAGTTCATTCTGGGCGACCGGCAGCCCGGGCATGGGCGCTGGCCGGACCTTGCCGTCCGCCGCCAGCCAGTTCGTCCCGACTTGCAGCCTTAGCCGGGTCTGGCGGCCGATCAAGTGCAAGACGTTCGTCAGGTGGTACCCGTTAAGCGTGGCCAAGGCGCCTTGATGGCCCTCGTTGAGCCGGTAAATCAGCAGCGCGGTGTCCGGCGTGACCGGGTTGCCGCCCATGAGCCACAAGCTGCCTTGATGGTAGTCGCTCGGGTTGACGCGTTCCTCGAAGGCACCGAACAGCGAGCTGCAATAGAGGTTGTTGTCCCAGATAAGGTTGGTCGAACGGACAAAGGGCCGGCGCGTCACTTGTTCGCGTAAGGCCAGCTTCACCGCTTCGCAGGGCTGGCCGGCCAGGGGCAATAGTTCACGGGCCGCCAAGGCGGTGTTGTCGAGCATCAGCTCGATCTGCCTGACCAGTTCCTCGGCGGTTTGCCGGGTGTGTTGCGCCAGCGTCCGTTCGGCCTGCATGTACAAAATGGCCAGCCCTGACAGCATCGGTACCAGGCCGCACAGCAGGGTGACGAGATAGCGACGGGGCCGGGTGTGCGAGCGGGTGGCGGTCAAGGGCATCGGCACAACCTGAGAAGAAAAGGGGTGAGGGTGAATCGTCGGATGCCGACCATGATAGATGGCTTGCCGGGTGCTTGCTGACCGCAGCATGACTGTGGAGCGAGGTCTGTGGGAGCAAGGCTTGCCCGCGATGAACGATCATGCGGTCCACCTGGAGAACCGAGGTGCCTTCATCGCGAGCAAGCTTTGCTCCCACAGGTTCAATGCCAGGCTCCCCCAGGTTTGATGCCGGGCTCATGACTGCCGGGCCAGCTCGATAAACGCCAGGGTGGCGGGCGAGGCCTGGCGGCTGTCCAGGACTGCCAGGCCAATCTGCCGTGGCACTCGCGGCGACAAGGGGCGTGCGACGAAACCCAGGCTTTCGCCCTCCGGCAACGAGCCTTCGGACACCACGCTCACCGCCTCACCGCGCCTGACGATATCCAGGGTGCTGAGCAATTGCGAACAACGGAAACGCACGTTCGGGGTCAGCCGGGCGGCATTGAACAGGCGCGAAACCAGCTCCGATGATCCCGCCTCGGTGTGCACGAAGGGTTCGTTGCACAGGTCCTTGAGGCTCAGGCTGGCCTGGGCGGCGAGGGGATGGTGAGTGGGCAGCAGGGCGACCATCTGATCTTCCATCAGCATGAACGTATCGAAACGCTCCTCGGGCAGCACCACGAAGCCGACGTCGATCCGCCGTTCGTCCAGCCACTGGAGGACCTGCCTGTCGGGTCCTTCGTCGATGTGCACTTCGATGCCGGGATGCAAGTCTCGATAGCGCCGCAGGATACCGGGCAACAGTTTCATCGATGACGTTGGCCCGAACGAGCCGATGCGCAAGGTGCCGCGGCGCATACCCCGGGCATCGGCGGCTTCCTGGCGCAAGGTGTTGGCCAGCCCGAGCATGGCCCGGGCCCGCAGCAGCAATTGCTGACCAATGTCGCTGAGTTCCACCTGGGATTGATGACGCCTGAGCAATTCCACACCCAATTCTTGTTCCAGGGACTTGATGGCGTGGGATACCGCTGACTGGCCGATGCCCAATCGTGTGGCCGCCGCCGTGAACCCCCGCAGCTCGGCGACCAGGGAGAAGATTTCGAGTTGGGTGAGGGTCATGAGGGATTACTCATTTTACGATGATCAGGCATGAGGCAAATAATGAGGTATCCAGCACCTTGTGGCGAGGGGATTTCACTGTGGGAGCAAAGCTTGCTCGCGACGAACGATGACTCGGTTTGCCTGTTGAATCGCGCCGCCTTCATCGCGAGCAAGCTTTGCTCCCACAATTAATCCCCCTCGCCACAGGTTTTGCGTTGTTCTCATTAGCGTGCCGTGGTGCAACCATGAAAACCCTCGAACAAACCCTCCCAACCCCGTCAGACCTACCGGTCTACCTGAAGCTCGCCATGGTCACCATGATCTGGGGCGGGACCTTCGTGGCCGGCCGGATCCTTGCCGATGCCCTGGCGCCGATGTTTGCCGCCAGCCTGCGGTTCCTGTTGGCGAGTATCGCGCTGCTGGCGTTTCTCGCCCTGGCCGGGATCCCGCTGGTCAGACCCAGTGTGAAGCAGGGGCTGCAGTTGGCTGCGCTGGGGTTCTTCGGCATCTTTTTCTACAACCTGTGCTTCTTCTATGGCTTGCAGTACATCAATGCGTCGCGGGCCTCGCTGATCGTGGCCTTGAACCCGGCGGTGATCGGGCTGGCGTCCTGGTGGTTGTTCAAGGAGCGGCTGAGCCGCTTGAAAGTGGCGGGCATCGTGCTCTGCATCGGTGGGGCGGGGCTGGTGATCGTCAGTCGTGATCCGTCCTTGTTGCAAGGCGCATCGCAGGGCTGGGTCGGCGACCTGCTGATTTTTGGCTGCGTACTGGGCTGGGGCATCTATTCGCTGTTTTCGAAAAAACTCAACGACAGCCTCGGCCCCTTGCAGACCGTGACCTGCTCGATTCTGCTGGGCACGCTGATGTTGTGGCTGGCCTGCATAGCTGCGGGAGAAGTCCGCGTTGAAGCCCTGCGCGGCCTGGACGTGGAGCAATGGCTGAGCCTGTTGTACCTCGGCGTGCTGGGCTCGGCCCTGGCCTATATCGCCTGGTACGACGGCATTCGTCGGATTGGCGCGACCCGCTCCGGCGTATTCATCGCGCTCAACCCGCTGACGGCGGTACTGCTGGGGGCGCTGCTGCTGGACGAACGGCTCACGGCCTTGATGTGTGTCGGCGGGGGCGTGATCCTGGTGGGGATTTTCCTGTGCAACAAACCCCTTGCGCGGTCGAAGGAAAAGGCGATTTGATACAGAAGGCGGACAAACCTGGTTACGCTGTGTAGAATCGAGTTACGCATATAAGAATAACGTCTTCTGGCAGCAGAAGCCTCGCCCACAAGAGCCTTGGGTCGACAATGAAGATACTTGGGTTTCAACTGATCTATGGCGATTTCCTCGCCCGCAGCGTTCGTGGCATTTCCTGCGCGCCGCCCCGTGTCCTCAGCATCGCCAGCAACTAACGTTTTTTGTTAATTGAGCAATGATGAGGCGCCGACATGGCAGATCTATACGAAAACCCCATGGGCCTGATGGGCTTCGAATTCATCGAATTCGCATCCCCGACCCCCAACACCCTGGAGCCGATCTTCGAGATCATGGGCTTCACCAAAGTGGCCACCCACCGCTCCAAAAACGTGCACCTGTATCGCCAGGGCGCGATCAACCTGATCCTCAACAACGAACCCCACAGCGTGGCCTCGTACTTTGCCGCCGAGCACGGTCCTTCGGTGTGCGGCATGGCGTTCCGGGTCAAGGATTCGCAACAGGCCTACAAGCGTGCCCTGGAACTCGGTGCCCAGCCGATCCACATCGAGACCGGCCCGATGGAGCTGAACCTGCCGGCGATCAAAGGCATCGGCGGTGCGCCGCTGTACCTGATCGACCGTTTTGGCGAAGGCAGCTCGATCTATGACATCGACTTCGTGTTCATCGAGGGCGTTGATCGCAACCCGGTGGGCGCGGGCCTGAAAATCATCGACCACCTGACCCACAACGTCTATCGCGGGCGCATGGCCTACTGGGCCGGCTTCTACGAGAAACTGTTCAACTTCCGCGAGATCCGCTACTTCGACATCAAGGGCGAATACACCGGCCTGACCTCCAAGGCCATGACCGCCCCGGATGGCATGATCCGTATCCCGTTGAACGAAGAGTCGTCCAAGGGCGCCGGGCAGATCGAAGAGTTCCTGATGCAGTTCAACGGCGAAGGCATCCAGCACGTGGCCTTCCTCACCGACGACCTGATCAAGACCTGGGATCACCTGAAAAGCATCGGCATGCGCTTCATGACCGCGCCGCCGGACACCTACTACGAAATGCTCGAAGGCCGCCTGCCGAACCACGGCGAACCGGTGGATGAACTGCAATCGCGGGGCATTCTGCTGGACGGTGCTTCCGAGCAGGGCGACAAGCGCCTGCTGCTGCAGATTTTCTCGGAAACCCTGATGGGGCCGGTGTTCTTCGAATTCATCCAGCGCAAGGGCGACGATGGTTTCGGCGAAGGCAACTTCAAGGCGCTGTTCGAGTCCATCGAGCGCGACCAGGTGCGTCGTGGTGTGCTGGCGACCGAGTAAGGCCTGATCCATGAAAAAGCCCGCCCGGCAGTGATGCCGGGCGGGCTTTTTTTGTTGCCGATGCAGTCCCGAATGTGGGAGCGGGCTTGCTCGCGAAAGCGGTGTATCAGTCGATATAAATGGCGCCTGACACGCCGCTTTCGCGAGCAAGCCCGCTCCCACAGGTTCGATGTAGGCTCAGGCCCTGCGCTGCTGCCGCACCAAGTGCTTGAACCCTTCGAACACCAGCACCGCCACCGCCATCCAGATGGGGATGTAGGTCAGCCATTCACCGGCCTTGATGCTTTCGCCCAACAGCAGCGCAACGCCCAGCAGCAGCACCGGTTCGACATAACTCAACAGCCCGAACAGGCTGAACGGCAGCAATCGACTGGCGACGATGTAGGACACCAGCGCGCTGGCGCTGATGACCCCGAGCACCGGGATCAGCAGCGACAACCACGGGTATTGATCGAAAACGTCGAGGCCCTGTTCGCCGCTTTGCACGAACCACAGCGCAATGGGGAGCATCAGGGTCATGTCCAGCCAGAGGCCGCCCAGGTTGTCGGTCTTGATGCGTTTGCGCAGGATGAAATAGATCGGGTAGCCAATCACCACCAGCAAGGTTGCCCAGGAAAAACCACCCACCTGGTACAACTCGTTGAACACGCCAAGGGTGGCGAAGAACACGGCGACTTTCTGCAGGTAGGAAAGGCGTTCGCCATAGACCATGCGTCCGGTCAGGACCATCGACAGCGGCAGCAGGAAGTACCCCAGCGACACGTCCAGGCTGTAGCCATTGAGCGGCGCCCACATGAACAACCACAGTTGCGCGCCCATCAATGCCGACGAGGCGATCGCCGCGATCAACAGCCGTGGCGTGGCGATCAGGCGTTGGATCAGCGCCGTGACCAGGTGCCAGTCCCGCGTCACCAGCAGGAAGGCGGTCATGCACGGCATCGTCAGCAGCATGCGCCAGCCGAAGATCTCCACGCCGGTCAGCGGTGAGAGCAACGAGGTGTAGTAGTACATGACGGCGAACAGCGCGGAGGCCGAGACCGATAGAACGATGCCTTTGGACACGGTGATTCTCTTGAGGGCGATCAATCAACACCTTACCTGTGGCAGGGTTGTTGGTTGTGGGAGCGAGTCATGTGGGAACAAGGCCTGCGGTAGCAAAACCTGTGGGAACAAGGCCTGCGGTAGCAAAACCTGTGGGAGCAAGGCTTGCCCGCGATAGTCACGCCGCGGTTCAACAGGTGAGCCGCATTATCGTTCATCGCGGGCAAGCCTTGCTCCCACTAAGCCTTGCTCCCCACAGGTACCCGCCCCGGCACGAAATGGCTCACATCGTTGAACCCCGGCGTCGAAGCATGCCCCGGCGTCACCAGCGAATCGATGAACGCTTCATCTTCCGCACTGATCTTCACCGCCTGCGCCTTGGTGTACGAATCCCACTGCTCCTCGGTGCGCGGCCCGACGATGGCCGAGGTCACGGCGCTGTTGTTCAGCACCCAGGCGATGGCGAACTCGACGATGCCCACGCCCCGGCCCTGGGTGTATTGCAGGATCTGCTGGGCAATGCGCAGGGACTCGACCCGCCACTCGGTTTCCAGGATGCGTTTGTCCTGGCGTCCGGCACGGCTGTTGGCGTCCGGCGCCACGTCCGGTGCGTATTTGCCGCTGAGCACGCCACGGGCCAGGGGGCTGAACGGCACCACGCCGAGGCCGTAGTTCTGCGCCGCGGTGATCTGCTCGGTTTCCGCCTGGCGGTTGACGATGTTGTACAGCGGTTGGCTGATCACCGGTCGGTCGATGCCCAGGCTGTCGGCGATCCGGATCACTTCGGCGATGCGCCAGCCACGGTAGTTCGACAGGCCCCAGTAGCGGATCTTGCCCTGGCGAATCAAATCGCCGATGGCCGACACAGTAACGTGCAGCGGGGTGTTGTGGTCTTCACGGTGCAGGTAATAGATGTCCAGGTAATCGGTGCCCAGGCGCGTCAGGCTCGCCTCGATGCCATTGAAGATGTGCTTGCGGCTCAGGCCGCTGCGGTTGGGCATGCCGTCCGGCGGGCCGAAACCGACCTTGGTGGCCAGCACCCATTCCTGGCGGTGACGGGCGATCGCCTCGCCGACGATCTCTTCGGAACGGCCGTTGGTGTAGACGTCCGCGGTGTCGATGAAATTGATGCCCTGGTCCCAGGCCTTGTCGATGATCCGCAGCGAATCCTCGGTGCTGGTCTGTTCGCCGAACATCATGGTGCCCAGGGTCAGCGTCGAGACTTGCAACCCGGAATGGCCTAGCGTGCGGTAGCTCATGACAAGATCCTTTTATCCATGGGGAAAGGCTCAATCAAATACCAGAACCGTCGCGTGGATCAAATAGAATTCTCAAACGCCCCCAAATCAACTGTGGGAGCGGGCTTGCTCGCGAAGGCGTCGTGTCAGTCGCCATTGATATTGACTGATACACCGCTTTCGCGAGCAAGCCCGCTCCCACAAGGGATTGGTGTCAGGCCCGCAGGGTGCGGGTCATGCGCAACGCCAGCAGGCTGCCGCAGACAATCACGCCCGCCAACAGGTACAGCGCCGCGTCGGTCGAGCCGGTGGCGTCCTTGACCCAACCCACCAGGTACGGGCTCAGGAACCCCGCCATCTGCCCCATGGAGTTGATCAACGCCAACCCACCGGCCGCCGCGCCAGCGCTGAGCATTGCGGTGGGCACCGGCCAGAACATCGGCAGGCCGGTGAGGGCGCCCATGGTGGCGATGGACAGGCCGATGATGGCGATGGCCGGGGTGGTGGCGAAGTTGACGGCGATCAGCAGCCCGACGGCGCCCATCAGCATCGGCACCACCAGATGCCAGCGGCGCTCCTTGTGCAGGTCCGCCGAGCGGCCCACCAGCAACATGAACACGGCCGCCAGCAGGTACGGGATTGCACTCAGCCAACCGATCACCAGGTTATCGCCAAAACCCAGGCTCTTGATGATCGACGGCAGCCAGAAGTTGATCGCGTACACGCCGCTCTGGATGCAGAAGTACACCAGGCCGAAGGCCCAGATCACCGGGTTTTTGAACACCGCCAACAGCGAGTCGGTGGCGGTCTTTGGTTTGTTGGCCAGGTCTTCGGCGTGGTCGGCGGTGAGCACGTCGCGCTCCTGGTCGGTCAGCCATTTGGCGTTGGCGAAGGTGTCGCTGAGCAGGAAGAACGCCAGCGCCCCGAGGATCACCGTCGGAATGCCTTGCAGCAGGAACATCCACTGCCAACCCGCCAGGCCGCCCTGGCCGGCCGCGAAGTGGTTGAGGATCCACCCGGAAAACGGGCTGCCCAGCAGGCCGGACACCGGGATGGCCGACATGAACAACGCCATGATCCGGCCCCGTCGGAACGTCGGGAACCATTGCGAGAGATAAAGCACCACGCCAGGGAAGAACCCGGCCTCGGCGGCGCCGGTGAACAGCCGCAAGGTATAGAACTCGGTGGGGGTGGTGACGAACAGCAGGCACGTCGACAGGGTGCCCCAGGTGATCATCATCAGCGCGATCCAGCGCCGCGGACCGAACTTGGTCAGGGCCAGGTTGCTCGGCACGCCGCACAGCACGTAGCCGATGAAGAAGATCCCGGCACCGAGGCCGTACACGGTTTCGCTGAATTTCAAAGCGTCGAGCATCTGCAACTTGGCGAAGCCAACGTTGACCCGGTCGAGGTAGTTGAACAGGTAGCAGATGAAAATGAACGGGATCAAGCGCAGGGTGATGCGCTTGTAGACGGTATTTTTTTCGTCGGGGGTAGCCAGGAGGGCTATTGCGCTCTGGGACATGGCGGGTCTCTCTTTATTATGATTTTGGCGAGCCAAGGGGTAACGTTGACCGCCCCTTGAGTCTCGGCCAGCCCAGGGGCCCGTGTCTTTGTGCCCGAGCACAGGGTTTGAATGCAGACCCTGTGCGCCTGACCAAACCCATGCCAACAACAACAATCCACGCCGCCTGCAAGGAACACCGCCCATGTTCGAACTCGATCACGACCTGGCGCAGGACATCGTCGACCGGGCGATGGCGATCCTGCCGTACAACGTCAATGTCATGGACAACCAGGGCCTGATCCTCGGCAGCGGCGAGCGCGAGCGGGTCAATACCCGTCACGAGGGCGCGCAACTGGTTTTGGCCAATGGCCGGGTGGTGGAAATCGACGAGCACACCGCGATGCACCTCAAGGGCGTGCAGCCGGGGATCAACCTGCCGCTGATGCTCGATCAACGACTGATCGGCGTCCTGGGCATCACCGGCGAGCCTGCGCAACTGCGTACCTACGCCGAGCTGGTGCGCATGACCGCCGAGATGCTGGTGGGCCAGCGCAACCAGCAGGCCGAGCAGCAATGGCGCCGGCAGCGCTGCGATGACTTGCTGGCGTTGCTGCTGGGCGATGCCGGGGATTCGCCACGGCTGTTGGACGAAGCCCGGCAAATGGGCCTCAAACCGCAATTGTCGCGGGTGCCGTATCTGTTCGAACTGGGCCTGGAACATGGGCCCGGGCAGACCGTCGAGACGTTGAGCGCGTGGTTGATGTCGCGCTACCCGGACAGTTGGTGCCTGACCTCGTCCAAATCTTCCTTATTGTGGTGTCGGCCGGTCACCGCCTCGGTGGAGAACGAGCGGTTGCTGGGCAAGCTCGATGGGTTGGGCTGGAACATCCTGCGGATCGCCGTGGGTGGTCAGGCTGAAGGGTTGGCAGGCTTGCGGCGTTGCTATCGACGGGTGGCGGACTTGTTGGCCTACGGGCGTGATGTGTTGCCGCAATCGCGCCTGCTGGCGCTCAACCGTTATCGCCTGCCGGTGCTGCTCTGGCGCCATCGCAGCGACGACGCGCTGGACGAATTGCTGACCCCGTTGCGCAAGGTCATCGCCAAGGACAGCAACGGCCAGTTGCTCGCCACCCTGCGCAGTTGGTGCGAACACGACGGCCAGAGCCAGGCCTGCGCCGACGCCCTGGGCATCCACCGCAACAGCCTGCGCTACCGCATGGAACGCATCGCCGAACTCAGCGGCGTGGACCCATTGCGCCTGGACGGGATGCTGGCGTTGTACCTGGGGGTGCAACTATTGCCCCAGACCGAGAGCACACCGATATAAAACTGTGGGAGCGGGCTTGCTCGCGAAGGCGTCGTGTCAGCAGCCTTGAAGTCGACTGATGCACCACCTTCGCGAGCAAGCCCGCTCCCACAATAGGTCTGTGTTGTATGCAGATCCTGAGTTCACGCAGGCCTGTGTGGGAGCGAGCCTGCTCGCGATGAGGCCGGCAGCTTCAACCTGAATCTTCCTGGAAAACCGGTATTTGTGAATTTGAACAATAATGCCCAGTGCCTTTTGTGCAGCGGACCGGCGTCACGGCTGCGGTCAACTGGCAGCATGCTGTGCATCGGAACCGGAGAATAATATGAAAATAGTCATCGCCCCCGACTCGTTCAAGGACAGCCTCAGCGCCCAGGGCGTCGCCGATGCCATCGCCCAGGGGCTGGCCGAGGTCTGGCCGGATGCGCAGTTGATCAAATGCCCGATGGCCGACGGCGGGGAGGGGACGGTGGAGTCGGTGTTGGCGGCCTGTCACGGTGAGTGGCGCCGCACCCGGGTCCGCGGTCCGTTGGGTGTCGCCGTCGAGGCGCGCTGGGGCTGGTTGGCCGAGAGCCGCACCGCGATCATCGAAATGGCCGAGGCCAGTGGCTTGCAACGGGTGCCGCCGGAGCAACGCGACGCCTGTTCCAGCAGCACCTATGGCACTGGCGAGCTGATTCGCGCTGCCCTCGATGAGGGCGCCGGCCGGGTGATCCTGGCGATCGGCGGCAGTGCCACCAACGACGCCGGTGCCGGGGCGATGCAGGCCCTGGGCGTGGTGTTACTGGATGACCAGGGCCAACCCCTTCCTCCCGGTGGCCTGGCCTTGGCGAACCTGTCGCACATCGACCTGAGCGACCTCGACTCGCGCCTGGCCCAGGTCAGCTTCGAGATTGCCGCCGATGTCGATAACCCGTTGTGCGGTCCCCATGGCGCGTCCGTGGTTTTCGGTCCGCAGAAGGGCGCCACTGCCCAGCAAGTGCAGGCGCTGGACCGGGCCTTGGGGCATTTCGCCGAACACTGCGCACGGGCGTTGAACAAGGATGTGCGCGACGAGCCGGGCAGCGGCGCCGCCGGTGGCCTGGGGTTCGCGGCCAAGGCGTTCCTGGGCGCGCAGTTTCGTACCGGCGTGGACGTCGTCGCCCAGTTGACCGGGCTGGCCGAGGCGGTCAACGGCGCCGACCTGGTGATTACCGGCGAAGGCCGTCTCGACGCCCAGACCCTGCGCGGCAAGACCCCCTTCGGCGTGGCCCGCATCGCCCGCCAGCACGGTGTACCGGTGGTGGTCATTGCCGGCACGCTGGGGGAGGGTTACCCGGCGCTGTATGAACACGGCATCGACGCCGCCTTCGCCCTGGCCAGCGGGCCGATGACCTTGCAGCAAGCCTGCGCCGACGCCTCGCGCCTGCTGAGCGAGCGCGCCCGGGACGTTGCACGGCTTTGGCGGGTGGCGGCCCGATAGCACCTGTGGGAGCAACCTTTGCTCACACAGGATTGAATTTGAGATAGGGTTGAGGCTGGATATCGCGCAATCAGGAGAGATACATGCGCTTCTCAGCTTTAACCCAACGCATCACTGGCGATGGTGCCGCCGCCTGGCAGATTCACGACCGGGCGCTGGCCATGCGCGAACAGGGCATGGATGTGTTGTTGCTGTCAGTAGGTGATCCGGACTTCGACACCCCGCGCGCCATTGTCGACGCCGCCGTGGGCAGCCTGCGGGCCGGTGAGACCCATTATTCGGACATCCGCGGCTTGCACACCTTGCGGACCAGCATTGCCCGGCGTCATCGCCTGCGTTGCGGCCAGCCTGCGGGGGCCGAGCAGGTCGTCGTACTGCCGGGGGCGCAGTGCGCGGTGTATGCGGTCGCGCAATGCCTGCTCAACCCTGGCGACGAAGTCATCGTCGCCGAGCCGATGTATGTCACCTATGAGGCGGTGTTCGGCGCCTGCGGGGCGAAAGTGGTGCCGGTGGCGGTCCGCCCGGAGAACGGTTTTCGGGTCGAGCCTGCGGACGTTGCCCGTCTTGTGACCCCGCGTACCCGGGCGATGCTGCTCAACAGCCCGAACAACCCGTCCGGCGCCAGCCTGCCGATGTCCACCTGGCAGGCATTGGCCCGGTTGTGCATCGAACATGACCTGTGGCTGATCAGTGACGAGGTCTACAGCGACTTGCTCTACGACGGCGAACACATCAGCCCGGCCAGCCTGCCGGGCATGGCCGAGCGCACCGCGACGATCAACAGCCTGTCCAAATCCCACGCCATGACCGGCTGGCGCATTGGCTGGGTCATCGGCCCTGAATCCCTCGCCGACCATCTGGCGAACCTGTCCTTGTGCATGTTGTTTGGTCTGCCGGATTTCGTGCAACGGGCCGCCCAAGTAGCGCTGGAGCAGGAGTTGCCGGAAGTGGCGCAGATGCACGAGGAGTATCGCCAGCGCCGGGACCTGGTCTGCGCCATGCTCGACGACAGCCCAGGCCTCAAGCCGGTGCGGCCCGATGGCGGCATGTTCGTGATGGTCGACGTGCGCCGGACCGGCCTCGATGCCCAGGCATTTGCCGAGCGACTACTGGACGACTACGGCGTGTCAGTGTTGGCCGGCGAGGCGTTCGGGCCCAGTGCGGCAGGGCATATCCGTCTCGGGCTGGTGGTCGATCAGGTGAAGCTGGCGGATGCGTGCCAACGGATCGCCTCGTGTGCGGCGCAGCTGCTGCGGGCCCAGCGGTAACGTTTTGTAGTGGCTGTGTGAAATTGTGTAAGGGTTTTGCTCGTCGATGAGCGAGGGCGTATATCCTTGGCAGCTTGAGATTTTCTGCGCCTGTGGTATCGCCATCGCGAGCAAGCTCGCTCCCACATTGAGTCTTTAGTGCGACTCAGGCCCCTGTGGGAGCGAGCTTGCTCGCGATGAGGCCCAACCAGGCGCCACAGCACTTTCTGGAAACACCCATGCCCAACATCCTCCTGGTCGAAGACGACACCGCACTCTCCGAATTGATCGCCAGTTACCTGGAACGCAACGGCTATCAGGTCAGCGTGCTCAGCCGTGGCGATCACGTGCGTGAACGGGCGCGTGTCGATCCGCCGGACCTGGTGATTCTCGACCTGATGCTGCCGGGGCTGGACGGCTTGCAAGTCTGCCGCCTGCTGCGGGCCGACTCGGCGACCTTGCCGATCCTGATGCTCACCGCCCGGGACGACAGCCACGACCAGGTCCTGGGCCTGGAAATGGGCGCCGATGACTACGTCACCAAACCTTGCGAGCCCCGGGTATTGCTGGCACGGGTGCGTACCTTGTTGCGCCGCAGCAGCCTCACCGAACCGCAGACGGTCAACGACCGCATCCTCATGGGCAACCTGTGCATCGACCTGTCCGAGCGCACCGTAACCTGGCGCGGACAAGCGGTGGAGCTGTCCAGCGGCGAATACAACCTGCTGGTGGTGCTGGCCCGGCATTCCGGCGAAGTGCTGAGCCGCGACCAGATCCTGCAGCGCCTGCGCGGCATCGAGTTCAACGGCACCGACCGTTCGGTGGACGTGGCGATTTCCAAGTTGCGGCGCAAGTTCGACGACAACGCCGACGAAGCCCGCAAGATCAAGACGGTGTGGGGCAAGGGCTATCTGTTCAGTCGTTCCGAGTGGGAATGCTGAGCCGATGTGGAAGCTGCTGATCCGCCTTTACCTGGTCACCATCGTGTCCTACAGCGCGGCGATCTACCTGATGCCGGAACTGGTGATCCGCCTGTTCCAAGACCGTTTCATGACTTACAACCTCGATTATTCCCGTGGCCTGCAAACCTTGATGGTCAAGCAGTTCCGTGCCGTGCCCAGCGAGCAGTGGCCGGCGCTGGCGGCGCAGATGGACAAGGAGTTCGAGCCGCTGCGCATCGAGCTGGCGGCGGTCGATGACGGCGGCTTCAGTGCCGCAGAGCAGGCGCGTCTCAAGCGCGGCGAGAACGTGGTGCGTATCGGTGACTGGGCCTGGCGCACCTTGGCGGCGGCGCCGCTGGACGGGCGCACGGCGGTGAAGATGGTCGTGCCGCCGGACCCGGCCGACGTCAGCTGGTTGTACTGGAGCATCAACGTGTTGATCGGCGCGACGATGCTGGCCTGCCTGTTGCTCTGGTTGCGGCCGCACTGGCGCGACCTGGAACGCCTCAGGCGCACCGCCGAGCGTTTTGGCAAAGGTCATCTGGGTGAGCGTACGCACATTGCCTCCAGTTCGAACATCGGCAGCCTGGCCCACGTGTTCGACACGATGGCGGGGGACATCGAGAACCTGCTCAACCAACAGCGGGACCTGCTCAACGCCGTGTCCCACGAACTGCGCACGCCACTGACCCGGCTCGACTTCGGCCTGGCCCTGGCGCTGTCCGATGACCTGCCGGCGGCCAGTCGCGAGCGCCTGCAAGGGTTGGTGGCGCACATTCGCGAGCTGGATGAGTTGGTGCTGGAACTGCTGTCCTACAGCCGTTTACAGAACCCGCAACACTTGCCCGATCGGGTTGAAGTGGCGTTGGACGAGTTCATCGACAGTATCCTGGGTAGCGTCGACGAAGACCTGGCGGCGCCAGACGTGGTGATCGACGTGCTGTTGCATGGGGCGCTGGAGCGTTTCGTGCTGGACCCACGCCTGACCGCCCGGGCGTTGCAGAACCTGCTGCGCAATGCCATGCGTTATTGCGAAAAGCGCATCCAGGTCGGTGTGCGGGTGGGTGATCAAGGCTGTGAGATCTGGGTCGACGACGATGGCATCGGCATTCCCGACAGCGAACGCGAACGCGTGTTCGAGCCGTTCTACCGCCTGGACCGCAGCCGCGACCGCGCCACCGGCGGCTTCGGCCTCGGCCTGGCCATCAGCCGCCGCGCCCTGGAAGCCCAGGGCGGTACACTGACCGCCGAAGCCTCGCCACTGGGTGGCGCGCGCTTCAGGCTGTGGCTGCCAACACCCGCTTGAGCCTCGGTGCGATCTCTGTGGCGAGGGGATTTATCCCCGCTGGGGCACGAAGTGGCCCCCAACTTTCCTCACCCAAACAACCCCGCCGCAATATTGATCGAAAACCCCAGGATCGCCGTGTTGAACACAAACCCGATCAACGATTGCGCCAGGACGATCTTGCGCAGTTGCCGTGTGGCGACGCCCACGTCCGAGGTCTGCACCGCCACGCCGATGGTGAAAGAGAAATACAGGAAATCCCAATAGTTGGGCGTGGTCAGCCCTTCGGCAAACCGCAACGCCGGCTCCTTGCCTTCCCAGGTGTAATACAACCGCGCGTAGTGCACGCTGAAGATCACCCCGATCAGCAACCAGGAACCGATCACGGTCATTGCCGTAAAGCCGTAGTGCAACAGCTTGCCGGCCGCGTGCAGGTCGCGGCTGCCGGCCAGTTCGAGGGTGATGGTTGCCAGGCTGGCCAGCGCTGCGATGCAGACCACCAGCAGGACCAGCCCGGCATTTTCATCTTCGATTTCGGCGATGCGCCGGACGTCGGGCGCCTTGGCCCGCACGGTCAGCCAGGACATCAGCACCAGATAGGTCCAGACGCCGGCATTCCAGCCGATCAGGATCTTGCTGATGATCGAGTCCACGGGAACCAGGATACCCACCGCCAGGCCAAGGACCGTGGCGCTGGACAGACGCGGGTGGGTGCGGGCGAGGAAGGGCATGGAGACTCACTGTCCAGAGGGGAGGCGGCTAGTATGAGCGATCAAGCGAAGGGGCGACCGTCTATCGCGCTGGACTCGATCAATTGCACGCCTGCTTCCTGCATCCGTCGGATTGCCGCCTCCATCGAGCCGTCGATATCGATGCCCCGGCAAGCATCCAGTATCACCACCGCATTGAACCCCGCCAACCGAGCATCCAGCGCCGAGAACATCACGCAGAAATCCAGGGCCAGTCCCACCAGGTACACCGTGTCGATGCCGCGTTCCTTGAGGTAGCCGGTCAAACCGGTAGGGGTCTGGTGGTCCGCTTCCATGAAGGCTGAATAGCTGTCGATGTCCGGATTGCAGCCCTTGCGAATGATCAGCTTGGCATGGGCGAGGTCGAGTGCCGGGTGCAGCGCGGCGCCGTTGCTGCCCTGTATGCAGTGGTCGGGCCAGAGTTTCTGCTCGCCGTAGGGCAATTGGACGATGTCGAACGGTTGCTTGCCCGGGTGGCTGGACGCAAACGAGGCGTGCCCGGCCGGGTGCCAGTCCTGCGCAAGGACGACGTGCCTGAATGAATGGCCGAGCTGGTTGATCAGCGGCACGATCTCATCGCCCCCCGGCACGGCCAATTGGCCGCCGGGGATGAAGTCGTTCTGTACATCGATTACTACCAGCGCGGTGGTCAAAGCCCGGTTGGCGGGAACGCCCATGAATGAATCCTCCTTGAAGTGGTTTTTCGATAATAGCTGAATGGCGTGGGCCAGGTGTTTGTCCGCAAGCGCTCACAAGGTCTTGTGTTGGTCGCGTGCTTCATGACGACACAGATTCCTGTGGGAGCGGGCTTGCTCGCGAAGGCGTCGTGACATTCAACATTAATGTAAGCTGGCCCACCGCTTTCGCGAGCAAGCCCGCTCCCACAAGGGGAATTCGTACTTGCCTGAAAAATAGCTGTGAGTTCTGAAAAATCGACGATGTGTCTTTCGTCGAAAATATCCCAGCGTTGATGGCTTTTTGACATTTGGTTCGTGCGTCCCTGTCACGATTCAGTACAATCGCCGGCCTTCAACCGGGCATGGAAGCAGTCCGGTTCTCCAGTTACGAGAAAAAAACCATGCTCATCGGCAGTTATTCCCCCGCCCTTGTTTCGATTTCCTTGTTCGTTGCCGTGCTGGCTTCCTACACCGCGCTGGACCTGGCCGGGCGGATCGCGACCGCCCAGGGGCGTGCCACGCATTTATGGATGACCGGGGGCGCGCTGGCGATGGGGGTGGGCATCTGGTCCATGCACTTCATCGGCATGCTCGCGTTCAGCTTGCCGGTGGAGCTTGGCTACGACATATCGATCACCGCGCTGTCGCTGCTGGTCGCGATTCTTTCCAGCGGTTTTGCCCTGTGGCTGGTCAGCCAGCCACGATTGCCGGCGTGGCAACTGGCCTTCGGTGCGCTGATCATGGGGGCCGGGATCAGCACCATGCACTACACCGGCATGGCCGCGCTGCGAATGCAGCCAGGCATAGACTATGATCCGACGCTGTTCGGGGCTTCGCTGGTGATTGCCGTCGGCGCTTCGGCGGCGGCGTTGTGGATTGCCTTTCGCCTGCGCCAGAACACCCCCCATGTGCGTCTGGCTCGCGCAGGTGCAGCGGTGGTCATGGGCATGGCCATCGTCGGCATGCACTACACCGGCATGGCCGGCGCGCGGTTCAGCGACGGCAGCTTTTGTGGCTCCCTGGACGGCTTGAGCGGCAAGGGCCTGGACAATCTGGTGTTGATCACCACCCTGGCGGTGCTGGCCATCGCCTTGCTGACGTCGATTCTCGATGCGCGCCTGGAAGCCCGCACTGCGGAGCTGGCGCAATCGCTGACCCTGGCCAACCGGGAACTGACCCAGTTGGCCCTGCACGACCCCCTCACCGGACTGCCCAACCGGGTATTGCTGGCTGATCGTATCGATCAGGCCATGCACCGTGTGCAAGGGCAGGGTGGCTGCTTCGCCCTGATGTTCATCGACCTGGATGGTTTCAAGCCGGTCAACGACGCCTTTGGTCACCACATGGGCGATTTGTTGCTGCGGGACGTGGCCCTGCGCCTGCGCGAAGACCTGCGCAGCCAGGACACCCTGGCGCGGATCGGCGGTGATGAGTTCGTGCTGCTGGTGCAACTGGCCGAACCGGACGATGCCTTGCGACTGGCGGCACGTCAGGTCGGCTTGATCGGGCGCACGTTCCGGGTGGCTGAGCATGACTTGCAGATTTCTGCCAGCGTCGGCATCGCCGTTTACCCTGGCAACGGCCAGAGCGCCGACGAACTGTTGATGAACGCCGACGCGGCGATGTACCACGCCAAGGGCGCCGGCAAAAACGGCTACAGCTTCTTCGACGCCTCGATGAACAGCAACGCCCGCAAGCAATTGCAGTTGTTGCAAGACTTGCGCCTGGCCCTCGAGCAGCGGCAGTTCAGCCTGTATTACCAGCCCAAGTTCGACGCGGCCAACGGCCGTCCAGTCGGGGCCGAGGCCTTGTTGCGCTGGACCCATCCGACCCAGGGCCTGTTGATGCCTGACACCTTCATCGACCTGGCGGAAAAGACCGGGTTGATCATCCCCATCGGCGAATGGGTGCTGAACGAGGCCTGTCGGCAGATGCGCGAATGGTACGTGCTCGGTTATACCGACTGGCGCATTGCGGTGAACCTGTCGGCGTTGCAGTTCTGCCATACCGGTTTGGTACAGAGCGTGGCCAAGGCCTTGGAAACGCATCAGCTGCCGGCCAACAGCCTGACCCTGGAAATCACCGAAACCACCGCCATGAGCGATGCGGACGCGAGCATGACGGTGCTGCAACAGCTCTCGGACATGGGCGTGGACCTGTCCATCGACGACTTCGGCACCGGCTACTCGAGCCTGATGTACCTCAAGCGCCTGCCGGCCAACGAGCTGAAGATCGATCGCGGCTTCGTGCGTGACCTGGAACACGACAGCGATGACGCGGCGATCGTCTCGGCCATCGTCGCCCTCGGCCAGGCCCTGGGCCTGCGGATCGTCGCCGAAGGCGTGGAGACCGATGTGCAACAAGACTTCCTGACCCAGTTGGGCTGCGATTCGCTGCAGGGCTATCTGCTGGGTCATCCGCTGCCGGCCGAGCGTTTCCTGCAGGAGATTCGCCAGGCCAAACGCCTGGCGGTGGTCTGAGACGCCCTCAGGGAACGATATCGAACGCCGTGCTACCCAGTCGCTCGCCGTTGACCAGCAGGTGCACGGCATGCCGGCCCGCGTAATGTTTGCGGGTGGTCAACTCGCGAATGTGCTGGGAGCGACTGAGGTTGACGCAACCCTGGGCGGGCAGGTCGAAGGTCTTGAGCTTGAAGACTTTGGCCGAGGTGCCGCCCGAGGCTTTCACGTAGTCAACGGCGTAGTCGATCACCAGGCGCTGGCTCTGCCCAAGGGTTGATTGCACCGTGAAGGACAGGGTGACCTGTTCCCCCAGGCGAATCACCGCCGGCGTCACCTGCAAATCCAGCACCTGGACCTGTGCCTTGCCGCCGACCCCGATGACACCCAACGCCCTGGGGTTGCCTTGTTTGATCAGGCTACGCAGCGCATGCCGGGCGATCCACGCCGTGTGGCGGTCTTGCAGCGGCCAGCCTTCGATCTGGTCCAGCACCCAGTCGGGATGCTGCTTGGTGACGTCGTTGAGGTGGTTGGCCACGGATTTGCGCACATACAGGCTGTCGTCGGCCTTGAGCGTGTCGAGGATCGCGGCGGCGAGGTCGGGGTTGGCCTGGATCGGCTCCAGGTGAAACGACCACGGCAGGCGCGGCCGGCTGCCTTCGCTGGCCAGGCGGCGTACGTGCTCGTTGGCGTCCAGCGCCCAGTCGTGCATGACCTTGAGGGTGCGTTCCAGGTCGTCGCGCAGAAAGTGCCGCACGGCGAACTCCGAGGAGCCGAACCGGGTGAAATACTTGAGCGCGTCCAGCGACACGTCGAAGCGATGTCGGCCATAAGACGCTACGTAGTGTGGCAGGAACATGCTGACGAACATGCTGTTCAGGCGTGGGGCCAGGGCCTGCAGCACTTCCAGCGACGCTTCGTAATCGAGGGGCAGCACCGCATGCAGGCACTCACTGACCCGGGCCATGCGCTGCATCACCGACAACTCGGCCAGCCCGTCGTTGGCCATGTGCAAAAACGCTTTGGCGTCGAACGCCGGGTACACCGCGCGCATTTCGCCGGCGATGTGCTCCAGGCGGGCGTTGTTGAAGATTTCCTTGAGGGCAGGGGAAGAGGCGGTGGTGCTCATGATGGGTCCGTCCGGCGGGTGTTGGGCCAAGGCTTGCCACTATGCCATGCCAGGCACAACCCGTGGCGAGGGAGCTTGCTCCCGCTCGGCTCTGTAGGAGCTGTCGAGTGCAACGAGGCTGCGATCTTTCCCCAGACACTTGAGTCTCAAGCGAAAGATCAAAAGATCAAAAGATCAAAAGATCGCAGGCTGCGCCAGCTCCTACAGGGTTCAGCGGGAGCAAGCAGGGGGTACAGTTTCCAGAAATTAAGGAATGATTCGCCGCCCGCGAAGTCCCAGATTCAGTCCCTCGAATAACTGGAGTTTTTTCTATGCGCAAACCATTCCTGATCGCCAGCCTGGTCCTGATCGCCGGCCTTGGAGCCCTTGGGCCTGTTGCGCAAGCGGTCGAGAAAACCGGGGAGGCCCTGGAGCATTCGCCAAGCAATGGCCGCAGGCTGGTGGCGAACGACCGGGTACCGGCGGACTACCAGCGCGCAGACAGGGCCATGAAAGACTGGAAACAGAAGAAACTCGAGCAACCGACAAACGAGCAGCAATGGGTGCAGATCGACGACAAGTACTTGCTGATCGAAACCGTGTCCGGCGCCATCGTCAAGATCGTGCCGGCCACACGTTAGAGCACTTCGCCTTTGTCCCACAGGTGAACCAGCTCGCCGGGTGCCCGGTCCTCGGGCACCTGCAGCACCATCTCGTCGTCCTGGTCGTTGGCGCGATAGTGCACCTCGATCTGGAAAAATCGCTGGTCGCCGCGCCCGGGCGTGGAGGACGTCAGTGGCAGGCACCCCTCCAGGACCGAGCAGATGCGCGTGCGCTGGTCGAGGTCGCACTGGGCGAACTCGATTTCCCGTGGTCGGGTCAGCGCATGGATGGCGGCGACGCCACCCTGGCGCGACAGCCGTATCACCGCTTTGTCGTCTAGGTCTGGAAGGGTTTTCATCAGCTCTCCTGTGTCAGGTCGACGCCGACCTGGGCCCAGCCGTTCTGCACCGCTTGCACTTCCCGCGTGCCGAAGCGCTGGCGGGCGTGCTCGACGGTCAGGCGGGCGAAGGCGCTGAAGGACGCGTCATTGGCCAATCTTCGGTCGCACAAGGTTTCATACCAGATCCGGCCGGCCTTTTCCCAGGCAAATCCGCCCAGCGTGGTCGCCACCAGATAAAAGGCCCGGTTGGGGATGCCGGAGTTGATGTGCACGCCGCCGTTGTCTTCACGGGTAATGACGAATTCGCGCATGTGCGAAGGTTGCGGGTCCTTGCCCAGCAACGGGTCATCGTAGGCGCTGCCGGGGTTGGACATGCTGCGCAGGCCGTCGCCGTTGATCTTGTCGGTGAGCAGGTCGGCGCCGATCAGCCAGTCGGCCTGGTCGGCGGTCTGTTCAAGCACGAACTGCTTGACCAGCACACCGAACACATCGGAGATGGACTCGTTCAGCGCACCGGATTGGTTGGCATAGATCAAGCCGGCCTCGCTTTCGGTGACGCCATGGGCCAGTTCGTGGGCCACCACGTCCAGGGAGCGCGTGAAGCGCTGGAAGATTTCGCCGTCGCCGTCGCCGAACACCATCTGCGCGCCGTTCCAGAAGGCGTTTTCATAGCCCTGGCCATAATGCACGCTGCCCACCAGGGCGAAGCCTTTGTTGTCGATGGAGTCGCGCCCCAGGACCTTCCAGAAAAAATCATAGGTGGCGCCGAGGGCGTCGTAGGCTTCGTCCACGGCCGGGTCGCCACTGGCCCGCTGGCCTTCCAGGCGGACCGGCTGGCCGGGCAGTTCCATGCTGTTCTGGGCGTCATGCACGCTGCGTTGCGGCTGTCCGGCCTTGCCGGGCTTGGGCCGGTTCGCGGCGGCGGGAAGGTTGCCGGGCGGGCCGGGGTTGTGTCGCAGGCTGCGCACGTGGGTCAAGGTGCCGAGAGCGCTGGAGCGTTGCTGTTCGGAGCCGTGGGCGATGATGCGATTGAGGATGTATGGCGGAATGAAACCGTGGAGCGGACGAGAGTCGAACATCAGAAAATCCTTATCTGAAATGCAGGGACGATACCCATGTGAACCGAAGAGGCCGTCGCGGTTCCCTGCCGCATGGCATACAACGTTTGCCATGCGCCCGGATTTCTGCGAAAACCCCGCGCCTGGATCACACGAGGGATACCGCCATGAATGAAGAGCTGCAAATCATCGACCTGGAACAGGGCGACGGCAAAAGCGTAGTCAAAGGTGCGCTGATCACCACCCAATACCGCGGCACCCTCGAAGACGGCACCGAATTCGATTCGTCCTACAGTCGCGGCAAACCCTTCCAATGCGTGATCGGCACCGGTCGCGTCATCAAGGGCTGGGATCTGGGCCTGATGGGCATGCAAGTCGGTGGCAAGCGCAAGTTGTGGGTGCCGGCCCACTTGGCCTACGGTGAGCGGTCCATGGGTGCCCACATCAAGCCCAACGCCAACCTGATCTTTGAAATCGAGTTGCTGGAAGTCCTGACGCGGGACGATTGATGGCTGAGCGGGTCATGGCCTGTCGGTAGGTGACCGCTCGCTGAACAGCGGGATGCGGCCGTTGACGGAGGGGCGATAGCACCAGGTCAACTGATCCAGGAGCGGTTCGCGCTCCAGAATCGCCGTCAGCGTGGCGCGGGCGATGTCCATGGCCAGGGTTTGGCCTGGGCATTCATGGCGCCCGCTGCCGAAGCTGAAGCTGCGGCGGTTCGGGCGGTCGAGCAGCAGAGTGTCTGATTGCGGGTTGAGTTGCGGGTCGCGGTTGGCTGAGGCCAGCAGCACCAGGAGCACCTCCCCGGGGTTCAGCGCAGTGCCGAGGATTTCGCAGGGCGCGGCGATGAAGCGGCGAGTGTTTTGCACCGGCGGGTCGAAACGTTGGACTTCGGCCAGCAATGAGCCGATCTGTGTGGGGGCCTCCCGCAGCGTCCGGCGCAACGCTGGATCGCCGATCAGCGCCAGCAACGTGTTGCCGATCAGGCCTGCGGTGGCTTCATAGGTTTGCGAGAGCAACCCGATCAGGTTGGCGATTTTACTGTCTGGATCAGCGCCCTCGAAGCCTTGACCAATGCCCAGCAGCAAAGGGCTGTCCTGTGCCTCGATCCGCTCCTGGATTAAACCGGTCAGTTGCTCGCTGGCTCGGTGCGCCAAGTCCAGTTGTGATGCTTGGCTCAAGGGCGACAGACCGGCGACGAAGTCTGCGGTCAATTCGCTGACCCGGTGACAGTCCGTCGGATTGAAACCCAGCAACGCCGCGACCACGCTGGCCGGCCCGATGAATTGGGCCTGGTGCAGGCCTTCGGCGCCCTCTTGGAGAAAGCGGGCCCTGACCAGTGCCTCGACCTGCCGGGGATCGATGCCCTGCAACCGCGGCGCAATCGCCGCCCTCGGGCAACGCTGCCGTTCACCTTCGTTCATGCGCATCAGGTGGCCGAATACCCGTCCGGCCGCCCCTTCGGCGATGGTCTTTGGCACGGGCTCGTGGGTCGGGCGCACATGGCAATCGGGATGGTGCAGCACCGCGCAAACAGCCTCGGCGCTGCTGGCGATCCACAGGTTCAGCCCGGGATCGAACGCCAGCCCGCCGGCAGCGCGCAGGGCGGCGTAAAAAGGGTAAGGGTCGGAATGTGTCGCGGCGGTGATCGGGTCCATGAAGCGCGGCCTTGTTCGTGATGGAGAAAGTGTTGCTACTATCTCCAGTCGATGCATGGCTTGATTCGTCGGGGAGCGAAATATGAACGCAGAGCACCATGACCTGGGCGTGTCCCAAGTGGCGGCGGCCATTGCCGAACCGGCGCGCACCCGGATGCTGTGCGCGTTGATGGACGGCCATGCCCGCACTAGCACCGAATTGGCGAGCATCGCCGAGGTCAGCGCCTCGACCGCCAGCGCCCATCTGGCGAAACTCAAGCAGATGGCCTTGGTGCGCTTGCATGTCCAGGGCCGTCATCGTTATTACAGCCTGGCCGACCCGCGCGTCGCCCAGGCACTGGAGGCGCTGATGGTGATCGGCCAGAGCGCCGCACCGACCTTCACCCCGCGCACACCGGATCGCCTGCAATTTGCTCGCACCTGCTACGACCACATGGCCGGCACTCTGGCGGTGCGCCTGCATGACCGGATGATCGAGGCTGGATGGTTGATAGAGGTGGAAGGCGATGGCTATCGGCTGAGTGAGTCCGGCGAGGCGGTGTTCGAGGGCTTGGGCATCGATGTCCAGCACCTTGCCACGCAACGCCGCCGATTCGCTTGTCCCTGCCTGGACTGGAGCATGCGCCGCCCGCACCTGGGCGGTGCCTTGGGCGCGGCGTTGCTGCAAGTGGCGATCAAGCGCAAATGGGTGATCCAGGACCTGGACAGCCGGGCGCTGGGGGTGACGGCCAGTGGTCGCCGGGAGATGGCGGGGCGGTTGGGGGTCAGTGCCGAAATCGATGTCAAACCCACCGCCGTCATCGCGAGCAAGCTCGCTCCCACAGTGGGCCTGCGCTGACCCCATGATTGATGGCTACCGACAGACCCTGTGGGAGCGGGCTTGCTCGCGAAGGGGCCGTCACATCCCACATCCCTGCAAGCTGACCCACCGCCTTCGCGAGCAAGCCCGCTCCCACAGGTGGTCGTGGTGTTCATCAATCTCGTGTTCAACGCAGGGCCCACTGTGGGAGCGAGCCTGCTCGCGATGACGATTCCAGCATCGCCTCATCATCCAGCCATATGCCGGCGCCGATACTCATCCGGCGTGGTGCCCATCATTTTGCGAAACATGCTGATGAACGCCGAGGCGCTGCTGTAGCCCAGGTCCAGGCCGATGGTTTCCACGCTCTGGCCGCGTTCGAGCAGGGCCAGGGCCTCGATGACTTTCAGGCGCTGGCGCCATTCCACCAATGACATGCCCAGGTCCCGCTGGGCCCGGCGCATCAGTGTGCGCTCGGTGGTGTTGGCGGCGCGGGCCAGTTGTGGCAAGGAACGCGGGTCGCTGGGGTTCGCCTCCAAGGCTCGCAGCACGGGGCCCAGCAGTGGATCATCCGAGGAGGGCAGGTAGCTGCCAACATGGGGTGCCTGCGCCAGCTTGTCCACCAGCACCTGCAGCAAACGCTGCTGCTCGGGCGTCTGCGGTTGGCTCGGTGGATCGCTGCGCAGCTCTTCCAACAGGGCGCGGATCAGCGGGCTCAAGGTCAGCGCACAGGGTACGGCTGGCAGCGCACTGCACAGTTCGGCGGCCAGGTACAACGAACAATGACAGGCCTCATGCCGATTGAAGCCAACGTGTTCCATGTCCGGCGGCAGCCAGATGCCGTACTGCGGTGGCGCCAGGTAATGGTGCTGGGCGATCTCGATTTCCATCACGCCACTGTAGGAGTAGACGAACTCACCCCAGGCATGCCGGTGCCGGGGGTAAGTGGCATGGGCCGGCATGCAGGCGCTGCGAAAGAAAATCGGCGAGGGCAGGGCCGCTTCGAACGGAGGAATCTTCAGATGTTGGGCTGGAGGCTGCATATCGACCGCAATGGCGGATTACCGAGATGGCTTGTCGGGTAATCACTATATCCAGCAAAGGTGTCAGGCAGACAATCCTTTCATCTCTTTCTGCCCAAGGACCGTTCCCATGACCACCCGCCGCGCCCTGGATGGCCAGGTCTGCGCCCTGATGACCGGCCTCTGTGCCATTTGGGGTTTCCAGCAAGTCGCGATCAAGGCCGGTGCCGCCGACATGGCGCCGATGCTGCAACTGGGCGTGCGCTCGGCCATCGCTGCGGTACTGGTCTGGTTGTTGGTGTTGGTGCGCGGTGAACGCCTGTCCTTGGCCGATGGCAGTTGGCGCCCGGGCATGCTGGTGGGGTTGTTGTTTGCCTTGGAGTTCGTGATGGTGGGCGAAGGCCTGCGGCATACGACGGCTTCGCACATGGTGATTTTCCTCTACACCGCACCAATGTTCGCGGCCCTTGGCTTGCACTGGAAACTGCCGAGCGAACGCCTCAAGCCGGCGCAATGGCTGGGCATCGCCGTTGCCTTCGGCGGGATCGTGGTGGCTTTCAGCGGCGGCTCGGGCGCGGCGAGCGGCAGTTCGTTGCTCGGTGACGGCATGGGCTTGCTGGCTGGTGCGCTGTGGGGCGCAACCACGGTGACGGTACGCTGTTCGCGGTTGACGAATCTGCCGGCCAGCCAGACGCTGCTTTACCAATTGGTTGGCGCCGGGGTGCTGCTGATCGGAATGTCGATAGCGCTGGGGCAAACGACGATCAACCCCACGCCACAACTCATCGCCAGCATGGCGTTCCAGGTGTTGCTGGTGTCCTTCGCCAGCTTCCTGATCTGGTTCTCGCTGCTGCGCCACTACCTCGCTTCGCAACTGGGGGTGCTGTCGTTCATGACGCCGCTGTTTGGCATCGGTTTTGGCGTCTGGTTGCTGGATGAGCCGCTGGAGCCGAACTTCATCGTTGGCGCGGCTTTGGTGCTGGGCGGGATCTTGCTGGTCAGCGGTTACGGATGGTTTCGCCAGCGTTGGGGGCGATGGCCGGTTTTGCGTCGGGGGTAACTGAACGAAGTATAAAAAAGCCCACCCCTGCAAGGACAGGGGTGGGCTTTTTACTGAGGTCGCGCAATCTCTGTGGCGAGGGGATTTATCCCCGCTCGAGTGCGAAGCGCTCGCAAGGTTTTTGTGGCTCACCCAAGTACTTGGGGGTTGCTTCGCAACCCAGCGGGGATAAATCCCCTCGCCACAAAAAAGCCCTCAAGTGCCTAGGGGGCTTGGATCAAACCTTGACGATCCAACCCGCTGGCGCTTCCACGTCGCCGGTCTGCACGCCGGTCAGCTCTTTGTAGAGCTTCTGGGTGATCGGGCCGACTTCGGTTTCGCTGTGGAACACGTGCAGCTTGTCGTTGTAGCTGATGCCGCCAATCGGGGTGATCACCGCAGCGGTACCGCAGGCGCCGGCTTCCTTGAAGTCCGACAGCTTGTCGATGAACACGTCGCCTTCGATCACTTCCAGGCCCAGGCGCGATTTGGCCAGTTCGATCAGCGACAGGCGAGTGATGCCCGGCAGGACCGAAGGGGATTTCGGGGTGACGAATTTGTTGTCGTGGGTGATGCCGAAGAAGTTGGCCGAGCCGACTTCCTCGATTTTCGAGTGGGTTATCGGGTCCAGGTAGATGCAGTCGGCGAAACCGGCCTTCTTGGCCTGGGAACCGGGCATCAGGCTGGCGGCGTAGTTGCCACCGACCTTGGCCGCGCCGGTGCCTTGTGGGGCGGCGCGGTCGAAGCTGGAGATCAGGAAGTTGTGCGGGGTCAGGCCACCCTTGAAGTAGGCGCCGACCGGGATGCAGAAAATCGAGAAGATGAACTCGGGTGCGGAGCGCACGCCGATGTTGTCACCCACGCCGATCACGAACGGGCGCAGGTACAGCGAGCCGCCGGTGCCGTAAGGCGGGATGAAGCGCTCGTTGGCGCGGACCACTTGCTTGCAGGCTTCGACGAACTGCTCGGTGTCGACGTGCGGCATCAGCAGGCGGGCGCAGCTGCGTTGCATGCGGGCGGCGTTCTGGTCCGGGCGGAACAGGTTGATCGAACCGTCCTTGCAGCGATAGGCCTTCATGCCTTCGAAGCACTGCTGACCGTAGTGCAGGGCGGTGGAGCCCTCGCTGATGTGCAGCACGTTGTCTTCGGTCAGGGTGCCCGCGTCCCAGGCGCCATCGCGCCAGTGCGACAGGTAGCGCTTGTCGGTCTTGATGTAGTCAAAGCCCAGTTTGTCCCAATTGATGCTCTCGTTACCCATGACACCCTCTTATTTCTTAACAACCGTCGAAACGGTTCAAGGCTTCTGACGTTTTTTGGATGGGGACAACAATACTTCATTCCGGGGCTGTTTCGCAGCCTGTTACATGAATCCTGTAGTTGAAAAACAGCCCTGCAGTCGTTGTGGGGATTGTGGGAGCAAGGCTTGCCCGCGATACAGCCGACGCGGTCCTTGGTGAACCGAGGCGCCTGCATCGCGAGCAAGCTTTGCTCCCACAAGTTACTCACCCACAGCTTTTACAGATGCAACGCATGCCCCAACGCCCGCAACGCCGCTTCCTGCACGGCCTCGCCCAGCGTCGGGTGGGCATGGATGGTGCCGGCGATGTCCTCCAGGCGCGCGCCCATTTCCAGGGATTGGCCGAACGCGGTGGACAGCTCCGACACGCCGACGCCGACCGCTTGCCAGCCAACGATCAGGTGATTGTCCCGGCGCGCCACGACCCGGACGAAACCGCTTTTCGATTCCAGGGTCATGGCCCGGCCGTTGGCCGCGAACGGGAAGCTCGACACCATGCAATCGAGCCCGGCCGCCTTGGCCTCGTCCGGCGTCTTGCCGACCACCACCAGTTCCGGGTCGGTGAAGCACACCGCCGCGATGGCCGTTGGGTTGAACTCGCGATGCTGGCCGGCGATCAGCTCGGCGACCATTTCACCCTGGGCCATGGCCCGGTGGGCGAGCATGGGTTCACCGCTCAGGTCGCCGATGGCCCAGACGTTGCGCATGCTGGTCTGGCAACGGCTGTCGATTTTCAGCGCCGAACCGTTCATTGCCAAGTCCAGCGCTTCGAGGTTCCAGCCCTGGGTGTTGGGTTTGCGCCCAACGGCCACCAACACCCGGTCGGTGTCCAGGTTCAGCGTCTCGCCATTGGGATCACGCACTTGCAAGGTGCTGGCCTGGGCATCGAAACCTTCGACGCTGTGCTTGAGGTACAGCTTCACGCCCAACTGCTTGAGCGCCTCGTGCACCGGTTGGGTCAGCTCGCCGTCGTAGGCTGGCAGGATCCGTTCCTGGGCCTCGACCACGCTGACCTCGGCGCCGAGCTTGCGGTAGGCAATGCCCAGTTCCAGGCCGATATAGCCACCGCCGACCACCACCAGGTGCTTGGGCACCGAGGTGGGGGCGAGGGCTTCGGTGGAGGAAATGATTGGCCCGCCAATCGGCAGCATCGGCAAGTTGACGCTTTTCGAACCGGTGGCCAGCAGCAGGTGTTCGCACTGGATGCGCGTGTCACCGACCTCGACCGTCTTGCCATCGATCACCTTGGCCCAGCCGTGAATGACCTGGACCTTGTGCTTTTTCAACAGCGCCGCGACGCCGGTGGTCAGGCGATCGACGATGCCGTCCTTCCATTCCACGCTCTTGCCGATGTCCAGGCTCGGCGCCGCCACCGTGATGCCCAAGGCCGAACCCTGGCTGTGGTGCCGGGTCTGGTGGAACTGCTCGGCCACATGGATCAACGCCTTGGACGGGATACAGCCGATATTCAGGCAGGTCCCGCCCAACGCCTGGCCTTCCACCAGGATGGTCGAGATGCCCAGTTGCCCGGCACGGATCGCCGCCACATAGCCGCCGGGGCCGCCGCCGATGATCAGCAGCGTCGTGTTCAAAGTTTGCATCGCCTGCTCCATTGATGATTAGTCCACAAACAAAGTGGCGGGTTGTTCGAGCAGGCCACGCAGGGCCTGGATGAATTGCGCCGCGTCCATGCCGTCGACTACCCGGTGATCGAAGGAGCTGGAGAGGTTCATCATCTTGCGGATCACGATCTGGCCCTTGATCACCACAGGCCGCTCGACGATTTTGTTCACGCCGACAATCGCCACTTCCGGCAGGTTCAGTACCGGCGTGCTGACGATGCCGCCGAGCGCACCGAGGCTGGTCAGGGTGATGGTCGAACCGGACAGCTCATCGCGGCTGGCCTTGCCCGTGCGGGCTGCCGTGGCCAAGCGGGAGATTTCCGTCGCGCTGTCCCACAGGCTACGGGCTTCGGCGTGACGCACCACCGGCACCATCAGGCCAACATCGCTCTGGGTGGCGACGCCCACATGCACCGCACCTGAGCGGTGGATGACCTGGGCTTCGTCGTCGTAGCGGGCGTTCATCTGCGGGAAATCGCGCAGGGCCACGACCAACGCGCGGACCAGGAACGGCAGCAAGGTCAGCTTGCCGCGACTGGCGCCGTGTTTTTCATTCAAGTGAACCCGCAGCTCTTCCAGGGCGGTAACGTCGATTTCCTCGACGTAGCTGAAGTGGGCGGCGCGCTGGGTCGCTTCCTGCATACGCTGGGCGATCTTGCGACGCATGCCGATCACTGGGATCTGCTGCTCGTCGTGGCGCTCGGCATAACCTGAACCGCCCTTGGCCTGGGTCGACGGACCCTGGGCCAGATAAGCCTCGAGGTCTTCGTGCAGGACCCGCCCGGCGGGGCCGCTGCCCTGGACCAGGCGCAACTGAATGCCCAGGTCCAGCGCGTGTTTGCGCACGGCCGGCGACGCCAGTGGACGCTCGTCGGGGTCGCGGGCTACAGGTGCTTGCGGGGCGCAGCGGGGCGCGGCGGTTTTTTCCAGTACCGGCTCAGGTGTCGCCACGGGTGCCGGCTTCGGTGCTTGCGCAGCCGGCGCTGGCGTTGGCGCTTGTTGGGCCGATTCTTTCAGGTTACCCGCACCTTCGACTTCAATGCGGATCAGTTCGCTGCCCACCGCCATGACTTCACCGGGCTCGCCACCCAGGGCGATGACCCGGCCATGCACTGGCGAGGGGATATCCACCATGGCCTTGTCGGTCATGACATCGGCCAGCACCTGGTCTTCGACCACCATGTCGCCGACCTTGACATGCCACACCGACAGTTCAACTTCCGCGATGCCTTCGCCGATGTCCGGCATCTTGATAACGTGCGTGCCCATTCAGACCTCCATGACCCGTTTCAACGCCGCGCCCACACGGGACGGCCCTGGGAAATACGCCCACTCCTGCGCGTGCGGGTAGGGGGTGTCCCAACCGGTGACACGCTCGATAGGCGCTTCCAGGTGGTGGAAGCAGTGTTCTTGCACCAACGACACCAGCTCGGCGCCGAAACCGCAGGTGCGGGTGGCCTCGTGGACCACCACACAACGGCCGGTCTTCTTCACGGATTTGACGATGGTCTCAAGGTCCAGCGGCCAGAGGCTGCGCAGGTCGATGACTTCGGCGTCGATACCGGTCTCTTCGGCAGCCACTTGGGAGACATAGACCGTGGTGCCGTAGGTGAGAACAGTCACGTCCTTGCCCGGACGGGTAATGGCGGCGACGTCCAGCGGCACGGTGTAGTAACCGTCCGGCACCTGCGCCGAGGGGTGTTTCGACCACGGCGTTACCGGGCGGTCGTGGTGGCCGTCGAACGGGCCGTTATACAGGCGCTTGGGTTCGAGGAAGATCACCGGGTCATCGTTTTCGATGGAGGCGATCAGCAAGCCCTTGGCGTCGTAGGGGTTGGACGGCATGACGGTGCGCAGGCCGCAGACCTGGGTGAACATCGCTTCGATGCTCTGGCTGTGGGTCTGGCCACCATAGATGCCGCCGCCGCAGGGCATGCGCAGGGTCATCGGTGCGGTGAACTCGCCGGCCGAGCGATAGCGCAGGCGCGCTGCTTCGGAGATGATCTGGTCCGACGCCGGGTAGACGTAGTCGGCGAACTGGATCTCGGCCACCGGACGCAGGCCGTAGGCGCCCATGCCCACCGCCACGCCGACGATGCCGCTTTCGGAAATCGGTGCGTCGAACACCCGCGAGGTGCCGTACTTGTTCTGCAGGCCTTCGGTACAGCGGAACACACCGCCGAAGTAACCCACGTCCTGGCCGAACACCACGACGTTGTCGTCGCGCTCGAGCATCACGTCCATGGCCGAGCGCAGGGCCTGGATCATGGTCATGGTGGTAGTGGTCATGGCGGTGTCCAACGCAATATTGTTGTTGTGATCGTTCATGTCAGATCCCCAACTGCTGACGCTGGCGCTTCAAGTGCTCCGGCATCTCTTTGTAGACGTCTTCGAACATGGTCGCGGCGCTTGGAATCTGCCCGCCGGCGAGGGTGCCGTACTGCTCGGCTTCCTTCTGCGCGGCGATCACCTCGGCTTCGAGTTCGGCGGTAACTGCCGCATGTTCCTCTTCGGACCACTGGCCGATCTTCACCATGTGCTGCTTGAGGCGCGCAATCGGATCGCCCAGCGGAAAGTGGCTCCAGTCGTCGGCGGGGCGGTACTTCGAAGGGTCGTCCGACGTGGAGTGCGGGCCGGCGCGGTAGGTGACCCATTCGATCAGCGCCGGGCCGAGGTTGCGGCGGGCACGCTCGGCGGCCCAGCGCGAGGCGGCGTAGACCGCCATGAAATCGTTGCCATCCACGCGCAGGGAGGCAATGCCGCAACCGACGCCGCGTCCGGCGAAGGTCGTGGCTTCACCGCCGGCAATGGCCTGGAAGGTGGAGATCGCCCACTGGTTGTTGACCACGTTGAGGATCACCGGCGCCCGGTAGACGTGGGCAAAGGTGAGGGCGGTGTGGAAGTCCGATTCGGCGGTGGCGCCGTCACCGATCCAGGCCGAGGCGATCTTGGTATCGCCCTTGATCGCCGAAGCCATGCCCCAGCCCACGCCTTGGACGAACTGCGTGGCGAGGTTGCCGGAAATGGTGAAGAAACCCGCGTCCTTGACCGAGTACATGATCGGCAACTGGCGGCCCTTGAGCGGATCGCGCTCGTTGGACAGCAGTTGGCAGATCATGCCCACCAGCGGCACCTCGCGGGCCATCAGGATGCTTTGCTGGCGATAGGTGGGGAAGCACATGTCGTCGATATTCAACGCCAGGGCCTGGCCGCTGCCGATGGCTTCTTCGCCGAGGCTTTGCATGTAGAACGACATTTTTTTCTGCCGTTGGGCAACGACCATGCGGTTGTCGTAGATGCGCGTCTTGAGCATGGCGCGCATGCCTTTGCGCAGGATTTCGAGCGGCACGTCTTCGGCCCATGGACCGTGGGCATTGCCCTGGTCATCGAGCACGCGGATCAGGCTGCGAGCCAGGTCGGCGGTGTCGGACGGTTCGACGTCGATGGAAGGTTTGCGCACCGTGCCGGCATCGGACAGATGCAGGTAGGAGAAGTCGGTCTTGCAGCCGGGACGGCCCGAGGGTTCGGGAACGTGCAGGCGCAGTGGTTCATACGCTGGGTTCATGGCTTTCTACGCTCGATCTTGTGAATTTCTTGTAGTGGGCGCGCTAGCTGACGAATTTCCCTGGGTACGGGAAATTGTCCTACAACAATCATAGGCTCGACGAAGAAGAATATTTTTCTCTGTTGGCTTGCTGTTCAGATCATTTGCAGATAAAAAATCTGCACAACGATAAAAAACAGGATTATTTGTCTCATGCGTAAATTGGATCGCACCGACATCGGCATTCTGAACAGCCTTCAGGAAAACGCCCGCATCACCAACGCCGATCTGGCTCGTTCGGTCAACCTGTCGCCGACTCCGTGCTTCAACCGTGTCCGGGCCATGGAGGAGCTGGGAGTGATCCGCGAGCAGGTCACGCTGTTGGATGCCGACCTGCTGGGATTGCACGTCAATGTGTTCATCCATGTCAGCCTGGAGAAGCAGGTGGAAGAGGCGCTGCAGCACTTCGAGGAGGCGATCTCCGATCGGCCGGAGGTGATGGAGTGCTACCTGATGGCTGGCGATCCGGATTACCTGATCCGCGTGCTGGTGCCGACCATCCAGTCGCTGGAGCGGTTCATGATGGATTTTTTGACCAAGGTCCCGGGCGTGGCGAACATCCGCTCCAGCTTTGCCCTCAAGCAGGTGCGCTACAAGACCGCACTGCCGTTGCCGGCCAATGGGTTGACCCTGGGCACCTGACCCCCTGCTCGCGAAGGCGTCGGCACTTCAACATTGATGCCAGCAGACCCAGCGCTATCGCGAGCAAGCTTTGCTCCCACAGTGGACCTGCGTTTGGCCGCGGATTTATTGGCAACCCAAAAACTCTGTGGGAGCAAAGCTTGCTCGCGATGCAGGCGCCTCGGTTTCCCAGGAGACCGCGTCCACTTCATCGCGGGCAAGCCTTGCTCCCACAGGGAAGTGGGCCTTAGAGCAACCGACACTGCATCGAAAACCCCAGCGCCACCGACTGCCCTTGCTCCAGCAAACGCAACCCTGGCCGCCCCGGCAGGTGATGGGCGTTGACCGGATGACTGACCGGTTCGATGCAAAAGAAATCCAGGCCCACGGGGCAATACAGCAGGAAATAGCCGCTGCCACTGGCGCGGCATTCGAGCTCATAACCCAGGTCCGGTTGCTGGATCAGACAGTGCCCGTCCCAGCCGCCGAAACCATTGTCGACGAGGGTATCGGGCAGGGCGCGTATCTCTTGGAAATCCCATTCGACGGGAACTTCGCTCAGCTCGGTCGGCAACTTCGAGGCGTCGCACTTCCAGACTTCGGTTGCCCGGGTTTGCAGGCGAGTACTGGCGGTGCGCGGAAAATACGGGTGCAAACCCAACCCGTGCCACGCGGCCTGTTCGGCCATGTGGGTGACGTGGATGGCGATTTGTAGCTGACCACCGCTCAGACGGATCCGCAGGCTGGCGCGGTAGGCAAAGGGGTATTGGCTGTCGAGTTGCAGCAAGGCTTGCTGGGCACTCTGTTCGACCACCTGCCACGGCTGTTGCCAGGCACTGCCATGGATCGGGAACGGGTCGTTGGGGCTGTTGGCTTCCAGGGCCAGCCAGCCGTCGGGACAGTCGAAACCGCCGTTGGCGATCCGGTTCGACCAGGGGATCAGCGGGAAGCCGCCGAGTTTGCCCGGCAGGCCGTTTTCCACGGCTTGCGGCTCGGGCGGGCGTAGCAGGGGAGCACCGGTGCTGCGCACTGTCCATTCAACGAGACTGGCGCCCAGGTGCGGGGCGAGGGTGAGGCGGGTGAGTTCGTCTTCGAGATGGAGAAGAGGCGGCGTCATGTTGGCCTTGTTCTGCAAGGTTGAAAAAACTGATGTGGGAAAAGCCGGATTCTTGTGTGCGAACCCTGTTGTGGCGAGGGGATGTAGAGAAACGTCGCACCGCACTGTGGGAGCAAAGCTTGCTCGCGATGCAGACTCCTCGGTTCCCAGGGAGACTGCATCATCTTCATCGCGGGCAAGCCTTGCTCCCACAAGGGGTTGTTGTCGTTTGTTCGTTACAACACCAAGTGCGGCAACCACAGCGAAATGGCGGGAATGTAGGTCACGAGCATCAGCACCACGAACAGCATGGCGTAGAACGGCAGCAGCGCCTTGACGGTGCTTTCGATGCTGACCTTGCCGATGGCGGAACCGACGAACAACACCGCGCCCACCGGTGGCGTGATCAACCCGATACCCAGGTTCACCAGCATGATCATGCCGAACTGCACCGGGTCCACGCCGATGCCGACGATCACCGGCATCAGGATAGGTGTCAGGATCAGGATCAATGGCGCCATGTCCATCACGGTACCCAACAGCAGCAACATCACGTTGATGCACATCAGGATCACGTAGCGGTTGTCCGACAGCGTCAGGAATGCGGTGGTGATCTTCGCCGGGATCTCCATCAGCGTCATGATGTAGCCGAAGCTGGCGGCGAAGCCGATCAGGATCATCACGATGGAGATGGTGCGTACCGTACGGTGCATCAGTTTCGGCAACTCACTCCACTTGTAGTCCCTATAGATGCACATGGTCACGAAGAACGCCCACACCACGGCAATGGCGGCCGATTCGGTGGCGGTGAAAACACCCGAGAGAATGCCGCCAAGGATGATGAACAAGGTCATCATGCCCCACATGGCTTCCCGGCAGATCTTCAATGCTTGCTTGAGGGGAATCACTTCGCCCTTGGGGTAATTGCGCTTTTTCGCGAAGACCAGGCACAGCGCCATCAGGCACAGGTTCATCATGATGCCGGGGACGATGCCGGCCATGAACAGCGAACCGATGGAGACGGTGCCGCCAGCGGCGAGCGAATACAGCACCGCGTTGTGGCTGGGCGGTGTCAGCAACGCTTGCACCGAACCACTGACGGTGACAGCGGTGGCGTAATCACGCGGATAGCCTTGGCGCGTCATTTCCGGGATCAGCACCGAGCCGACCGAGGCCGTATCGGCCACCGAGGAACCGGAGATCGCGCCAAAGAAACTCGAAGCCACGAGGTTGACCAAGGACAGGCCACCGCGCACGAACCCCACCAGCACACTGGCGAATGCCACCAGTCGGCGGGACATGCCGCCTTCGGCCATGATCGCACCGGCCAGGACGAAGAACGGAATGGCCAGCAACGAGAATTTGTTCACCCCGCCCGTGACCTGGATCATCATGGCCTGGAACGGAATATCGATCCACCACGCCCCGATCAGGGCGGCAGCGCCCAGCGCGTAGGCGACCGGCATGCCGATCAGGATCAACAACAAAAAACTGCCCAGCAGAATCAGCGCGTCCATTAAGCGGCACCTTCGTTTTCTTCAACAAGGTCGAACTGCACGACCCGACGCTTGCTTTGATCACCCAGCAAGAGTTTTTCCAGGACAAAAATCAGGGTCAGGAAACCACCGACCGGGATCGGCATGTAGGTGATGCCGACGCGCAGGGTGGGGATGGCGCTCATGAATTGATTCCAGGTGGTCATGCACAGCTTGGTGCCCCAGATGGTCATGAAAATGCACACCGCCGCCATCAAGAGCTGGGTGAAAACCGAGGCCAAGGTTTGCCAGTGCGGTGGCAGGCGACTGGTGACCATGTCCACGGCCATGTGCGAGCCGGAGCGGTAACTGGCGGCGGCGCCGATGAAGGTGAACACGATCATCAGCAAAATAGCGGTGGGTTCCGGCCAGCTTGAGCCGGTACCGAGTACGTAGCGGGCAAACACGCCCCAGGGAATCATCAGCGCAACGGCGAGGACAGAGAGGCCGGCCACCCAGATGCAAGTCATGTAGATCGTGTCGTTGATACGCAGCAGCAAATTCTTCATCGGGTTCCACCGTAACCGGGCGCGCCTTTTAACCGCGGGCGCGCCCAGCCTTTTTCATGAGTACAGATTGAGGGACCTTACTTGACGGCTTCGATACGCTTGATCAGGTCCGCATACGGCGCGCCGTATTTGGCCCGGACCGGAGCGGTGGCGTCATAGAAAGGTTTCTTGTCGACGGTGATGAATTCGACGCCGGCGGCCTTGAGTTTTTCCTCACTGGCGGCGGACTTCTTGTCCCACAGATCGCGTTCTTCAGCCTGGGCTGCCTTGGCGGCTTTTTTCACCATGTCCTGCTGTTCTGGCGTGAGCTTGTTCCAGGTGATTTTCGACATCACGATCGGTTCAGGCAGGATCAGGTGGCCGGTCAGGCTGTAGAACTTGGCGTTCTGGTAGTGGTTGTGTTCGAGCAGCGTCGGTGGGTTGTTTTCCGCGCCGTCGATCACGCCGGTCTGCAAGGCACTGAAGATTTCGCCGGTGTCCATCGCGATGCCATTGGCGCCCATGGCGTTCATCATCTCGATGAACATTGGGTTGCCTTGCACGCGGATTTTCATGCCCTTGAGGTCTTCGAGCTTGCGCACCGGTTTCTTGGTGTAGATGTTGCGCGTGCCGCCGTCCATCCAGGCCAGGGCCACCAGGCCAAACTCGGAGTTGGTGATCCGGTCGAGGATCGCATCGCCCACATCACCGTCGATGACGGCGCGCATGTGCGCCTGGTCGCGGAAGATGAATGGCATGTTGAAGACGTTCACGTCCGGCACCACAGGGCCAACGATACCCAGGCTGACCCGGGACATCTGGATCGCGCCGGCTTGCATCTGCTCAATGACTTCTTTTTCAGAGCCCAGCACGCCGCCTGGGAAATACTTGAATTTCAGCTCGCCGTTGCTCTCCTTTTCCAGGGCCTTACCCATGGATTCCTCGGCGACCACGGTCGGGTAGCCCTTGGGGTGGATGTCGGCGATCTTGATGTCCAGGGCGTGTGCCGCCTGGGCCAGGAAGGCCAGGGGCAGGGCGGCGATCAGAAGCGTGCGTTTGAAATTCATGGTCAATCTCCAGTGTTGTTGTTTTTATGTCTATCGATGTGAAGCGGCAAAGCAGATCAGTTCGCGGAGGGTTGCCGTCCTCCGAAAGCAGGTTCGGCCAGACCCTTGACGCCGGGGTTCAGCGCGAACACGCCACCGGCCAGGGACTGCGGATCGTTGTCGTCGCCCGGACGAATCGAGGTCACGAAAAGGGTGTCCAGCTGGCTACCGCCAAAGGCGCACATGGTCGGTTTTTTCACCGGCACTTGCAGCGAACGGTCGAGACGTCCGTCCGGGGTGAAGCGGTGAATCAGCCCAGCATCGTTGGCGCAGATCCAATAGCAACCGTCGGCATCCACGGCAGCGCCGTCCGGGCGACCGGCCAACGGCATCATGTCAACGAACAGCCGCCGGTTGGATGGGGTGCCGCTGTCGACGTCGTAGTCGAAGGCCCAGATCTGCTGGATCAACGGGTGCGAGTCGGAGAGGTACATCGTGCGGCCGTCCGGGCTGAAGCCCAGGCCATTGGGCACGATAAAACCGCTCAGTTGTGCCTCGACCGGGCTGCGTAGCCCGGCCTCATAGCGGTACATCCGGCCTTCGTCAGCATTGGCCCCCATGTTCAGCACCATGCTGCCGGCCCAGAAGCGGCCCTGGCGGTCGCAACGGCCATCGTTGAGGCGCATGTCGGCGCGGCTGTGCTCCACGCTTGCGCACAGTTCGCTGTCCAGGCTGCCGTCGTCATGGGGGTGCAGGCGAAAGAAACCGCTTTCCATGCCTGCTATCCAGCCGCCGTCCTGGTGACGGGCAATGCAGGCGAGCATTTCAGGGGCTTCCCAGCCCTGGATTTTTCCGCTGCTGGCACTCCAGCGTTGCAGGCCACCGGTGGGGATGTTCACCCAGTACAGGGCGTTCTCCTCGGGGACCCACACCGGGCTTTCCCCGACGGCGTTGCGTGCATCGACAATCAATTCGGCTTGCATGGTGATTCCTTTGTGCGTGCGTATCCCATGAAAAACAGCGAATCAGTTGTCGAACGGGCCGGCCGCCACAAAGGCGCCGCCCTGGTAAACCATGGCCGGGTCATCGGCGGCCGGCATGGGCTGCGCTTCGACCTTATCGCGGAAGATTTCCGAGGTGTCCTTGGGCTGATAGCCCAAGTGCGCGGCGTGGCTGTTGTCCCACCAGACGTCGCGGTTGGCGGACATGCCGTAGACCACGGTGTGACCGACCTTTGGCGTGTAGAGCGAGCATTCGATCAGTTGGGTGAGGTCGTCGAAGCTCAGCCAGGTGCTCATCATCCGGCGGTTCTGCGGTTCGGGGAACGACGAGCCGATGCGGATGCTCACGGTCTCGATGCCGTAGCGATCGAAGTAGAAGTTGGCGACATCTTCGCCGTAGGACTTGGACAGGCCGTAGTAGCCATCCGGGCGGCGAGGGCAGAGGGCGTCGATAGTCTGGTCCTGTTTGTAGAAGCCTATGACGTGGTTGGAACTGGCGAAGATCACCCGCTTGACGCCGTGTTTGCGCGCGGCTTCATAGATGTGGAACACGCCGCTGATGTTGGCGCCGAGGATCTCTTCGAACGGACGCTCCACCGAAACACCGCCGAAGTGCAGGATGGCATCGACGCCTTCGACCAGTTGGTGCACGGCCTGCTTGTCCGACAGGTCGCACGGCACCACTTCCTCGCTTTCGTCGATGGCTGGGGCCATGTTGGCGATGTCCGACAGGCGAATCTGGCGAGCGTAAGGCTTGAGGCGCTCGCGCAAGACTTTGCCAAGGCCGCCAGCGGCACCGGTCAATAGGAGGCGATTGAAGGGGTGGCGAATCTGTGTCGTGGTCATGGCATTACCTGAGCAAACAATGAGAGGTACAGTTGTTATAAGTTGTCGTACGACCTGGAGGGAATATCCTTATCCTTCCGCTACCTTGTCAACGTTTGATCGACGAACCGCTCTGGATCGGCGTCCCTGCCGCAGGTTGCCATGGATGCGCTCATGGCAACGGATCCTGGTATTACAGAAGCGAAAGCGGGTAGCTGATGAAGATACGGTTCTCGTCGAATTCGTTGGTGCTGAAGTCGCGACGAATCGATGCGTTACGCCATTTCACGTTGAGGCTCTTGAGCGCGCCGCTCTGCACGGTGTAGGCCAGTTCGGTCTCGCGGCCCCATTCCTTGCCGTCATCAACGGTGGCGGTGTGCACGTTGTCACCGCTGATGTAGCGGTTCATCAGGGTCAGGCCCGGCACGCCGACGGCGGCGAAGTTGAAGTCGTGGCGCAACTGCCAGGATTTTTCCTTGGCGTTGTCATAACTGGAGTTGTAACTGTCGTTCGCCAGGGTGCCGCCGCTGGTGCCGTTGACGCGCATCCAGGCATCGTCACCACCGACTTTCTGCAGGCCGACGTAGAAGGTGTTGCCGCCGTATTTGGCTGAGAGCAGGGCGAACGCGGTTTTGTTGTCCAGGTCGCCGGCCAGCGCGCTGCCGTTTTCCTTGCCGGTGAAGTAGCCGAGGTTGGCGCCCAGGGTCCAGTCGCCGATGGGCTGGCTATGGGTCAGGTTGAAATACTGCTGCTGGTAGATATCGGACAGTTCCGCGTACCACACGCCGACCTGGGTGCGTTTTTCGTTGAAGGCATATTCGCCGCCACCGAAGTTGAAGCGGTCGGAGGTGAACGCGCCGCGGCCGTTCATCGACATGTCTTCCATGCTCGCGTCGTTGCGCGGGCTGTTACCACGGAACTGGCCGCCGTAGAGGCTCAGGCCGTTGATTTCGGTGGAGGTCACCTGGCCGCCGCGGAAGGTTTGCGGCAGGGAGCGGCCGTCGTCGGAACGCAGGATCGGCAGCACCGGCATCCATTCACCGACCTTCAGTTCGGTCTTCGATACCTTGGCCTTGAGGGCGACGCCGAGGCGACCGAAGTCGTCGGCCGGGCGACCATCGTCATGCACCGGCAGCAGTTGTGTACCTGCCGTGCCGCGACCGCCGTCGAGCTTGACCGAGTACATCCCCAGGATGTCCACACCGAAACCGACAGTGCCTTGGGTGAAACCGGACTTGGCGTCGAGGATGAAACTCTGGGTCCATTCCTCGGCTTTGCCCTGGGTGGCGTTGTCGTTGACGAAGTTGCGATTGAAGTAGGCGTTGCGCAGGTTCAGCGTGGCCTTGGCGTCATCGACGAAGCCTGCGGCGCTGGCGGTCGTTGGCAGAAACGCGGCGAGGCTGCTGCAACCGAGCAGGAGCAGCGTGGGGCTGGCATTGAGGAGGGTACGGCGGTTTGGACGGTGGTCAGGCGAAAAACGGACACGTGTGCTCACTATGACGCTCCCTTACTTTTTTGTTGTTTTTATTTGTCATACGTCGTCGTACAACATGAGAGGATTATTTGGAAGCGGCTCCTCGTTGTCAACTGGCCATTATCGGAATTATCCAACTCGGGGGTGCTTCAAAATGAGGCGTTTCAATGGTCGTCACCGATCGAAGTCAAGATCGCAGGCCGTGGCGCCGGGCACATCCGGGGCTTGAGAATAGCGGGGAGGGCGCTTGGTTGTGCGATGACTGGTCTAAGACATTAGTCGAATGTTGGTGATCGGAAGGCTTAAGCGGGCTCTTGTGGCGAGGGAGCTTGCTCCCGCTGGACTGCGTCCGTAGGAGCTGTGTAGGAGCTGTCGAGTGCAACGAGGCTGCGATCTTTCCGTTGCCAATTGAGTCGCGAGTGAAAGATCAAGATCAAAAGATCGCAGGCTTCGCCAGCTCCTACAGCAGCCTAGTGGGGCGGTATGACGATTCGCTAAATTCCCTCGCTACGGGGCCTGTGTTTATCCAGATGTAGGATCGTTCGGGATCGGGCTACGTTGTCTTGCGCCGTTGCCTACAACTGCGCCAGAATCCGCCGGCTTGTGCGCCTTGGGGCCAGGGCTTTATCGTTTCCGGGTCGCTGATTGAATCAGCGATCGGGTTTGGTAGCCCTGGTGTCGGTGCATAGCGTCATCGCTTGCAAGTGCAATCATGCACTTCGCTTTTTGGTGGCCATGCGCAGGGCCTCTTCGGAGGCGCCGGCTCCGATGCCCGGTCTACCAACCTTCGTATGGCCGCCACCCTAATTCGTTTGGTAGCGAGAAGGTGTTGGCTCCCATCTACAGCATCGGAGCTTCATCTATGTTCAAACCAACACCCAACCCACCGGATACAGATCCATCCAGCTCAAAAGCGTTCGACAAAGTCGCCGACCGCATCCTCGACTCCTACCTCAACCCCAAACCCAGCAAACCCGAGGCCGATCCCGGCCAACTGTTCACCGTCGTCAACGGCGTCGACACCGAAACTCTGCTCGCCAACCTCAGCGAAAACCTGGCCTCGGCCAACGCCATGGTCAGTGACCTGGCCTTTGACCTGGAGGGTCCCAGGCGTCACATCGCCCTGGGCATCCAGCAACTGATCGAACTGAGCGCAATGCTGGCGAACCGCGCGCTAGACAACGTCGAAGCGCGCCAGCCGACATAGCGCAAAACCCGCTTTTGTGGCGAGGGAGCAAGCTCCCTCGCCACAAAAGCCTTCCCACAGGGATCCCCAGTGTTTTCAAAGTTGGGTGAATGCTAGTCTTGACCAACGCTGTTGCCAGGGAGCCCTCATGGGCAATCACAAGATCGAGATTCGTCGCAGTAACGTCGAGAAAATCCTGTTGGCCGCCGAGAAGGTCTTTGCCGAGAAAGGCTTCGGCAGCACCGCCATGGCCGACATCGCCGCCGAAGTGCAATTGCCTCGTTCCAACCTGCATTACTACTTCAGCACCAAGAGCGAGCTGTACAGTGCCGTGCTGTTCGACCTGCTGGAGGTCTGGAAACAGGACGCCTTGTGCTTCGAAATGTTCGACGACCCGCGGGTGGTGCTCAGCAGCTACATCCGCGCCAAGATGAACCACTCCCGCAGCCGGCCCTACGGCTCCAAGGTCTGGGCCAACGAAATCATCCACGGCGCCCCGACGCTGGGCCAGGCGCTGGATGCCAGCCTCTATGACTGGGCCAAGATGAAAGAAGCGAAAATCCGCCAGTGGGTGGAGGACAAACGCATCCTCCCGGTGGAGCCTTCAAGCCTGCTCTACATGATCTGGGCCTCGACCCAGCACTACGCCGACTTCGATCACCAGATCAATATTCTCAACGACCACCAGCCGCTGTCGGACATGCAGTTCGAACGGGCGGTGCAGACGGTGACCAGTGTGATTTTGCGGGGGATTGGGTTGGAGCCTTGAGGTTTTGTGGTGAAGCTAATGGCCTCATCGCGAGCAGGCTCGCTCCCACATTGGATTTGTGGCGAACACAATTTTTGTGTTCACAACCGGTCCCCTGTGGGAGCGAGCCTGCTCGCGATGAGGCCAGCCCAGGCACCTCAAGTTTCAAGCAGTGACATGATAGGGATTACGCGGATCATGATTCCAATCCAGAAACGGCTTGCCGGTGTCCACCGTCACCATCTCGATGCAGTCCTGCACCGGGCAGGTGATCTGGCACAGGTTGCAGCCCACGCATTCGTCATCGATCACCTCATACACATGGGTGCCATCCGCCTGCTTGAGGCTGGCGATGGCCTGGTGTGAGGTGTCTTCGCAGGCGATGTGGCAGCGCCCGCAACCGATGCACGCCTCTTGATCGATCTTGGCGATGACCTGGTAGTTGATGTCCAGGTACTTCCAGTCGGTGGTGTTGCCCACGGCGCGGCCGGAGAACGCCTGCAGGTTGGCGTGGCCCTGGCTGTCCATCCAGCGCGACAGGCCGTCCTTCATCTCTTCGACGATGCGAAAACCATGCAGCATCGCCGCCGTGCAAACCTGCACCGCGCCGCTGCCCAGGGCGATGAATTCGGCGGCGTCGCGCCAACTGCCGATGCCGCCGATGCCGCAAATCGGCAAACCTTGGGTCTGCGGGTCGCGGGCGATTTCGGCGACCATGTTCAGCGCGATCGGTTTGACCGCCGAGCCGCAGTAACCGCCATGGGTGCTCTGGCTGCCGACGCTGGGCAGGGCGACCATGCGGTCCAGGTCGACGCTGGTGATGGAGTTGATGGTGTTGATCAACGACACCGCATCCGCACCGCCGCGATGGGCCGCGCGGGCGGCGACGCGGATATCGGTGATGTTCGGCGTGAGCTTGACGATCACCGGCAGCGAGCAATAGGTCTTGCACCAGCGAGTCACTTGCTCGACGTACTCCGGCACCTGGCCGACCGCCGCGCCCATGCCCCGTTCCGGCATGCCGTGGGGGCAGCCGAAGTTCAGTTCGATGCCGTCGGCGCCAGTGGCTTCCACCAGGGGCAGGATGTTCTTCCAGGACTCCTCAACGCAGGGCACCATCAGCGACACGATCAACGCCCGGTCCGGCCAGTCCTTCTTCACCTGGGTGATTTCCCGCAGGTTGATCTCCAGGGAACGGTCGGTGATCAGCTCGATGTTGTTGATGCCCAAGACCTCGCGATTGGCACCGTAGTGGGCCGAATAGCGCGAGGACACGTTCACGGCTGCTGGGTCCTCACCGAGGGTTTTCCAGACCACGCCACCCCAGCCGGCCTCGAAGGCACGGACCACGTTGTAGGCTTTGTCGGTGGGCGGCGCGGAGGCCAGCCAGAACGGATTGGGCGCTTTGATGCCGGCGAAGACAATCGACAGATCGGCCATTTACGCAGCCTCCACGTTGAGCATCAGTTGAGCGTTGATCGCCTCGGCGGCGAGCTTGCCGTGTTGCACGGCCTGCACGGTGAGGTCCTGGTCCAGGCTGGTGCAGTCGCCGCCGGCGTAGACCCCGGGAATGCTGGTGTGCAGGTGTTCGTCCACCAAGATCCGCCCGTCCTGGCGCTTGAGTTCCCGGGCCAGCGGATCCACCAGCGCGTTGTCGTCGAAGGCTTGGCCGATGGCTTTGAAAATGGCGTCGGCGGGCAGGTCGAAGGTGTCGGTGCCGATGACCAGCCGGCCGTTCTCCAGATGCGTGCGAGAGAAGCGCATGCCGCGCACCTGCCCGGCGTCATCGAGCAACACCTGTTGCGGTTGGGCCCAGGTCAGCAGGCGTACCTGATTGGCCTTGGCGATGTCTTGCTCGTGCAAGGTGGCCCCCATGTCTTCAAGGCCGCGACGGTAGACCAGGTTGACGTCCCGGGCGCCGAGGCGAGCCATTTGCACGGCCATGTCGATGGCGGTGTTGCCGGCGCCGACGACGATGCAACGCTCGGCCAGGGGCAACTGGCTGAGGTCGTCGGCCTGGCGCAATTCGCGGATGTATTCGGTGGCGGCCAGCAGCCCTGGCGCTTGTTCGTCACTCAGGCCCAGTTGTTTGCTGGCGGCCAAACCGAGGCCGAGAAACACTGCGTCGAACTGCTGGTGCAGGTCGCTCAGGCTCAGGTTCTCGCCGAGTTTCTGGCCGTGGCGGATTTCGATGCCGCCGATTTCCAACAGGAAGTCCAGCTCACGTTGGGCGTAATCGTCCACCAGTTTGTACTTGGCGATCCCGTATTCGTTGAGGCCGCCAGCTTTCTCCCGGGCTTCGAATATCACCACCTCATGGCCGTGCATTGCGCTGCGATGCGCACACGACAAGCCTGCCGGCCCGGCCCCGACCACGGCGATGCGCTTGCCGGTGGCGGCGGCACGCTGGAAGGGGTGTTCGCTGAAGTGGGCGTTGTCCACCGCGTAGCGCTGCAACGAGCCGATCAATACGGGGGCGCATTCATGGGCGTTGTTGCGCACGCAGGCTTGCTGGCACAGGACCTCGGTGGGGCAGACCCGAGCGCAACTGCCGCCGAGGATGTTGGCCGAAAGAATCTTCTGCGCCGCGCCTTGGACGTTGTCCTGATGGATGTTGCGGATGAACGAGGGAATGTCGATTTCGCTTGGACAGGCGTTCACACACGGCGCGTCGTAGCAGTACAGGCACCGGGACGCTTCCAGGTGGGCCTGGCGCGCGTTGAGTGGCGGTGCCAGGTCGCTGAAGCGGGCGGCGAGGGTGGCCGGGTCTTCCTGGGAATGGGGGAGGTGACTCAAGGGCTGGATCATGGAATGGGCCTCACGGTGTTTGAGGTGCTGCCTCTGGTGGGCAGTGTTTTTTTCGGTGTCCGGGCTGACGCCTTCGCGAGCAGGCTCGCTCCCACACTGGATCTTGGGTGGGCGCGAAATCTGTGTGAGCAGCAGATCCCTGTGGGAGCGAGCCTGCTCGCGAAGGCCGAAGGCCTGGATTTCAGCGTTTCACAGCCGTTGGCTTATTCAACTCCGCCCGCTTGCTCAGCAAATCGAACACCGCCGGATACGCCGGCCGTTCGATATAACGCCCCGCGCTGCGTTCGGCGCGCAGGTCGCCATCGGCCCAGACCAGCCGACCCTGGCTGATGGTGTGGCTGGGCACGCCGCGCACGGTCTTGCCTTCGAAGATGTTGAAGTCCACTTGCTGATGGTGGGTCTTGGCGGAAATCGTGCGGCTGCCTTGAGGGTCCCAAAGCACCAGGTCGGCATCGGCGCCGACGCGGATCGCTCCCTTGCGTGGGTAGAGGTTGAAGATCTTCGCGGTGTTGGTGGAGGTGAGGGCGACGAAGTCCTGCATCGACAATTTGCCGCTGTTGACCCCTTCTTCCCAGAGCACCGCCATGCGGTCTTCGATACCGGCGGTGCCGTTGGGGATCTTGCTGAAGTCGTCACGGCCGGCGGCTTTCTGTTCGGCGCAGAAGCAGCAGTGGTCGGTGGCGGTGGTGTGCAGGTTGCCGGACTGCAAGCCGTGCCAAAGTGCCTCTTGATGCCCGCGTGGGCGGAAGGGCGGGCTCATCACGTAGCCGGCGGCGGTCTGCCAGTCCGGGTCGCGATAGACGCTGTCGTCCAGCAGCAAGTGGCCGGCGAGTACTTCACCGTAGACCGGTTGGCCCTTGCTGCGGGCGTAGGTGATTTCATCCAGTGCTTCCTTGGTGGACACGTGCACCAGGTACAGCGGTGTACCCAGGGTTTCGGCGATGCGGATGGCGCGGCTCGCGGCTTCGCCTTCCACTTGCGAAGGACGCGACAACGGATGGGCTTCGGGCCCGGTGATGCCCTGGGCCAGCAACTTGCGTTGCAGGTGATAGACCAGTTCGCCGTTCTCCGCGTGCACGGTGGGCACCGCGCCCAGCTCCAGGCAGCGCTCGAAGCTCGCCACCAAGGTGTCGTCGGCGGCCATGATTGCGTTCTTGTAGGCCATGAAGTGCTTGAAGCTGTTCACGCCGTGATGGCTGACCAGCTCGGCCATTTCCTCGCGGACCTGCTCGCTCCACCAGGTGATCGCCACGTGAAAACCGTAGTCGCTGGCGCTTTTCTCGGCCCAGCCACGCCATTGATGAAAGGCTTCCATCAGCGACTGCTGGGGGTTGGGAATCACGAAGTCGATGATCGAGGTGGTGCCGCCGGCGAGGCCTGCCGCCGTGCCGCTGAAGAAGTCTTCACTGGCGACCGTGCCCATGAACGGCAACTGCATGTGCGTATGGGGGTCGATGCCGCCGGGCATCAGGTATTGGCCGCTGCCATCGAGCACTTCGACGCCGGCCGGAACATCCAGGTTTTCACCAATGGCCTTGATCACGCCGTCGGCACACAACACATCGGCGCGATAACTTTCATCATGGGTAATAACGGTGGCACCACGGATCAACAGAGACATTCCGAGTTCCTCGCAGGCATGACCGACTGTTGCCGGTTCTTTATGTTTTATCGATCACGGTTGTTAAGTGACGTGTCATGCAGATTTATATTCTTGTCACGACTGTCAGGATTAGACGCTAGCTGGAGTCATTGAAATGAGCAAGATAATTTTTTATAAGCTTATGCTCTTGTTAACTCATTGAAATTAAAGGATTAAATAATAAAATCACCAAAATGGTGAGCGTGCTCACCATTTTGACGCACTTGACAGGATCGTTATTTTAGCGAGATTTGTCATGGTAAATCAGCGGCTTGAAAGCGCTTGAAGTGCGGTCCAGACACCTCGCCTTGATTCGGGGTGCACCACTTTGAATCTCCAACTCGACAGGACGTACAGGTCATCTAGCCTCAAGTTGATGAGTACGAGGTGAAGCAGGGCGGTTAATTGGCTTTAAATCTTTAGATATCAAATGTTTGAGAAGGTTATATCGATCATCTGGTCAGCTCGGCGCGTTATTCGGCACGGTTATTGAGTGCCGTCGTGGTCTGGCGGGGTGGTCGGTAGCACGCGTGCAAGTACTCCGGCCATCGCCAGTCGATGAGCAAAAATAATGAAAACAGTGGAGCGGACATGACCAGATCAACAGTGACTGAGCGCGACGGGTTGTTCGAGCTTGAAGCCGGCAACGACGTCCTCGACAGCCCCCGTTATAACCACGACATCGCGCCGACCAAGGTGCACGAGCGAACCTGGAACAAATGGCACATCACCGCCTTGTGGGTGGGCATGGCGATCTGCGTGCCGACCTACACCCTCGGCGGCGTGCTCACCGCCTATTTCGGCTTGACGGTGGGCGAGGCGCTGCTGGCGATACTGTTTGCCAACATCATCGTGCTGATCCCCCTGACCCTGAATGCCTTCGCCGGGACCAAGTACGGCATTCCGTTTCCGGTGCTGTTGCGCTCGTCCTTTGGCGTCATCGGCTCCAACGTGCCGTGCCTGATCCGCGCGCTGGTGGCGTGCGGCTGGTTCGGGATCCAGACCATGTTCGGCGGGCTGGCGATCCACCTGTTTCTCGGCTCGGTGTTCGACGGCTGGAAGAGCCTGGGGGGCACCGGCGAAGTGATCGGCTTCATGGTGTTCTGGGTCATCAACCTATGGGTGGTGCTGCGCGGTGCCGAGTCGATCAAGTGGCTGGAAACCTTGTCTGCGCCGCTGCTGGTACTGGTGGGCGTCGGGCTGTTGGTGTGGGCGTTGCCCAACGTTTCGTTGACTGAACTGATGGCGGTCCCGGCCAAGCGGCCCGAAGGCGCCGGGGTGACGAGCTATTTCCTCGCCGGGCTGACGGCGATGGTCGGTTTCTGGGCCACCCTGTCGTTGAACATTCCGGACTTCAGCCGTTATGCCAAGAGCCAGAAGGACCAGGTCGTGGGGCAGATCATTGGCCTGCCATTGACCATGTTCCTGTTCGCCTCCCTCGGCGTGGTCATGACCGCAGCCTCGGAAAAGCTGGTGGGGGTGACCGTCTCCGACCCGGTGACCTTGATCGGGCACATCCAGAGCCCTGTTTGGGTGGCCCTGGCGATGGTGCTGATCATTGTCGCCACGCTCTCGACCAACACCGCCGCCAACATCGTCTCGCCCACCAACGACTTCCAGAACCTGGCACCCAAGCTGATCGGCCGCACCAAGGCGGTGATGCTCACCGGGCTGGTGGGGCTGGCGCTGATGGCCCACGAGCTGCTGAAAAAACTCGGCCTGATCGTGTCCGAGGTTAGCCTGGATTCGGTCTATTCCAATTGGCTGCTGGGTTATTCGAGCCTGTTGGGGCCGATTGCCGGGATTATGGTGGTGGACTATTTCCTGATCAAGAAACAGCAACTGGACCTGGCCGGGTTGTACCGCGACGACGTTTACCCAGCGTGGAACTGGAACGGCTTCATCGCCTTTGGCGTGCCGGTGGTGCTGACGCTGCTGTCCCTGGGCAGCGATGCGTTCAGCTGGTTCTACAGCTATGGCTGGTTCACCGGCTCGGCGCTGGGCGGGGTGATTTATTACGGGTTGTGCAGCATGCAGGGAGCCAGCCCGGCTGTCGCCAAGTCACCGCTGCAATAACAGATGAATGCGGTTCCTGTGGGAGCGGGCTTGCTCGCGAATGCGGTGGGTCAATCAACATCACTGCTGGCTGATACACCGCCTTCGCGAGCAAGCCCGCTCCCACACTGGACCGCGTCGAAATGAGATAACTGCCTGAAGGAGATCCCCATGAACGCAGCCATCGACGTTCTGCAATCCACCCATCAGCACATCAACCGCGACCGCCTGTGGCAATCGCTCATGGACCTGGCCCAGCTCGGTGCTACGGTCAAGGGCGGAGTGTGCCGGCTGGCCCTGACCGACCTCGACCGCCAGGCCCGCGACCTGTTCGTGCAATGGACCCAGGCGGCGGGCTGCACCGTCAGCATCGATGCGGTGGGCAATATCTTCGCCCGTCGCCCGGGGCGCAATCCGAACCTGCCGCCGGTAATGACCGGCAGCCACATCGACACCCAGCCCACCGGTGGCAAGTTCGACGGCTGCTTTGGCGTGCTTTCCGGGCTGGAGGTGCTGCGCACCCTCAATGACCTGAACATCGAAACCGAAGCACCGCTGGAAGTGGTGGTGTGGACCAACGAAGAAGGCTCGCGTTTCGCCCCGTGCATGATGGGCTCCGGGGTGTTCGCCGAGAAATTCACCCTCGAAGAAACCCTCGCCAAGGTCGACGCCGAGGGTATCAGCGTGGGCCAGGCGCTCAATGCCATCGGCTATGCCGGCCCGCGCCCGGTCAGTGGGCATCCGGTGGGGGCGTATTTCGAGGCGCACATCGAACAGGGGCCGATCCTCGAAGACGAGGGCACGACCATCGGCGTGGTGATGGGCGCCCTGGGGCAGAAGTGGTTCGACCTGACCTTGCGCGGCGTCGAAGCCCACGCCGGCCCGACGCCGATGCACCTGCGCAAGGATGCCCTGGTGGGCGCCTCGATCATCGTCGGCGCCGTCAACCGTGCCGCCCTCGGTCATCAACCCCATGCCTGCGGCACGGTCGGTTGCCTGCAAGCCTACCCGGGATCGCGCAATGTCATCCCCGGCGAAGTGCGCATGACCCTGGATTTTCGTCACCTGGAACCGGCGCGGCTGGATTCGATGATCGCCGAGGTCAAGCAGGTGATCGAAGACACCTGCCGGCAGCACGGCCTGACCTTCGATTTGAAACCCACGGCCGACTTCCCGCCGCTGTATTTCGACAAGGGCTGCGTCGACGCCGTACGCGGCGCTGCCCAGGGGCTGGGCCTGTCCAACCTGGACATCGTCAGCGGTGCCGGCCATGACGCGATCTTCCTCGCTGAACTGGGCCCGGCCGGGATGATTTTCGTACCCTGCGAAGGCGGCATCAGCCACAACGAAATCGAAAACGCCGCCCCGGACGACCTCGCCGCCGGCTGCGCGGTGCTGCTGCGAGCGATGCTGGCCGCCTCACAGGCGATTGCCGAGGGGCGTATGGCGGCTTGAAGGCTAAAAGATCGTAGCTCCCACGGGGGAACGCCTATGTAGGAGCTGGCGAAGCCTGCGATCTTTTGATCTTGATCTTTCGCTCTGGACTCAATTGTTTATGGAAAGATCGCAGCCTCGTTGCACTCGACAGCTCCTACACATGGGGAACGTGTCGTCTCTGGGGGTGGTCGTAATCTCCATGTGCTTCCGACCACATGGAGACCCAATGAATCAGCAAGTCCCGACCACCGATACCAACCGTCGTCAATTGCTGCAGATCATTGCCGGGCTGTCCGACGGGGTGATGTTGATCGAGGTCGACCAGACCATTGCCTGGGCCAACGCGGCGGCCTTGACGATGCACGGGGTCGAGGACCTCAGTGAGCTGGGCACCACGGCCAGGCAATACGCCCGGCGTTTCAATCTGCGTTATCGCAACAATCACCCGCTGAGCGACGACAACTATCCCATCGCCCGGGTTGCCCGTGGTGATGAGTTCAGCGATGTGCTGGTGGAAGTCACGCCTCAGGCCGACCCGGATCGCACCTGGGTCCATCGCATCCGCAGCATGGTGCTGGCCGACCGCAACGGCGAGCCGGAACTGCTCGTGCTGATCCTCAGCGATGCCACCGAATGGGCCAGCGCCGAGCAGCGTTTCGAAAAAACCTTCGGGGCCAACCCGGCGCCGGCGGTGATCTGTCGCCTCAGTGACCTGCGTTACATCAAGGTCAATCCGGGGTTCCTGGAGATGACCGGCTACAGCCGCGAGCAGGTGATCGGGCGTTCGGTGTACGAGCTTGATGTGCTTGAAGCCGCCGAAAGGCGCGACCTGGCCATCGAACGCCTGGGGCAGGGCGCGACCATTCCGCAAATGCAGGCCGAGTTGAAATTGCCCGATGGCACCATCAAGCAGGTCATCGTCGCCGGCCAGCCCCTGGACCTGCATGACGAAGACTGCATGCTGTTTTCCTTCATGGACATGGAGCCGCGACGCAAGGCGGAAACGGCGCTGCGCCAGAGCGAGGAGCGCTTTGCCAAGTCGTTCCGCCTGTCGCCCGTACCGACCCTGGTGTGCAGCGCCGAACAGCAGTTGCTGGAAATCAACGAAGCGTTTCTCCAGACCACCGGTTACGCCAGCGAAGAGCTGTTGGGTAAAACCGTGGAGGAAATCGGCTTTCTCGACAAGAACGCCAGCGCCGCGCTGTTCGCCCGGCTGGAAAAGGCCGCCGCGGTCTCGAGTATCGACGTCAAGGTGCACAAGAAGGGCGGCGAACTCATCGACTGTGAGGTGGCCGCTGATACGGTGCTGATCCAGGACAAGCCCTGCTATCTGCTGGTGCTGATGAACATCACCGAGCGCAAGCGCTCGGAGCTGGAGCTGGTGGCGGCTATCGAAGAGGTGATGAAAGACGCGTCCTGGTTCAGCCGGACCCTGATTGAAAAATTGGCTAACGTGAAGAGCATCAACGCCCAGGTGCCCAGCGTGTCATTCACCGAGCTGACGGCCCGGGAGCGCGACGTGCTGGGGCTGATCTGCGAAGGCCTGGCCGACAAGGAAATCGCCGCGCGCCTGAAGCTGGCGCCTAACACTGTGCGTAATCACGTGGCGACGCTGTATTCGAAACTGGATGTCCATAGCCGCAGCGAGGCGATTGTCTGGGCGCGGGAGCGGGGTTTGTTCGCTAACGAATGGCGAATGAAGGCACCATGATAGCCAGTGCAAATGCACCGGGCAGGCTGGTGCAAATTCGGGTTTTGCAGGGGGGGGCGGTTCCTTAGGCTGTCAGTGTGCGACATCGTCTGTGATGTCGCGTCCCCACGAAACAGTCAAGGAATACGCCACAATGTGCAGCGAACCAACCCAGTATGAGCGCGACAGGATGCCTATGCGGACCAGGAAGTCGGCGCTGTCCACCGTTCATTTGCGCCCCCGGGGCTGAGGTGCATCGCATGACCCATCTGGCCCCCTTGCGCACCCGCCTGGAAGAAAGCTTTACGCCGCTGGCTTGTGAATGCAGCCTCAATGGTGACGGCACCCTCACTGTGCGCCTGTATCACCGTGAAAGCGGTGAGGTGGACCTGGTGGTGAGTGGCATGAGTGTCGACAGCGTCCGCTCGGAAGAAAGTATCGCCAAGTTGATCGATGAGCTGCGCTATGAGCTGCAAAACACCCCGTTGCATCGCAGTGAGTCCTGATCGAGCAGTGAGCAGAATCCATTGTGGCGAGGGGATTTATCCCCGCTGGACTGCGAAGCAGGCCCAATCAGTTATAACGACTGGCGTCTGCTTCGCAGCCGAGCGGGGATAAATCCCCTCGCCACAAGTATGTGTTTGCACCTCATGCCCTGCAGTGTTTACAACAACGTCGCCCGGCAATCGAGCACCAACCGCGCGCCGCCGTGTTCGCTGCTGCCCACCTCCAGCGTGAACCCATGCAGATTGACGATCGCCGCGACGATCGACAGGCCCAGGCCGAATCCGCCGTGCTGGCTGCTGCCCTCGGCGCGGTAGAAGCGGCGAAACACGGCCTTGCGCTCCGCCTCGGGGATGCCCGGGCCCGAATCGAGCACTTCGATGCGGGTGCTGTCGCCCTGATCGACCCCACACAGGATCACGGTGCCTCCCGGCGGCGTGAACTTGATGGAGTTGCTCAGCAGGTTCGACACAGCCTCGAACAATAATGCCCGGTCGCCGTTGAGCAGGGGCAGCGCATCAGGCACTTCGAGGATGAAGGTCAGTTCGCCTTCCTCGGCCAGCGGCAGGTAAAAGTCATGCAGCTCCTGCAATAACTGCAACGGGTCGAGGCGCACGAAGCCCGAGCGCCGCTGCTGGTCTTCCAGCTCGGAAATCCGCAACAAGCCACGAAACCGCGCCATCAGCGTGTCGGTCTCGGCGATCACCTGGTCCATTTGCAAGGCCTCGGGCGAGCCGTCCGGCGCTTGCTGCTGGATGCGATAAAGTTGGGCACGCAGACGCGTCAATGGGGTGCGCAGGTCATGGGCGATGTTGTCGCACACGCCCTTGACCTCATTCATCAAGCGTTCGATGCGCTCGAGCATGGCGTTGACGATCGCCGCGAGCATGTCCAGTTCATCACGTCGGCTCGACAGCGGCAGGCGATGGGTCAGGTCGCCGGCGACGATGGCTTCGGCACTGGCCTGCAGTTTGCGAATCCGCCGCAACGGTCGCCGGCGCAGCAGATGCCAGCCAGCGATGCCCGGCAGGATCGTCAGCGATACTCCCCAGAACAGCGCGTGCAAGATGATCCGCGTCACCGCGAACAGCGAGCCGTTGTCCCGGGCCAGGACCAGCCAGCGGCCGTCCTGGGTCCGGGTCGCCACCGCGTCGCAGCTGTCGGAAGGCACGCCCGGTTCATCGGAATCGACGCAGCCGCCGAGCATGTGGATCTTGCCGTCCAGCGGCAGGTCAGCGGGAACGCGCTGGATCGGCCCGCTCAGATGGCGCAATTGCGGATCGAACAGGCCGTAGGCATCGACGCCGCGCTCGTCCAGCGTCAGGCTGGCCATGAGCGCGTCTTCCAGTTGATTGCCATGGATGCGGGCGAACAGGTGCTGGCGTTGCATCAAGGAGTGCTTGGCCAGGCTGTCGAGGTAGCCGAATACTTCGTAATACATGACCCCCATCAGAATCGCGCTCCAGATCACGAACAGCGAGCTGTACAGCGCCAGCAGACGGCTGCTGGAGGAGCGCCAGCCCTTAGCGGGGTTCAGCAATGACATAGCCGGAGCCCCGTACCGTGCGAATCAGCGGTTCCAGGCCCGGCGGGTCGATTTTCTTGCGCAGGCGGCCGATGTGGACATCGATCAGGTTGGTGCCGGGGTCGAAGTGATAGCCCCAGACTTCCTCGAAAATCATCATGCGCGAAAGAATCTGCCCACTGTTGCGCATCAGGAACTCCAGCAGCTTGTACTCGGTGGGCAGCAGGCTGAGCAGTTGGCCGTTGCGGCTGGCTTCGCGGCTGATCAGGTTCAGCTCCAGGTCGGCTACCCGCAGCACGGTTTCCGGCTCGCGGGTACCGTTGTTGCGTCGCAGCAGCACTTCGACCCGGGCGGCCATTTCGTCGGTGGCGAACGGCTTGGTCAGGTAGTCGTCGCCGCCGGCCCGCAGGCCACGCACACGCTCATCCACATCGGAAAGGGCGCTGATCATCAGGATCGGTGTGGCCACGCCCATGGTGCGCAGCGTGGTGACGATCACCAGGCCGTCGAGCTCGGGCAGCATGCGGTCGAGCGTGATCAGGTCGTAGTCGCCGCTGACCGCCCGTTCCAGGCCTTCGCGGCCGTTGTCGACCCAATCGACGTCCAGGCCGTTGCGGGTCAGCTCGGCGACGATTTCACGGGCGGTCACGGCGTCGTCTTCGATGGTCAGGATGCGGTTCATGGGCGGTACCGTGTTGGGAGGTTGGTGCTATTGCGCAGCATTCTGCCAAAGAATACCTGTCGGCTTTCTGAAAAAAAGTTCATGAGCCGACGAGCCGATTCGCTGGCCTGGATCAACACTTGGTCACAAATAATCCCTAACATAATTTTCTTGCGCACTATCATGTGGCGTCTGTTGCCCTGCTTTGGCGCACCGCCGCTGCCGGGTACTGATGCGAACCGGTGATGGTGTGCCGCAAGGAGCCGAGCCCCCACAGAATCTTCAAGGAAGAGCCGTATGATGCAACCTTCAGACCTTCTACGCCGAAAATTCGATATCCAGCCGCTGGCACAGGCCGATATGACGGTGCGCCTGGACGGGCAGGCTGTCAGTGCTGCCCACGGTGAAACCGTCCTCACCGTCATCCAGTCCCTGGGGCAACGCCAGGTGGCCCGCAACGACCACGACCAGATCAGCGGCGCCTACTGCGGCATGGGGGTGTGCCAATGTTGCCTGGTCAGGATCGACGGTCGTCACAAGCGCCGCGCCTGCCAGACACTGGTACGCCCCGGCATGCAGATCGAAACCCGGGTCAACCGCGTCACCGAAACGGAGGCGCCATGAGCCTCGATCCGGTGATTGTCGGCGGTGGGCCGGCGGGCATGGCCGCGGCCATTGAACTGGCCTCCCACGGCGTGCGCTGCACCTTGCTCGAAGAAGCGCCGCGCCTGGGTGGCGTGGTGTATCGCGGACCGTTACGCGATGGCGTGCGCCTGGATTACCTGGGCCCGCGCTACAGCGACGCCCTGGAGAAACTCCACGGTGAATTCCAGCAACACGCCGGCCTGATCGACGTGCGATTGAGCAGCCGGGTCATCGGTGCCGAAGGCTTCCGGGCGCTGATGCTGCTGGATGCCGACGAGCGCCTGGGCGAGGTCGCCTATTCCCATCTGGTCCTGGCGGCCGGTTGTCACGAACGCAGCGTGCCGTTTCCTGGCTGGACCCTGCCGGGCGTGATGATGCTCGGCGGCCTGCAATTGCAGATCAAGAGCGGTGTGGTCAAACCGCCGAGCCCGGTGGTGATCGCTGGCACCGGTCCGTTGTTGCCACTGGTGGCTTGCCAACTGCACGCATCGGGCGTGGCGGTGGCGGGGGTGTATGAGGCCTGTGCGTTCGGCCGGATCGCCAAGGAAAGCCTGGCGTTGCTGAACAAGCCGCAACTGTTCCTCGACGGCCTGAGCATGCTGGCCTACCTCAAGCTCAAGCGCATTCCCGTGCGTTATGGCTGGGGCGTGGTGCAGGCTGACGGCGAGGGTGAGTTGAGCGTCGTTACCGTCGCGCCTTATTCCACGACCTGGGAACCCGACCTCAAACGCGCGGAACAGGTGCCGGCCCAGACGCTGGCGGTCGGCTACGGGTTTATCCCGCGGACTCAATTGAGCCAGCAGATGGGCCTGGAGCACGGTTTCAGCGACGACGGCTATTTGCGGGCCGTGTCCGATGCCTGGCAACAAAGCAGCGAAGCGCACATTCACCTGGCCGGCGACATGGGCGGGATTCGCGGCGGTGAAGCGGCCATGCTGAGTGGGCGCATCGCGGCGCTGTCGATCCTGATGCAACGCAACGTGCTCGATCCGTCCACGGCCCTGGCGCGCCGCGAACGCTACCAGGCGCAACTGGAGCGGATCATTCGCTTTCGCGCCGCCGTGGATCGCTACACCCAGCGTGGCGCCGGGCAAACCGCGTTGCCGGCCGCCGATACGGTGATCTGCCGCTGCGAGCACGCCACCCGCGCCGACATCGACCGGGCGCTGGAGCAAGGCGTGCAAGACATGGCCAGCCTGAAGATGCGCACCCGCGTGAGCATGGGCGATTGCCAGGGGCGGATGTGCGTCGGCTACTGCAGCGACCGCTTGCGCGAAGCCACCGGGCGTGCCGACGTGGGCTGGCTGCGACCGCGTTTCCCCATCGATCCGATTCCCTTTTCAGCGTTCCAGAATGTCGGCATGGAGGCCGTTTCCCATGATTAAGGATTATGACGTGGTCATCGCCGGTGGCGGTGTGATCGGGGCCTCCTGTGCCTATCAACTGTCCAAGCGCAAACACCTGAAGATCGCCCTGATCGACGCCAAGCGCCCCGGCAACGCGACCCGTGCCTCGGCAGGCGGACTGTGGGCCATTGGTGAGTCGGTGGGCCTGGGTTGCGGGGTGATTTTCTTTCGCATGATGTCGGCCAACCGCAAGCGCCAGACCCAGGGCGCCGCCGTGGCGGTGGATGCCAGTACGCCGCACATCCTGCCCCAGTCGTTCTTTGATTTCGCCTTGCAGTCCAACGCGATGTATCCGCAGTTGCACCGCGAATTGATCGACAACCACGGCATGGATTTCAAGTTCGAGGAGACCGGGCTCAAGTTCGTGATCTACGACGACGAAGACCGTTTGTACGCCGAGCACATCGTCGCCTGCATTCCTCACCTGGCTGACCAGGTGCGCTGGCTGGACCAGGCGGCCCTGCGTGAGGCGGAGCCGAGTGTCAGCCATGAAGCCTTGGGTGCGCTGGAGTTTCTCTGCGATCACCAGGTCAGCCCGTTCCGCCTGGCCGATGCCTACACCGAAGGCGCCCGGCAGAACGGTGTCGACCTGTTCTTCAACACCAGCGTGACCGAGGTGCTGCGCAGCGGCACGCGGGTGACAGGCGTGAAAACCGCCGAGGCGGGGACGTTCAACTGCCGGACCCTGATCAACGCGGCCGGTGCCTGGGCGGCGGACCTGAGTGAGCAGGCCACTGGCGTGCGGATTCCGGTCAAACCGGTCAAGGGGCAGATCCTGTTGACCGAGCGCATGCCGAAAATCCTCAACGGCTGCCTGACCACCAGCGACTGCTACGTGGCGCAGAAAGACAACGGTGAGATCCTCATTGGCAGCACCACCGAGGACAAAGGCTTCGACGTGACCACGACCTATCCCGAGATCGAAGGGCTGGTGCAAGGCGCGGTGCGCTGTATTCCGCAGTTGGTCGACATCAACCTGAAGCGAACCTGGGCCGGCCTGCGCCCGGGGTCACCTGATGAGTTGCCGATCCTGGGGCCGATGCGCGGGGTGGAAGGCTATCTCAATGCCTGCGGGCATTTCCGCACCGGCATCCTGACCTCGGCCATCACCGGGGTGCTGCTGGACAAGCTGGTGAACAACGAACCCTTGCCGCTGGACATCACCCCGTTCCTGGAAGATCGCTTCGAGGTGGCGCCGACAGTAAAGCCCCAGGAAATGGAACTGGCCTGAAGAAACTCGGTGAGGAACAAAAATCTCGCAGTCACCCGAAAACAAACTGTGCGCGCCTGTGGGGAGCCTGTGGGAGCAAAGCTTGCTCGCGATAGCGCTGGATCATCCAGCAACAATGTTGACTGGTATACCGCTATCGCGAGCGAGCTTTGCTCCCACAGGTACTCTGATTACCCTCAGGCTTTTTTGTTCACAGCCGGTTATTCCATCGGCGTGCTGACAAACGCCTCCAACCCTTCGGCATAGGCGGTGAATGCGCTGATCAACGGGAAAGCCTTGCCTTGCACCTGGTCTGGCACCACCAGGTTGGTGAAGCTCCAGGCCACTGCCACGGTGATGCCGGCCTGATCGAGTTTGCCATCAGTGCCCAGCGGCTGTTTCTCCAGTTCCTGCTCCAGCATTCCATAAGCCGCCGCCAGTTGGCCTTCCACGCGTTCAACCCAGGGGGCGTGCTGGATCTCCGTTGGCCGCAGGTTGCGTTCGTAGTAGATCTGCACCGACTTCTCGCACGCCGCCAGGGCCAAGCCAATCAGGCGCAGTGCGCGCAGCCGTTGGCCAATGTCGGTCGGCATCAAGCTTTTCCCCGGGGCGGCCAAGGCCTCCAGGTAGTCGATGATCAACGTGGAATCCATCAGCACGTTGCCGTCGTCCAGTACCAGGGTCGGGGCCTTGACCACCGGGTTGATGCGCTGGAACTGTTCGAAATGCCTGAACACCGAAACGGAATCGTGCTCCAGGGCAACCCCCAGGCACTTGGCGGAAATGGCGACGCGTCTTACATAGGGCGAGTCCAGCATGCCGATCAGTTTCATGACTTCTCCTTGAGTAATCCTTTGCGGGCGTTAATCCTCGAACCCGACCTGTTCATGGATTTCATCGACCTTGAGTTCCAGTCGGTAAGCCACGGCGATGAACAACGCCTGGCACAGGCACAGCGTGGCACTCAGCGAACGGAAGGCGAACGAACTGCCTTCGTTGACCAACAACACCGCGTTGGCCCGTTTGGCCAGGGGCGACAGGTTGCTGTCGGTGATGATCAGGGTCTTGGCCTGGTGGTGCTGGGCAATGCGCAGGCAGTGCTGGGTTTCCTTGCCATAGGGCGTGAAGCTGATGGCGATGACCAGGTCGTTGGCGCGCACGCTGCGCATCTGCTCGCGGTAACTGCCGCCCAGGCCGGACACCAGGTGAATGCGTTTATTGGTGTGTTGCAGGTTGTAGACCAGGTAATCGGCCACCGCGAACGAGCGGCGCACACCTACCACGTAGATGTTGTCGGCGTTGACCACCAGGTCCACGGCCTTTTCGAACGCCTGGTCGTCCAGCTCCAATCCCAGTCGCTCGATGCCCGACAGGGTCGCGTTGACGCACTCGCGGGCCAGGTCGCCGCCGCTGGCCTTCTGCGACTTGTTGGCGATCATGCTGCGGATGCGCTGCTGGTAGTTCTGCACCGGCGTGGTCTTGTGGGTGTAGGCCTCGCGGAACAACGCCTGCATTTCGCTGAACCCGCTGAAGCCGAAGCGCTGGGAAAACCTGACGATGGCCGAGGGGTGCACTTCGCATTCCCGGGCGATGTCGCTGATGCGGTCGACCATGATCCGGTCGCTCTGCTGGCTCATGTAGCTGGCGATGCGTTTGAGCTGGCGCGGCAGGCTTTCGTATTCATCGGTGATCAGTTGCAGCAGGCGCTCGGCATTGATCGGTGGGCTCGAGAGGGCGGGTTCGGACGCGCTCTCGGACGGCGCCGGCAGATCATCGGGGCGGGTCATAGAAAATCCTTCTGGCTTGTTCTTATAGGGCGGCCCGAAAAAAGGCCGGCCCTCGACAATAGGTTGGCTGGTCGCAGTCTACAGCGTAGGCGCAGGGAAAATCATGGGCGGACAAATGTTGCAGCATCTGCTGAAACGATGCACTGCGGCTGGCTCGCTTTGCTCATAGCGTATTGGAAAAAATATTCCACGTAAAAAATTTATAGAATAATTATTGATTATTGCGCGCCGCTCGTTTTAGTCTGCATTCACCAACAGCGCTGGCGTCGGTTTTGGCGACAAGCGCAGGCTGATAAAAATAACAGGAGCCAGCATGGGCCAGACTCGTTTTGCCAGTGGGCGTCAATTGGATGTGATCTGCCTGGGACGCCTGGGCGTCGACCTTTACGCGCAGCAAGTCGGCGCGCGCCTGGAAGATGTCGCAAGCTTCGCCAAGTACCTGGGCGGTTCGTCGGCCAACATCGCTTTCGGCACGGCACGCCTGGGGCTCCGGTCGGCGATGCTGAGCCGGGTAGGGGACGACCACATGGGCCGCTTCCTGGTGGAATCCCTGACCCGTGAAGGCTGCGATGTCAGTGGCATCAAGGTCGATCCCGAACGCCTGACGGCCATGGTCCTGCTGGGGATCAAGGACCGGGAAACCTTTCCCCTGGTGTTCTACCGGGAAAATTGCGCCGACATGGCGTTGCGCGCCGAAGACATCGACGAAGCCTTCATTGCCTCCAGCAAAGCGCTGCTGATCACCGGCACGCATTTCTCTACCGATGGCGTCTACAAGGCCAGTACCCAGGCGCTGGATTACGCTGAGAAACACAACGTCAAATGCGTGTTGGACATCGATTATCGACCAGTGCTCTGGGGCCTGGCGGGCAAGGCCGATGGGGAGACCCGTTTTGTGGCCGACCAGAAGGTCAGCCAGCATGTGCAAGGCATCCTGTCGCGTTTCGACCTGATCGTTGGCACCGAAGAAGAATTCCTGATCGCTGGTGGCAGCGAAGACCTGCTGAGCGCCTTGCGCACCGTGCGCTCGCTGACGGCGGCGACCCTGGTGGTCAAGCTTGGCCCGCAAGGTTGCACGGTGATCCATGGCGCCATCCCAGCCCGGCTTGAAGACGGCGCCCTTTATCCAGGCGTACGGGTTGAAGTGCTGAATGTACTGGGCGCGGGCGATGCATTCATGTCGGGCTTCCTCGCCGGTTGGCTGGAGGACGCCAGCGATGAGCGCTGCTGTCAGTTGGCCAATGCCTGCGGCGGCCTGGTGGTGTCGCGTCATGCCTGTGCCCCGGCGATGCCGACCCGGGCCGAGCTCGACTATTTATTCAAGAGCCCGGTGCCGATTACCCGTCCGGACCAGGATGCCGTGCTGCAACGACTGCATCAGGTCAGCGTGCCCCGCAAGACCTGGAAACAACTGTTCATCTTTGCGTTCGACCATCGCTGGCAACTGGTGGAACTGGCCCAGAAAGGCGGCCGTGACCTGAGCTGCATTGGTGACCTCAAGCAATTGTTCATCCAGGCGGTGGAGCGGGTCGAAGCCGACCTGCAACGCCAAGGCGTCGAGGCCGACGTCGGTCTGCTGGCTGACCAGCGCTTCGGCCAGGACTCGCTGAACGCTGCCACCGGACGTGGCTGGTGGGTGGCGCGGCCGGTGGAGGTACAGAATTCGCGGCCGCTGGCGTTCGAGCATGGACGTTCCATTGGCAGCAATCTGATCGCCTGGCCACAGGAACAGATCATCAAGTGCCTGGTGCAATTTCACCCTGATGACGAACCGCTGCTGCGCCTGGAGCAGGAAGCGCAACTGATGGGCTTGTACAAGGCGTCCCAGGTCAGCGGCCATGAATTGCTGCTGGAAGTCATTCCGCCCAAGGATCATCCGTCACCCCACCCGGACGTGCTCTATCGCGCCCTCAAGCGCCTCTACAACCTGGGTATTTTCCCGGCGTGGTGGAAGATCGAGGCCCAGAGCGCGGAGGAATGGAAACAGCTCGATGAGCTGATCCAGCACCGCGACCCGTATTGCCGTGGCGTGGTCCTGCTGGGCCTCAACGCCCCGGCTGCCGCCCTGGCCGAAGGCTTCCGCCAGGCCAGCCAGAGCACCACCTGCCGCGGTTTCGCCGTGGGCCGCACGATCTTCCAGGAACCGAGCCGGGCCTGGCTGGCCGGGGAAATCGATGATGAAACGCTGATCCGGCAGGTGCAGGGCAGGTTTGTGGAATTGATCGAGGCGTGGCGCAGTGCCCGTGCTTGATGGATGTTGCGCCGGCTCTTGTGGCGAGGGGATTTATCCCCGCTGGGCTGCGAAGCGGCCCCTTAAAGGTTTAATTCAATTTGCCTGACACACCGAGCTGCTGGGTTTGGGGCTGCTTCGCAGCCCAGCGGGGATAAATCCCCTCGCCACAATAAGTATTCCAAACGGTTTTCGATATTCAGTTTGAAAACAATAAAAGGTGCAGCCATGCCCGCTATTCGAATTGGCATCAACCCGATTTCCTGGAGCAACGATGACTTGCCGTCGTTGGGCGGCGAGACGCCGTTGAGCACGGCGCTGAGCGAGGGCAAGGAAATCGGCTACGAAGGTTTTGAACTCAACGGCAAATTCCCCAAGGACGCCAAGGGTGTCGGCGATGTGCTGCGTCCTTATGACCTGGCGCTGGTCTCCGGCTGGTATTCCAGCCGCCTGGCCCGGCGTTCGGCGGCTGAGGAAATCGACGCCATCGCCAGCCACGTCGAGCTGCTGGCACAGAACGGCGCCAACGTGCTGGTCTATGGTGAAGTCGCCGATTCCATTCAAGGCCAACGCATTTCACTGATCGAGCGGCCGCGTTTCCATACGGATGAAGCCTGGCAAGCCTACGCCGACAAGCTCACCGAGCTGGCGCGCTTCACCTTGTCCCGGGGCGTGCGCCTGGCCTATCACCACCACATGGGCGCCTATGTCGAGTCACCCGCGGACATCGACAAGCTGATGGCCCTGACCGGCAGCGAAGTGGGCCTGCTGTTCGACTCGGGCCACTGCTACATGGGCGGTGGCGAACCGTTGCAGGTGTTGCGCAAGCACATCGAGCGAGTCTGCCATGTGCACTTCAAGGACGTGCGCAAACCGGTGGTGCAACTGGCGCGCAATAACCTGTGGAGTTTTCCCGACTGCATCATCAACGGCACCTTCACCGTGCCGGGTGACGGCGACATCGACTTCGCCGCGTTGCTCGACGTCCTGCTGGCCGCCGATTACCAAGGCTGGCTGGTGGTGGAAGCCGAGCAGGACCCTGCCGTAGCGCCGAGTTATGCCTACGCCAAGAAGGGCTACGACACCCTGCGTGCCTTGCTGCAAGAAAGGAGCCCGTCATGAGCCTGTTGATCAAGAGCCATGCCAGCGGCCGGACCATGGTCCAGTTGCCGGCAGGTGAGCTGGAATACGTCGGGTTCGCCGCCTACCGCCTGAGCCTCGGTGAAACCCTGCCGGTGGCCGCCGGTGACAAGGAATTGTGCCTGGTGCTGCTCAGCGGGCGCATCAGCCTCAAGGGCGAAGCGCCGGGGCAGGGCGCTTTCCATTGGGACAACCTCGGTGATCGCCAGTCGGTGTTCGAGGACAAGTCACCCTATGCCGCTTACCTGCCGCCCGGCAGTCAGGCCCAGGTCACCGCGTTGAGCGATGTGCAGATTGCCGTGTGCGCCGCGCCGGGTTCTGCGCAAAACAGTTATGCCCCACGGCTGATCCGCCCGGACAGCATGAAGCGCAGTGTGCGCGGCAAGGGCGCCAACACCCGCTATGTCTGCGACATCCTGCCCGACAGCGAACCGGCCCATTCGCTGCTGGTGGTGGAAGTGCGCACGCCGTCGGGGCACTCCTCGAGCTACCCGCCGCACAAGCACGACACCGACGACCTGCCGCACCAGAGCTTCCTGGAAGAAACCTATTACCACCAGGTCAACCCGTCCCAAGGCTTCGTGTTCCAGAGGGTCTACACCGACGACCGCAGCATCGACCAGGCCATGGCCGTGGAGAACAGCGACCTGGTGGTGGTGCCCAAGGGCTATCACCCGGTCAGCGTGCCCTACGGTTACGAGTCGTATTACCTGAACGTCATGGCCGGCCCGAAGCGGGTCTGGCAGTTCCATAACGATCCGCAGCACAGCTGGCTGCTGGACCTCTGATTTCCAACATTCGCACGGAGAACAAGAACAATGAGTGACGCCCCGGTAGTAGGCCATTACCTCAACGGCCACGTGCAGGACCGCGACAGCACGCGTTTCAGCAATGTCTTCAACCCTGCCACCGGTGCGGTGCAGGCCCGGGTGGCCCTGGCCGAGCCGGGCACCGTCGACGCGGCAGTGGCCTCGGCGCTGGCGGCGTTCCCGGCCTGGTCCGAGCAGTCGTCATTGCGCCGTTCGCGGGTGATGTTCAAGTTCAAGGAACTGCTGGACCGGCACCACGACGAACTGGCGCAGATCATCAGCCGTGAACACGGCAAGGTGCTGTCCGACGCCCACGGCGAAGTCACCCGAGGCATCGAGATCGTCGAGTACGCCTGCGGTGCGCCGAACCTGCTCAAGACCGATTTCAGCGACAACATCGGCGGCGGCATCGACAACTGGAATCTGCGCCAGCCCCTGGGCGTTTGCGCCGGGGTCACGCCGTTCAATTTCCCGGTGATGGTGCCGTTGTGGATGATTCCCCTGGCGCTGGTTGCCGGCAACTGCTTCATCCTCAAGCCTTCGGAGCGCGATCCCTCCGCCAGCCTGCTGATGGCCCGGTTGCTGACCGAAGCCGGCTTGCCGGACGGTGTGTTCAACGTGGTCCAGGGCGACAAGGTGGCGGTGGATGCGCTGTTGCAGCACCCGGACATCGAAGCGATATCCTTTGTCGGCTCCACGCCGATTGCCGAGTACATCCACCAGCAGGGCACGGCACACGGCAAACGTGTGCAGGCCCTGGGCGGGGCCAAGAACCACATGATCGTCATGCCTGACGCCGACCTCGACCAGGCGGCGGATGCCCTGATCGGCGCCGCCTACGGTTCGGCCGGTGAGCGCTGCATGGCGATTTCCATTGCCGTGGCAGTGGGCGACGTTGGCGATGAATTGATTGCCAAGCTGTTGCCCCGCATCGACCAACTGAAGATCGGCAACGGCCAGCAGCCCGGCACCGACATGGGGCCGCTGGTCACCGCCGAACACAAGGCCAAGGTCGAAGGTTTCATCGACGCCGGCGTGGCCGAAGGCGCGCGCCTGATTGTCGATGGCCGTGGTTTCAAGGTGCCCGGGGCCGAGCAGGGCTTCTTTGTCGGCGCGACGCTGTTCGACCAGGTCACCGCCGAGATGAGCATCTACCAGCAAGAGATTTTCGGCCCGGTGCTGGGGATCGTTCGCGTACCGGATTTCGCCACGGCGGTGGCGCTGATCAACGCCCATGAATTCGGTAACGGCGTGTCGTGCTTCACCCGTGACGGCGGCATTGCCCGGGCGTTCGCCCGCAATATCAAGGTCGGCATGGTCGGTATCAATGTGCCGATTCCGGTGCCCATGGCCTGGCATTCCTTTGGCGGCTGGAAGCGCTCGTTGTTCGGCGATCACCATGCCTACGGCGAAGAAGGCCTGCGCTTCTACAGCCGCTACAAAAGCGTGATGCAGCGCTGGCCCGACAGCATCGCCAAGGGGCCTGAATTCAGCATGCCGACTGCCCAATAACGCATTTTTCGAATGTCTGCCGGAGGGAGAACAACAATGAACAAGCCCCTGCGTTTTGCCTTGAACCGAATGGTTGCGCCACGCCTGTCACTGCCCGCTTTCATCGACCTGGCCCTGGCGTTGAAAACCGACGCCATCGAGATCCGCAACGATCTGAAGGGCGTCGAGATCGAAGACGGTATGCCGCCGGCCCGGGTGCGCGAGTTGTGCGAGGCGCGCGGCATCAAGGTGCTGTCGATCAACGCCCTGTATCCTTTTGACGTGTGGAACGAAGAGCGTCGTGCCCAGGCCGTGCGGTTGGCCGATTACGCCCGCGAATGCGGTGCCGAGGGCCTGGTAATGTGCCCGCTCAACGACCGCGCCGACCCGCGCAGCGAGGCTGAACGCGCGGCTGGGCTGCGTACAGCCCTCAGCGAACTGGCGCCGATCCTGCGCGCCTTTGGCATCTACGGGTTCATCGAGCCCCTGGGTTTCGAAGAGTGCTCGTTGCGCCGCAAGCGCACGGCGGTGGAAGCGATCAAGAGCATTGGCGGGCTGGATGTGTTCCGCCTGGTGCATGACACCTTTCACCATCATTTGGCCGGTGAACAGGAATTCTTCCCCGAGCTGACCGGGCTGGTGCACATCTCCGGTGTCGAGGATGCCCAGGCGCCGCTGGCGACGATCCGTGACGGCCACCGGGTGCTGGTGGGCGCGGCCGACATCCTCGGCAACGCTGCGCAGATCGAGGCGCTGCGGGCCGGTGGCTACGAGGGCTACCTGTCCTTCGAGCCGTTCGCCGAGAGCGTCCATGACCTGGCCGACATCCGCCAGGCGTTGGGGGCGAGCATGAGCCACCTGCAAAGCTCCCAGGCATGACACCGTTATCAAAATGATGAAGCCCTCCTGTGGGAGCGAGCCTGCTCGCGATGGCGGTAGCACATTCAACGCATAGGCGCCTGACACACCGCTATCGCGAGCAGGCTCGCTCCCACAGTGGACTGAGTCAGCCGCAAATTTGCATTCCAGACAAGGTGCAAGCATGACCACAACACGACTGACCATGGCCCAGGCCCTGGTGAAATTCCTCGATAACCAGTACATCGAAGTCGATGGCGTCCAGAGCAAGTTCGTCGCCGGGGTGTTTACCATTTTTGGCCACGGCAACGTGCTGGGCCTGGGCCAGGCGCTGGAGCAGGATGGCGGCGACCTGGTGGTCCATCAGGGCCGCAACGAGCAGGGCATGGCCCATGCCGCCATCGGGTTTGCCAAGCAGCATCTGCGGCGCAAGATCTACGCCTGCAGCTCGTCGGTCGGCCCCGGTGCGGCGAACATGCTGACCGCCGCGGCCACCGCGACGGCCAATCGCATTCCGTTGCTGCTGTTGCCCGGCGATGTCTACGCCAGTCGCCAGCCGGATCCGGTGCTGCAGCAGATCGAACAGTTCCACGACCTGAGTATCAGCACCAACGATGCCTTCAAGGCCGTGAGCAAATACTGGGATCGCATCAACCGCCCCGAGCAACTGATGACCGCCGCGATTCATGCGATGCGCGTACTGACCGACCCGGCCGAAACCGGCGCGGTGACCCTGGCCTTGCCCCAGGACGTGCAGGCCGAAGCCTACGATTACCCGGATTACTTCCTGCAAAAACGTGTGCACCGCATCGACCGCCGCCCGGCCACCGAAGCGATGCTCAGCGATGCCCTGGCGCTGCTCAAGGGCAAGCGCCAGCCGTTGATCATCTGTGGCGGCGGTGTGCGCTACTCCGGCGCCAACGCCGCGTTGCAGGCCTTTGCCGAGCGCTTCGACATTCCGTTCGCCGAGACCCAGGCCGGCAAGAGCGCGGTGGTGTCCAGTCACCCGCTGAACGTTGGCGGTGTCGGTGAAACCGGTTGTCTGGCGGCGAACCTGCTGGCCAAGAAAGCCGACCTGATCATCGGCATCGGCACCCGCTACAGCGATTTCACCACCGCGTCGAAATGGCTGTTCCAGCACCCGGATGTGCAGTTCCTCAATCTCAACATCAGCCCGTGCGATGCCTTGAAACTCGACGGCGTGCAACTGCTGGCGGACGCCCGTTCGGGGCTGGAAGCGATGTCCGCCGCGATGGGCGACTATCGCGCCGAATGGGGCGGACAGATCGCCGATGCCAAGGCCCAGCTCGACGCCGAAGTGGACCGGATCTATCAGGCGGATTTCCAGACCGAGGATTTTGTCCCGGAAATCAACGATCACATGGACCCGGCGGTGTTTCGCGAATTCATCGAACTCACCGGTTCCTGCCTGACCCAGAGCCGCGTGCTCGGCACCCTCAACCAGACCCTGGCGGATGACGCCATCATCGTCGCCGCCGCCGGTAGCCTGCCCGGCGATTTGCAGCGCAGTTGGCGCAGCAAGGGCGTGAATACCTATCACGTCGAGTACGGTTATTCGTGCATGGGCTATGAGGTGAATGCGGCGCTGGGGGTGAAACTCGCCGAGCCCGACAAAGAGGTCTACGCGCTGGTGGGCGATGGCTCCTACATGATGCTGCACTCGGAGTTGGCGACCTCGATCCAGGAGCGCCGCAAGATCAATGTGGTGCTGCTGGACAACATGACCTTCGGGTGCATCAACAACCTGCAAATGGAACACGGCATGGACAGCTTCGGCACCGAGTTCCGCTTCCGCAACCCGGACACCGGCAAGCTCGACGGCGGTTTTGTGCCGGTGGACTTCGCCATGAGCGCCGCGGCCTACGGTTGCAAGACCTACAAGGTCAAGACCCTCGACGAACTGCACGCGGCCCTGGCCGATGCGCGGCGCCAGAGCGTCTCGACGCTGATCGACATCAAGGTCCTGCCCAAGACCATGATCCACAAATACCTGTCGTGGTGGCGGGTTGGCGTGGCGCAAGTCTCCACCAGCGCCCGCACTGATGCCGTCGCCAAGACCCTCAATGAACGACTGGCCAAGGCCCGTCAATACTGATTGCCCCAACAATACGAAAGGAGTTCTCTACATGTCTTTGAAGCTGGGCGTCATCGGCACCGGGGCCATCGGCCAGGACCATATCCGTCGTTGCAGCCAGACCTTGCTCAACAGCCAGGTGGTGGCGGTGACCGACATCAACCTGCAACAAGCGGCCAAGGTCGTTGCCGATCTGAAGTTGACCGCCGAGGTCTACCCCGACGGTCATGCATTGATCAAGGCGCCGGACGTGGAAGCGATCCTCGTCACCTCCTGGGGCCCGAGCCACGAAGAATTCGTGCTGGCGGCGATTGCGGCGGGCAAACCGGTGTTCTGTGAAAAGCCCCTGGCGGTCACGGCCGAAGGCTGCCGCAAGATCGTCGAGGCCGAAGTGGCCCACGGCAAGCGCCTGGTGCAGGTTGGCTTCATGCGCCCGTACGATGAAGGTTATCGGGCACTGAAAGCGGTGATCGACAGCGGCCAGATCGGCGAACCGCTGATGCTGCATTGCGCCCACCGCAACCCGAGCGTGGGCGAAAACTACAAGACCGACATGGCGATCACCGACACCTTGATCCATGAGCTGGATGTGTTGCGCTGGCTGCTGGCCGATGACTATGTGTCGGTGCAGGTGGTGTTTCCGCGCAAGACCAGCAAGGCCCTGGCCCACTTGCGCGATCCGCAGATCGTCCTGCTGGAAACCGCCCGGGGCACGCGCATCGACGTCGAAGTGTTCGTCAACTGCCAGTACGGCTACGACATCCAGTGCGAAGTGGTGGGGGAGACCGGCATCGCCAAGCTCCCGGAACCGTCCCAGGTGCAACTGCGCAGTGGCGCCAAGTTGTCCAATGCGATCCTGATGGACTGGAAGGACCGTTTCATCGCAGCCTACGACGTCGAATTGCAGGCCTTCATCGACGGCGTGCGCGCCGGGCAGGTGGGCGGGCCGTCGGCCTGGGATGGTTTTGCCGCAGCGGTGGCGGCGGATGCCTGTGTGGCAGCGCAGCAGAGTGGGCAGATCGTCAAGGTCGACCTGCCCGAGCGCCCGCGTTTCTACGGCTGACCACATTTCTCCTTTGGGGATGCGGTCAAATTGTGGGAGCGAGCCTGCTCGCTCCCACAGGGGATCTGTTGTGAGTAGAGTTCCCGCAGTTATCCGAGAACAAACTGTGGGAGCTGAGCTTGCTCGCGATGGCGGTGGATCAGCTTGCATTGATGCTGAATGTGCCGCCGCCATCGCGAGCAAGCTCAGCTCCCACAGGGATTGCACTCATTCAGTGACCAACAAGGAGCTTTCATGCGAATCGGACTAGTGGGCTACGGCAAGGGTGGGCGGTTCTTTCACGCGCCGCTGATCAGCAGTCTGCCCGGGGCTACGTTCGTCGGCGTGGTGACCCGGTCCGCTGAACGGCGCCAGCAACTGGCGAGTGATTATCCGCACGTCCAAGCCTTTGACTCCCTCGAACAACTGGTCGCAGCGGGCGTTGATGCGGTGGTGGTGTCCACACCGCTGGACGGTCGCCCGGCCATTGTGCTGCAAGCCATCGAACTCGGCGTGACGGTGGTCAGCGACAAGCCTTTTGCCTGGGATGCAGCACAGGCCGAGGCGATGGTGCTGGCCGCCGAACAACACAACGTGCCGTTGAGCGTGTACCAGAACCGCCGCTGGGATTCGGATTTCCTGACCCTGCGCAAACTGCTGGCCTCCGGCGCCCTGGGGCAGGTCATTCGTTTTGAATCCAGCGTCGAGCGCTATTCGCCGACCTCGGTCGGCAAAGGCAGCGGTGGCGGGTTCCTGCGCGATTTGGGCAGCCACCTGGTGGACCAGGCGCTGCAACTGTTCGGGCCGGTGGCGCGGGTCTACGCCGAGCTGGACTACCGCCAGCCCGACCAGGTGTTCGACAACGGCTTCTTCCTGTCCTTGACCCATGCCAGCGGCGTGATTTCCCACTTGAGCGGCAACTGTGTGCAGAACGCAGCGCGCCCACGCTTTCGGGTCAACGGCACCCAAGGGTGCTACACCGTAGAAGGCCTGGACGGACAAGAGGCCCAGGCGCTGGCCGGGTTGAGCCCGGCGACCGAGGGCGAACGCTGGGGCGCTGAAGAGCATCGGCGCTGGGGCTGGTTCGAGCACGGCACCGAGCGCGAGCGAGTGACCTCGGAGCGTGGCTGCTGGCTGGCGTTCTATCAACACCTGCAAACCGCGTTGCAGGGCGCTGGCCCGCTGCCGGTGGAGGCCCGTGATGCACTGGCGACCACGCGCATCCTTGATGCTGCCCGGCAGAGTGCCGAGCAGGGCGAAGTGGTGCGGTTGTCCACGCCTGTCGGCCATGGAATAAAAAACGAATAAAATTCTAAAATGAGTTGATATGGAAAATATTTTCCAATAAAGTCGATTCCAGGTTACCGACAATCCTGTCTGTCTCCCGCCAAGCCAGCCTTGAACGGACGATAGACGAAACAAAAACAAGAAACACAGCTAGGTACCGTCGATGAAAACCTTCAGCCGCTCTGCGTTTCACTTGTTACATCTGCTGCGCCTGTCCGCAGTCCTTCCCCTGTTCGAATCCCTGTGTATCCAGCGTAACGGCGCCATGGTGTGTTGCATGCCCGGCGCGCCCATCGTGCGCTTGCCCCGTTCCTGATCCGTCACGCCTTATCCATAAAACCAACAAAAAAGTGGAGAAAGACCGTTCATGAAGACCAAGACCCGTATCGCCTCGCTGGCCCTGTCGTTGATGCTCACCAGCGGCGCTGCCCTGGCGGACCTGAAGATCGGCGTCAGCATGTCCCAGTTCGATGACACCTGGTTGACGTACCTGCGCGAATCCATGGACAAGAAAGCCAAGTCCCTGCCGGACGGCGTCACCCTGCAGTTCGAAGACGCGCGCAGTGACGTGGTCAAGCAGCTGAGCCAGGTGGAAAGCTTCATCAGCCAGAAGGTCGACGCGCTCATCGTCAACCCGGTGGACACCGCCGCGACCCAGCGCATCACCAAGGCCGCCGTGGCCGCCGGTATCCCACTGGTGTACGTCAACCGCCGTCCGGACGATCCGAAGTTGCCAGAAGGCGTGGTCACCGTGGCCTCCGATGACCTGGAAGCCGGGCGCATGCAGATGCAATACCTGGCCGACAAGATGGGCGGCAAGGGCGACATCGTGATCCTGCTGGGCGACCTGGCCAACAACTCCACCGCCAACCGCACCAAGGGCGTCAAGGAGGTGCTGGCCAAATACCCCAACATCAAGATCGAGCAGGAACAGACCGGTACCTGGTCCCGGGACAAGGGTATGACCCTGGTCAACGACTGGCTGACCCAGGGCCGCGATTTCAATGCCGTGGTGTCCAACAACGACGAGATGGCCATCGGCGCCGCCATGGCCCTCAAGCAAGCGGGCACCAAGAAGGGCAGCGTATTGATTGCCGGGGTCGATGGCACACCGGACGGCTTGAACGCGATCAAGAAAGGCGACATGGCGGTCTCGGTGTTCCAGGACGCCAAGGGCCAGGCCGACGGCTCGATCGATACGGCGGTGAAAATGGTCAAGAAACAACCGGTCGAACAGTCCGTCTGGGTGCCGTATCGCCTGATCACGCCGGAAAACGTCGATCAGTTCAAGTGACGTTTGACGCACCGGTCCCACCACAACAATAAAACAGGCAAGGTTGCAACGCCGACCTTGCCGAGGGAGTACCTGATCATGTTCGCTTCAGCGACTGCTTCGAGCGCCCCGGCGATGACTTTCCGGCCGGACGTAATACCTGATGAACCGTATCTGCTGGAAGTCGTCAATGTCAGCAAAGGCTTTCCCGGCGTGGTGGCCCTGTCCGATGTACAACTGCGGGTACGCCCCGGTTCCGTACTGGCCCTGATGGGCGAGAACGGTGCGGGCAAATCCACCTTGATGAAGATTGTCGCCGGCATCTATCAGCCGGACGCCGGCGAACTGCGCTTGCGCGGCAAACCGGTGAAATTCGACACGCCCCTGGCGGCCTTGCAGGCTGGCATCGCGATGATCCATCAGGAACTGAACCTGATGCCCCACATGAGCATCGCCGAGAACATCTGGATCGGCCGCGAGCAGCTCAACGGCCTGCACATGGTCGACCATGGCGAAATGCATCGCTGCACTGCCCGGCTGTTGGAGCGCCTGCGCATCAACCTCGACCCCGAGGAGCAGGTGGGCAACCTGAGTATCGCCGAGCGGCAGATGGTCGAAATCGCCAAGGCCGTGTCCTACGACTCCGACATCCTGATCATGGACGAGCCGACCTCGGCCATTACCGAGACCGAAGTCGCCCACCTCTTCTCGATCATTGCCGACCTCAAGTCCCAGGGTAAGGGCATCATCTACATCACCCACAAGATGAACGAAGTGTTCGCCATCGCTGATGAAGTGGCGGTGTTTCGCGACGGCGCCTACATCGGCCTGCAACGGGCCGACAGCATGGATGGCGACAGCCTGATTTCGATGATGGTCGGGCGCGAACTGAGCCAGTTGTTCCCGGTGCGCGAGCAACCCATCGGTGAATTGGTGCTGTCGGTGCGCGACCTGAGCCTGGACGGCATCTTCAAAGGCGTGTCCTTCGACCTGCATGCCGGGGAGATCCTGGGCATCGCCGGGTTGATGGGCTCGGGCCGGACCAACGTGGCCGAGGCGATTTTCGGCGTGACCCCGAGTACCGGCGGCGAAATCCTGCTGGACGGCCAACCGGTGCGCATCAGCGACCCGCACATGGCCATCGAGAAAGGCTTCGCGCTGTTGACCGAGGACCGCAAGCTCAGTGGCCTGTTCCCGTGCCTGTCGGTGCTGGAAAACATGGAGATGGCCGTGCTGCCTCATTACGTGGGCAACGGCTTCATCCAGCAGAAAGCCCTGCGCGCCTTGTGTGAGGACATGTGCAAGAAGCTGCGGGTCAAGACCCCGTCGCTGGAGCAGTGCATCGACACTTTGTCTGGCGGCAACCAGCAGAAAGCGCTGCTGGCCCGCTGGCTGATGACCAACCCGCGGATCCTGATCCTCGACGAGCCGACCCGTGGCATCGATGTCGGCGCCAAGGCCGAAATCTATCGGCTGATTGCCTTCCTCGCCAGCGAAGGCATGGCGGTGATCATGATTTCCTCGGAGCTGCCGGAAGTACTGGGCATGAGCGACCGGGTCATGGTGATGCACGAAGGCGACCTGATGGGCACCCTCGACCGCAGCGAAGCGACCCAGGAACGAGTCATGCAATTGGCTTCAGGCCTGTCCTGATGCCCGTCAGTCCAGATAAAAAAGGTGAATGGTTATGAACGCGATACTGGAAAACAAACCCGCGGCCGCACCGGCCAGGGCGCGCCGGCGACTGCCGACGGAACTGAGTATCTTCCTGGTGCTGATCGGCATCGGCCTGGTGTTCGAAATGTTCGGCTGGATCATGCGTGACCAGAGTTTCCTGATGAACTCCCAGCGCCTGGTGCTGATGATCTTGCAAGTGTCGATCATCGGTCTGCTGGCCATCGGCGTGACCCAGGTGATCATCACCACCGGTATCGACCTGTCGTCCGGCTCGGTGCTGGCGCTGTCGGCGATGATCGCCGCCAGCCTGGCCCAGACTTCTGACTTCGCCCGGGCGGTGTTTCCCTCCTTGACGGACTTGCCGGTGTGGATACCGGTGGTGGCGGGGCTCGGGGTAGGGCTGCTGGCCGGGGCGATCAACGGCAGCATCATCGCCATGACCGGTATTCCGCCGTTCATTGCCACCCTCGGCATGATGGTCTCGGCCCGTGGCCTGGCGCGCTACTACACCGAAGGCCAACCGGTGAGCATGCTGTCCGATTCCTATACCGCCATTGGGCATGGCGCGATGCCGGTGATCATCTTCCTGGTGGTAGCAGTGATCTTCCACATCGCCCTGCGCTACACCAAGTATGGCAAGTACACCTATGCCATCGGCGGCAACATGCAGGCGGCGCGTACCTCGGGCATCAACGTCAAGCGCCACCTGGTGATCGTCTACAGCATCGCCGGGTTGCTGGCGGGGTTGGCCGGCGTGGTGGCCTCGGCGCGGGCGGCGACCGGGCAGGCGGGCATGGGCATGTCCTATGAACTGGACGCGATTGCCGCGGCCGTGATCGGCGGCACCAGCCTGGCAGGCGGGGTGGGGCGCATCACCGGCACCGTGATCGGCGCGCTGATCCTTGGGGTGATGGCCAGCGGCTTTACCTTCGTCGGTGTCGATGCCTACATCCAGGACATCATCAAGGGGCTGATCATCGTGGTGGCGGTGGTCATCGACCAGTACCGCAACAAGCGCAAACTCAAGCGCTGAGACCCGGGAAGTTGCGACAAAGCGCCACGCCTGACCCGCGTGGCGTTGCCATTTGTCTTCTTAATACAGCTATTGCACCGAATTTCTTGTTATAAACGCACTCCGATGACTGCCAAAAGCCTGTCAGAGAACATTTGAAGGGGTTGTCGGACATTTTCCCTATGTTTTCAGTTGCTGAGGCCTCGACTCGGCCTTAGACTGCCGCCCCTCGTAAATTGAGTGCCGGGTGGCGCTTGGAATAGACGGCGCCTTCCTGATGAGCGTGGCAGCTGCGCTGCGGGACGCTCCATAATTCGCCTTAATGCACGTTTTTTTATAGAGATATCAATGACAAAGGAAAAGTTGCTGGCCATGCCGGCGGATGACTACATGAATGCCGAGCAGCTGGCTTTCTTCACCAAGCTGTTGCAGAACATGAAGGTCGAAACCCACGAGCGCATCGAACAGAACCGAATCGCCATTGAGAGCCTGGACACCCCGGCTGACCCGGCGGACGCTGCTTCCGTAGAAGAAGAGCGTACCTGGCTGGTCAATGCCATCGATCGCGACCAGCGCATGCTGCCTCAGTTGGAGCAAGCCCTGGACCGCATCAACGACGACAGCTTCGGCTGGTGCGACGACAGTGGCGAGGCTATTGGCCTCAAGCGCCTGCTGATCAGCCCGACCACCAAGTACTGCATCGAAGCCCAGGAACGTCACGAACAGATCGACAAGCACCAGCGTCAGGCCTGATTCGCGTTTTCCAACAAAAGATCGCGACCTTTTGACGAAGGCCGCGATCTTTTGCTTTCGCCCGTGCTCGTTCGTCTACTCCTGTTGATCTGCTGCAAGAACGCGACTAATGGACCATGGATAATGGCTCGGTAGTGGCGTTTAATGCGCTCATAACAACGAGAATGTGGGTGACGAACATGGCGACAGACGGAACGCTGGCGGGTGCGGTGCCGGCCTCGGTACCTGAGACAAAAAGCGCGGCGCGCTGGCTGACGCCGACCTTGCAGAGTCTCGCCCTGGCCTTGCTGCTGTGTGGCATGGCCCTGGGCGGCTGGTCGCTGTACTTGGGCCTGCCGCTGGTCATGCTCATCGTCTGGTTACCGCGCCTGCGTTCGCGCGTGGCCGCGGCGCCCGCACCCGCGACCGACACACTGGCCGAGCTGACCCGCGACCTGTCCTACACCACCAGCCATAACGCGCTGTCAGCGGCCGGTGTCGCCTATTCGGTCAAGCAACTGGCCGGCAAGGTCCAGTCCCAACTCGATGCGGCGGCGCAGATCGTCAGCAATGCCGAATCGATGATCGCCACCGAGCAAGCCACTTCGCAACTCAGCCAGCAGGCCCTGAGCGCCGCCAGCGAGGCCCATCGCAGCAGTGTGGCCGGGCGCAGCGAGCTGGTGGAGTCCATCAGCCGCATGCACCAGCTCAGCCAGCGCGCCAACGACAGCCGCGAGTTGATCGAAGCCTTGAGCGTGCGCAGCGATGAAATCCAGCGGGTCAGCCTGGTGATCCAGTCGATCGCCAGCCAAACCAACCTGCTGGCGCTGAACGCGGCCATCGAGGCGGCACGGGCCGGTGAGCATGGCCGTGGGTTCGCGGTGGTGGCTGATGAGGTCCGCGGCCTGGCTGGGCGTACCGCGGCAGCGACCGGCGAGGTCGGGGTGATGGTGGCCGACATCCAGCAGCGCACCGCCCAGGTGGTGGAGCAGATCCGTCAACTGGCCGCTGACCTGGACATTGGCGTGCAGCAGGTCGAGCACACCGGCCAGCATCTGGAAAACATCGCACGGCTCGCCGCCGGCGTCGAAACCCAGGTCAGCGCCATCGCCGAAGGCACCGACACCAATCGCGAACAACTCGATAGCCTGTTCCACGCCATCGAGCAGATGCGCGGCGACCTGTCCATCAGCGACCAGCAGACCCAGCGCCTGGCCGAAGCGGCGGTGCAAATGGAAGGCCAGGCCGAAACCATCAGCGAACGCCTGGCCGAGGTGGGCCTCGACGATTATCACCAACGGGTCTACGACCTGGCGCGCGAAGGGGCGAGCCAGATCGCCGCGCAGTTCGAGGCCGATATCGACCAGGGCCGTGTCAGCCTGGAGGACCTGTTCGACCGCAACTACCAGCCGATCCCCAATACCCAGCCAGCCAAATTCCAGACCCGCTTCGACCGTTACACCGACCAGGTACTGCCGGCGATCCAAGAGCCTTTGCTTGCACGGCATGAGGGCCTGGTGTTTGCGATTGCCTGCACCCAGCAGGGCTACGTGCCGACCCATAACAAGGTCTTCAGCCAGCCGCTGACCGGCGATCCCCAGGTGGACACGCTGAATAACCGTACCAAGCGCAAATTCTCCGACCGCACCGGGATCCGCTGCGGCAGCCACCAGCAGCCAGTGCTGCTCCAGACCTACACCCGAGACACGGGTGAGTTGATGCACGATCTTTCCGTACCGATCATGCTCAAGGGGCGTCACTGGGGTGGTTTGCGCCTGGGCTACAAACCCGAGAAGCCGCGCTAGGCTGTGGGCGCAAAGCTTGCTCGCGATGCAGGCGCCTCGGTTCCCTGGAAAACCGCGTCGTCTTCATCGCGAGCAAGCTTTGCTCCCACAGGTAAATCCCCCTCGCCACAAAAAGCGTTGGTGGCTCTTGAGGCTATTTGCCACCGTGCAGACGCACGTTCAGCTGATCCACCAGCACCGCTTCTTCGCCGTCGGCGAGCAGCCATTCCCGGAGCAGGTCTTTCTGCTGGTTCGACCAGAAATCGGCCTCCACCAGCTTGATCTCCGGGGCCAGGGGGTGGGCGATGATGAAGTCGTCAATGGCCTTGTCGTCGGAGGGCAGGCCCAGTTGGTCGAACAGGGTCTTGAGTTCGTGGGAAGGTTGTTCCATGGGAGTCTCCTTTGGTCGGGGCGCCGTCGTGGCGCCTCGGTGCTTCCCTTTATCTGAGGCAAGCGCTCATCAGGAGTTCGATCGGGCTCAGGCTTTCAAGGCCCCTTCATCCACGGCGGCCTTCAACGCCTTGGCCGCTTCCCTGGCGGCCTCGGCAGCGATCTCCGCGGTCTTGAACCAGCGATCCTTCTCCACCTGGTGGCAACTGACGGTGGTCAAGGGTGGCTTGGCGCGCATAACGATGACGGCCTGGAACTCGCCTTCGACTTCTCTGGCTTCGCCCCGGATAAAAAAATCGCCGATATCAAATTCCGTCACGTCGCGCCTTCTCCTCGAAGTCATACTCATGCTATGGGTGCGCAATCCGTCGATGGGCGACGGCTTCGCTGGGCGGGCAGTATGGCAGCAGTTGCCCGTCGGCGGCTGAGTTAAGTCATGGACGGGCATATATAGGCTCAGGCGCTGCGTTCGAGACGCCTGGCCAGGTAGCAGGCTTCGTTATGGTCGGTTCGGAAACCTCTTACTCGTCCAGTCGATGTTTCCTCAATGTGAAAAAAACACTTGCCGGCCAAAACGACCCGATAACGTGGTTGAATCAACGAAATGGGCAAGCAATCGACCCCGTCAAAGGTGTCATCTGTGTCGACGATGCAAGGGGCGACGGGGTGGGGCAGGGTTGTAAAAGTGGCCATGTGAATTCCTTTTCTATGGTTTACCGACGAATTGTCGGGTACTTCGAGTAGTCTCCACGCTGTCGGCTGCTCTAGAATCGGCAGTGTCGTGTGGACGGTTGCGCCTATCTAAAGCAATTTTTTTTGGGCTCGATGTCAGAAAAATGCTTTTTTAAGTGAGAAATTTCCCTAAAGTTAGTAGTCCCATCTTTTCCGATGCTCAGAGTGGCTTTTTCCTTCAGCCTCTGGCGACCCCCCGGGAAAGACGGCGAGAGCGGCAACCTTTAGTCTGCTCTCGGCCCGGGACAGGGCGCTCCGTTCACTTCGAATTTCAGTTACAGGTCCATTACGACACTACAGTCGGTACGGGTTCTCGTGGTCCGTCCTTTGTGCAGGACGGGCCTTTTTCAAATGATGGGGATGTTTCCTTGGCAGTAAGTAATCTCGACATGCATGCGTTATTCGTACTTGGTGACCTGCGGGCAAAACTGGTCAAACTCTTCCAGTCACGTTTCGTCTACATCACCGAGCAGACCGCCGAAGGTATCTATGTCGCCGAAATCGACACCGAGTCGGCCCTGGTGGTCGATGACAAGCCCAGGCTGGAGCTCAAGGTCGGTGATCATTTTCGCGCGGCGGTATTGCCCAGCCGCGAAGGTGGCAAGTTTGAAATCCGCTTTCGCGAAATCAAGCTGACGGTCTATGGCCTTGGCGATTACGCTTTCGTCACGACCCCCGGTGGTCAGGCAATCCTGTTCAAGGAAGGCCACAGCGTGGTGACCGTGTTTGCGGCCAACGAACAGTTGCAGGAAGGCTTGACCAAGACCTTGAAGGCGGTCACCGCCAAGGCCGCCAAGTGGCGCAAGGGCGAACTGGTGACCTTCAAGGCCAGCGAGTGACCGTTTCGCAAGATCTCGCTGGAACCTCGGCTACAGTCAATTGACTGAACTATTCAGGGCTTGCGTTCGGTTACGCAGGGCCGTTCAGCTATTGCTGTATCTGGCATGAGGTGCAAAGCATGAAACGAGTTCGACAGTGGCTGGCTGCCTGGGCCACCTTCGCGGTGTTGGTTTCACCCCTTCCGACGTCGGCCGCCACAGCGCCGATCCACTTTGCCGACTTGAACTGGGAAAGTGGCAGCCTGATCACCGATATCCTGCGGATCATCGTCGAAAAAGGCTACGGGTTGCAGACCGACACATTGCCGGGCACCACCATTACCCTGGAAACCGCCCTGGCCAATAACGACATCCAGGTGATCGGCGAGGAATGGGCCGGCCGCAGCCCGGTGTGGGTCAAGGCCGAGGCCGAAGGCAAGGTGATCGCCCTGGGCGATACGGTCAAAGGCGCGACGGAAGGTTGGTGGGTGCCCGAATACGTCATCAAGGGCGACCCGGCCAAGGGCATCAAGCCCCTGGCGCCGAACCTGCGCAGTGTCGAGGACCTGGCGCGCTACAAGCACGTGTTCAAGGACCCGGAGAGCCCCGACAAGGGTCGTTTCCTCAACAGCCCCATTGGCTGGACCTCCGAGGTGGTCAACAAACAGAAGCTCAAGGCGTATGGCCTGTCTGACAGCTACGTGAATTTTCGCAGCGGTTCGGGGGCGGCGCTGGATGCGGAAATCAGCTCGACGATCCGCCGGGGCAAGCCGATCCTGTTTTATTACTGGTCGCCCACGCCACTGCTCGGGCGCTTCAAGCTGGTGCAGTTGCAAGAGCCGCCGTTCGATGCCGAGGCCTGGAAAACCCTGACCGACGCCGATAACCCCAACCCGAAGCCGACCCGCTCACTGGCCTCGAAACTGTCGATTGGCGTCTCTGCGCCGTTCCAGAAGCAATACCCGGAGATTGCCGAGTTCTTCAGCAAGGTCGACTTGCCCATCGAACCGTTGAACAAGGCTCTGGCCGACATGAGCGAGAAGCGCATCCCACCCCGTGAAGCCGCCGAGGCGTTCCTCAAGGCGCATCCACAGGTCTGGCAGGCCTGGCTGCCCAAGGAGGTGGCGGACAAGGTGTCTGCCGGTCTCTAGGGCGTTCTCGCGTGCCAGCAGGTTGAACGCTTGATCCTGGGCAATGAATCATTCGCTGGGAACTGGCAATCTGCGCCCGTCCAGCGAAATGCCAAATTCGAGCTAGGATGATTGTTCAACCCTTTTCAGGAGGCTGGCGAATGACGCTTTTATTGGCTCGGTCGCTGGTCGCAGTGTTTGCGACCATCAGCTTGATTCATATGTATTGGGCCCTGGGTGGGCGGTGGGCGGCCAAGGCTGTGGTGCCTCAGGTGCCGGTGAAGCAGGGGGGGGCGCTGCGACCGGCGTTCGACCCCTCGGGCTGGCTGACCTTGCTGGTGGCCCTGGCGCTGCTGATGGTGGCGCTGCTGGTGTGCCTGCGGGTCGGCCTGCTGGCGCAGCCGGTCACTCATCGGGCGTTGCAGTGGCTGATCAGCGCGATTGCCTTGCTGATGTTCGCCCGGGCCATTGGCGAGTCGGAGCTGGTAGGTTTCTTCAAGGAGGTCAAGGGCTCGACCTTCGCCAGGCTCGACACCTGGGTCTACTCGCCGTTGTGTGTGGTGCTTGGGGCCGGGTTGCTGGCGGTGGCGTGGGCTTGAGTCACTCCGTCACCCGGCCTGTGGCGAGGGGATTTATCCCCGCTGGGCTGCGTAGCAGCCCCAAAAAGGCAGAGCACAACTAGCTAGACACACCGAGGTGACTGCACTTAGGGCTGCTGCGCAGCCCAGCGGGGATAAATCCCCTCGCCACAAAGGGTGTTTGCCTTAAGGTAGCGGTCAGCCGTCGTGCCCGGTCCTGCGACTGCTCACTTCCGCCGGCACATCATCCCCAGCCATGCGCTTGCGGAACAACGCCGCCCTGGCCAGGAGCAGGGTGGTCACCGGGACGGTGATGGACAGCAGGATCGAGATCAGCCAGGCGTGCAACACCGGCGCGGACTTGAGCGCCGAAAAATACACGATCGAAGCCAGTGCCACGCACCAGGCGCCCAGTGTGGATGCCAGGGCCGGAGGGTGCATGCGCTGGAAATAATCCTTCAGCCGCACCAGGCCGATCGCTCCGGCCAGGGCGAAGAGGCTGCCGAGCACCAGCAGGATCGCCACCGGGATTTCGACCCACATCGACAGTTCGCCGGTCATTCGATCACCTCGCCACGCAACAGGAACTTGGCCAGGGCAAACGAGCCGACAAAGCCGAACAGGGCGATCAGCAGCGCCGCCTCGAAATAGGTGTCACTGGCATAACGGATGCCCAGCACCAGCATCATCAGCATCGCCACGATGTACAGATAGTCCAGGGCCAATACCCGATCCTGCGCCGAAGGGCCCTTGAACAGTCGCCACAGGGTCAACACCATCGCCAGGGAGAGCAGGAACAGGCTCAACAGGATCGCATTGGACAGCAGGGGGCTCATTGGAAAATCTCCATCAACGGGCGCTCGTACGTAGTCTTGAAATGCGCGATGAAAGACGCCTCGTCTTCCAGATCGAACACGTGCATCAGCAGGATGCTGCGGTCCAGGGCCAGTTCCGACCAGACTGTCCCCGGGATCACCGTGGTGATCATCGACAACGCGGCCAGGCCGTTGGCGTCGTGCAGGTCCAGCGGCACTTTGATGAACCGCGAGCGAGGCGGGCGGCGTCCGGCGTTCAGCACCCCCCAGGCCACCGCCACGTTGGACACCAGCACATCACGGCCCACCAGCAGGAACAAGCGCAACACCACCCACGGCCGGCGGATACGGATGGGCCGTGGGCGCAACGGGCGCATCATCAACGGCGCCAGGAAGCCCAGCGCTGCGCCCAGCAGCAGATGCCCGGCGCTGACGGACAGGTTCAACACCAGCCACAGCAACCACAGCGCCAGGGACAACCACGGGGCGGGCAACAGGCGCTTCATGGCTGCACCTCCCGCAGCGCGGCGCGGCTGTCGGGATTGGGCACGGCGCGGGTGGCGAGTACCGACATCACGTAATGTTCCGGGGTGTTCAGCGCGTCGGCGGCGGATTGGGTGTAGCGCAGCAACGGTTCGGCCTTGAAGGTCAGGGCGATGCCCAGGCCCAGCAGCACGACGATCGGCAGGCATTCGAACGGTCGCAGCAACGGTGACGGGCGTTCCTGGGGCGTCCAGAAACGCTGGATGCCCAGGCGTGAAAAGGCAATCAGCGAGGCCAGCCCCGAGAGGATCAGCAAGGCCAACAGGCCCCACGCCTGTTTTGATACTGATTCCCCGCCGCTGGCTCCGAAGCCTTGGGGATTGAGCAAGGCGCTCAGCAGGCTCAGCTTTCCGATGAACCCCGACAGCGGCGGCATGCCGATAATTAACAGCGCACAGAAGATAAAGCTCAAGCCAAGGAAGGCCATGGTCCAGGGAATCACCTGCCCGACCACGGCTTTCTGTTCGTCGTCGAGGTTGATGCCCTTGGGCGGTTGCAGGGATTCCAGTGGTCGCGGCAACGTGTCGAAGTCGTCGTCCAGGGCCAGTTCATTGGCCGAGCGCGAACGCTCGATCAGCTCGGCCAGCAAGAACAGCGCGCACAGCGCCAGGGTCGAACTCACCAGGTAAAACAGCGCCGCGCCCACCAGGTTCGGTTGGGCGAAGCCGATGGCCGACAACAGGATCCCGGCCGAGACCAGGATGCTCAGGCTGGCCATGCGCTCCAGCCGTTGGGCCGCGAGAATGGCAATGGCGGCGCAGGCGATGGTCGCCATGCCGCCATAGACCAGCCAGTCGGCGCCGAAATACGCCGAGGCGCCGGCCTGGCCGGAGAACAGCAACGTCCACAGGCGCAGGATCGTGTAGACGCCAACCTTGGTCATGATCGCAAACAGCGCCGCCACCGGTGCGCTGGCGGCGCTATAGGCTGGCACCAGCCAGAAGTTCAGCGGCCACATCCCGGCCTTGGCCAGGAACGCCACCGCAAGGATGCCGGCCCCGGCGTGCAGCAAGCCGCGGTCGGCCTCTGGCACCAGCGGGATTTTCAGGGCCAGGTCGGCCATGTTTAACGTGCCGGTGACGCCATAGATCAGCGCGGCGCCGATCAGGAACAACGACGAGGCCAGCAGATTGATGGAAATGTAATGCAGGCCTGACGACACCCGCGCCCGGCCCGATCCGTGCAGCATCAGGCCGTAGGAAGCCGCCAGCAGCACTTCGAAGAACACGAACAGGTTGAACAGGTCCGCCGTCAGGAAGGCCCCGTAGAGGCCCATCAGCTGGATCTGGAACAGCGCATGGAAACTCGCCCCGGCGCCGTCCCAGCGGGCCATGGCGAAGAGCAGGGCGCTGACGCCGATGATGCCGGTCAGTACCAGCATCAGCGCCGACAGGCGATCGACCACCAGGACAATGCCGAACGGCGCTTGCCAGTTGCCGGGCAGGTACACGCCAATGGACGCGGGCAGGGCCTGGTCCTGGGTCCAGTTCAGCAACAGCACGGCGATGCCCAGGCCCAGCAGGCTGGAAAGCATATTGATCCGTGCCTTGAGCGGGCGGTGTTTCTCGCCCAGCATCAGCATCAACGCGGCGGTCAGCAGCGGCAGCAGGATGGGCGCTGCGATCAGATGGGGCGTCAAGATCATTCCTTGGGCTCCCGGCCGTCCACGTGGTCGGTGCCGGTCAGGCCCCGGGACGCCAGCAGCACCACCAGGAACAGGGCGGTCATGGCGAAGCTGATCACGATGGCCGTCAGCACCAGTGCCTGGGGCAGCGGGTCGGTGTAGTGCAGCAGGTCCTGGGGCACGCCGTCCTTGATGATCGGTTCCTTGCCGATGAACAGGCTGCCCATGCTGAAGATGAACAGGTTGACGCCGTAGGACAGCAGGCACAGGCCCATGACCACCTGGAAGGTCCGTGGCCGCAACACCAGCCAGACACCGGAGGCGGCCAGTACGCCGATTGCGATTGCGATGACTTCTTCCATCAGACGGTGGCTCCTTTGACGGCGGCGACGGGTTTGGCTTGCAGGCCCGGCTTATGGGCCCGTACCGACTGGTGAGCCAGGGCGGTGAGGATCAACAGGGTGGAACCGACCACCACGGCGTACACACCGATGTCGAAGAACAGCGCGCTGGCCAGATGGATATCCCCCAGCAGCGGCAATTCGAAATGCCAGGTGTGGGTGGTCAGGAACGGATAACCCACGGCCATCGATCCCAGGCCGGTGGCGGTGGCGAACAACAGCCCGGTGCCCATCCAGCGCAGCGGCCGCAGGCTCATTTGCGCCTCGACCCACTGGGTGCCGGCGACCATGTATTGCAGGATGAACGCCACCGACATCACCAGCCCGGCCACGAAGCCGCCACCGGGTTGATTGTGGCCGCGCATGAACAGGTAGAACGACACCACCAGGGCAACCGGTAGCAGCAGGCGCACCAGCACCGACGGCACCATCATGAAGCCCAATGCGGTGTCGCTGGCATGGCGCGGGTTGACCAGGTCGGTGACCACGTCCGGCGCCAGCAGGCGCTGTTGCGCCGGTAGCTGCATGCTTTCCTTCGGTGGGCGGAAACGCCGCAGCAGGGCGAACACTGCCAGGGCCACCGCCACCAGCACGGTGATTTCCCCGAGGGTGTCGAAGCCCCGGAAGTCCACCAGCATCACGTTCACCACATTGCTGCCGCCACCTTCGGGCAGGGCACGGCTCAAGTAGAACGAAGAAATGTCGTTAGGCGTCTGGCGCGTGAGCATCGCATAGGACAACAGCGCCATGCCGCCGCCGACGGCGATGGACAGCAGCAAGTCCCGCAGGCGCCGGATGCGCGCGCGCCGCTCGCTGTTGGGCAGCGGCGAGACGTCCTCGATCCGCCGTGGCAGCCAGCGCAGGCCCAGCAGGATCAGCACGGTGGTAACCACTTCCACCACCAGTTGCGTCAAGGCCAGGTCGGGGGCGGAGAACCAGACGAAGGTCACGCAGGTCATCAGGCCGCAGACGCTGACCATGGTCAGGGCCGCGAGCCGGTGATACTTGGCCTGCCAGGCCGCGCCCAGGGCACAGGCGATCGCCAGCAGCCACAGGGTGACGAAGACGATGGAGCCGGGGATCTTCGGCCGGTCGCCCCAGACCAGCGTGCTGTGCAGCATCGGGATCAGCCCGGCCAATACCGCCGCCAGCACCAGGAAAAAAAGTTGGGCTTGCAGGCGCCGGGTACTGATCTTGCGCTCCACCCGCCGACTCTGGCGCATCATTAGCACCAGGCAGCGCTCGAACAAGCGCTTGCCACTGAGCCGGCCAATGAACGGCGGGTGCTTGATGTGCCCTTGCCGGAGCTGTTTGCGCAGCAGCAGGTACAGGACGATGCCGCCGGACATGGCCACCAGGCTCATGATCATCGGTGCGTTCAGGCCGTGCCAGATCGCCAGGCTGTATTCAGGCAGCGTCCCGCCCACCACCGGCAACGCGGCGGCCGCGAGCAACGAGCCGACCACCTGGGCCGGAAAAATCCCCACCAACAGGCAGGTGAACACCAGCAACTCCACTGGCGCGCGCATCCAGCGCGGTGGTTCGTGAGGGGTATGGGGCAGGTCGGTGGCGGTGGGGCCGAAGAACACATCCACGGTGAACCGCAAGGAGTAGGCGACGCTGAAGGTCCCGGCGATGGTAGCGATGATCGGCAGCGCCAGTTCGACCCAGGCCGTGGCGGAAATGAACACGGTCTCGGCGAAGAACATTTCCTTGGACAGGAAACCATTGAGCAACGGCACCCCGGCCATCGCCGCGCTGGCGACCATGGCCAGGGTCGCGGTGAACGGAATCAGTCGCACCAGGCCGCTGAGCTTGCGAATGTCGCGGGTGCCGCTTTCGTGGTCGATGATCCCGGCGGCCATGAACAGCGACGCCTTGAAGGTGGCGTGGTTGAGGATATGAAACACCGCCGCCACGGCCGCCAGCGGACTGTTCAGGCCCAGCAGCAGGGTGATCAGCCCGAGGTGGCTGATGGTGGAGTAGGCCAGCAGGCCCTTGAGGTCGTTCTGGAACATCGCGCAGTAGGCGCCCAGCAGCAACGTACAGGCCCCCGCGCCGCCGACGATGTAGAACCACTCTTCGCTGCCCGACAGCGACGGCCATAACCGCGCCAGCAGGAACACCCCGGCCTTGACCATGGTGGCCGAGTGCAGATACGCCGACACCGGCGTGGGGGCGGCCATGGCATGGGGCAGCCAGAAGTGGAACGGAAACTGGGCGCTTTTGCTCAAGGCGCCGATTAGGATCAGCGGCAACAGGATGGGGTAGAGGGCATGGGCACGGATCAGGTCGCCGGCGGCCAGGACCTTGTCCAGCTCATAGCTGCCCACCACATGGCCGAGCAGCATCACCCCGGCCAGCAGGCAAAGCCCGCCAGCCCCGGTCACCATCAACGCCATGTAGGCACCGCGTCGAGCGTCGGCGCGGTGGTGCCAATAGCCGATCAGCAGGAACGAGAACAGGCTGGTCAGCTCCCAGAAGAACACCATCTGGATCAGGTTGCCGGAGATCACCAGCCCGAGCATGGCGCCCATGAACGCCAGGAAAAATGCGAAGAAGCGCGGCACCGGATCGTCCGGCGACATGTAGTAGCGAGCGTACAGCGACACCAGCGTGCCGATGCCCAGCACCAGCAACGAAAACAGCCAGGCGAAGCCGTCCAGGCGCAATACGAAATCCAGGCCCAGGCTGGGCAACCAGGTGTAGTGCTCACGGATCACGCCGCCGTCGGCGATCTGCGGGTACAGCAAGGCCACCTGAACCGTGCCGGCCAGGGCGATGAGGCCGGCCAGCAGTGATTCGGCGTTACGGGCGTTATGCGGCAGCAGCGCCGCGACACAGCTGCCGATGAAGGGCAAAAGCAATAGAACTATCAGTGACATAGGCTTCTATTCGGCGGGAGGTTGTGAGGGATCATACGTGGCGTATTCCCGATCACCAACCGCGAGGGTGTCGCAGAATCCTACAAGGGAGGTGGAGTTTTCTGACTTTGCGTTGTTTTGGTCAGTGGACACAGCTTGGGAATCAACACGGGTACTGGAGCCGATGGACCGAGGTCCTGCGTAATGTCGACTGATTGGAGATAACGCTCAATACCGGGTGATACACATTACCTGTGGCGAGGGGATTTATCCCCGCTGGTCTGCGCAGCAGACCCAAAGCAGGCAATTCCATAGAGCTGACACACCGCACCGGCAGGTTTCGGGGGCCGCTACGCGACCCAGCGGGGATAAATCCCCTCGCCACAGGATTTTGCTCGCCGCTATTTCGCTGGTCCACCGGCCTCACTGCTCGCGCTCAAGCACCTCATCCACCTCGACGCTACCTTTGCTCCGAGTCTTCAGCTCACTGACAATCACCGCCGCCACGATCAGTGCCGCGCCGAACAAGGCAATCGCCGGCAACCGCTCGCCCGCCAGGCGCCCGGCGATGCCGGCCCACACCGGCTCACCGGCATAGATCAGCGTGGCACGGGTCGGCGAGACGCTTTTCTGTGCCCAGTTCATCGCCACCTGGATCGCTGCGCTGGCGGCGCCCAGGCCGACGGCGCTGACCAGCAGCAACATGGAAAAATCCGGAATTTTTTCCTGGGTCGGCACCACCATCAGGAAGGCCAGCACCGCGGTGCTTGCCAGTTGCACCACGGTCACCCGGCGCACATCGACCTGGCCGGCATAGGCGCTGATCAGGATGATCTCGGCGGCGATTGCGATGGCGCTGATCAACGTGGCGATTTCACCGGGGCTGAAGTTCAGCGAGGCCCCGGCCGGGCCCGACACCAGCATCAGCCCGGTGAACGCCAGCATGATGCCGATGCTCGGCATCAAACCAGGCCGACGGCCCAGCACCAGCCATTGCAACAAGGGCACGAATGGCACGTAAAGCGCGGTAATGAACGCCGATTGGCTACTGGGGATGGTTTGCAGGCCGACGGTCTGCAGGCCGTAGCCGAGCATGATCGCCACGCCGATGAAGCATCCGGCCTTGAGTTCGAAGAGGGTCAGGTCCCGCAGATGCCGCCAGGAAAACAGCGCGACAAACGCGGCCGCGGCGGCAAAGCGCAGGCCGACGAAAAACATCGGCCCACTGACCGTCATGGCGTGTTGCACCAGCAGGAAAGTCCCACCCCAGATCATGGTAATCAGCACCAGCACGCATTCGGCCTTGCTGAACCTTGAGAAACGGGAGGAAGCTTGCGGGGAGTTCACCGATGCCATGACCTTGCGCGCCACTTGAGGCGGACGCACAATGCGTCCGAAGTTGGGCAGTATAATGCGCAACCCAGCCATGTGAGCAATATAGTGCACAAAGAATCCGGCCAGCGGGCCTCCGTCCTGCAACACGTCAGCCAGAACGTCCGTCGTCTGCGGCATGCCGCCGAGCTCAGCCAGACGGCGTTGGCCGAGTTGTCGGGGGTCAGCCGGCGGATGCTGGTGGCCATTGAGGCTGGGGAAAAGAACGTCAGCCTGACCACCCTGGACCGGGTCGCCGAAGCCCTGGACGTGGCCTTCAGCGACTTGATCCAGGCCCCCGAAGCCCGCGACCCGAGCCGCATCAACGAACTGGTCTGGGCCGGTGTGATCCCGGGCAGCAAAGCTGTGTTGCTCGCCAAGGCCACCGCCAGCCGTGAGGTAGAACTCTGGGAATGGCGGCTGGAGCCGGGCGAGCATTACCATTCCGAGTGCGACGCAGATGGATGGAGCGAACAACTTTATGTATTCGAAGGCTGCCTGACGTTGCTGCTGGGCAGCGAAGAGCGCCGCATAGGCGTCGGCGAGTTCTTCATGTTCGCCAGCAACCAGCCCCATGCCTATCGCAACGACGGCCCGGTGGCGGCGAGATTCGTACGCAACGTGGTGATTTGATTCCTGGAGAGCGGTATGGACACAGCGCTGGAGCGACATGAGCAGGGCATCACCCGGGAGGCCGATATCCTGATCATCGGTGGCGGCCTGAGCGGTGCCATGTTGGCCGCGCAGCTGCTGCGCCTGCCGGGCCGGCGCGAGGTGCTGATTGTCGAGCCGCGCAGTGAACTGGGCCGGGGCGAGGCCTACAGTGCCGTGGAACTGGGCCACACCTTGAACGGCAACGCGGCGCGGATGAGCGTCGACCCGGACAACGCCGATGACCTGACCCAATGGCTCACCGCGTTCATCGAGGCCGGCGGCTGGCCCGAGTCGGATCAGCAGCACGTGCCGATCAGCGAGTTGTTCCCGCCCCGGGGAATGTTTGGCCTCTATGTGCAACAACGGCTGGCCGAGGCTCGCGAGATAGGCGCGCAAAACGGTTCGACCGCCGAGCACGTGCGCGGGGAGGCCGTGGACCTGCGGGTTGCCGACGATGCCGTAATGCTGACGCTGGATGACGGCCAGGTCTTGCGCGGCCGTTTCGCGGTACTGGCCACCGGCATGTTCCCGGCGGCGCGAACCCCGCAAACCGAATCCAGCGGCTTGAATGCCGCGGCCCTGGACCCTTGGGATGTGGCTGCGATGCGCCAGCTCGATCCGCAGTCCACGGTGCTGATCATCGGCTCGGGGTTGACCATGGTCGATGCCGTCGTGTCCCTGGAGCAGGCCGGGCACCGTGGGCCGATCGAAGTGTTTTCCCGCCATGGTTTGTTGCCCCATGTGCGCCGCCAGCCCCCCGCCTGGGTGGATTTCCTCGCCGACGATCACAGCCTGCGGTCGCCACGCCAGTTGATGCGGGCCCTGCGCGAGCAATGCCGTCAGGCCCAGGCCCAAGGCATCGATTGGCAGGCCCCGTTGGACACGGTGCGCGCGCACATCGGGCGGTTGTGGAACCAGGCCAGCGATGTGCAACGCCGGCAGTTCGTCCGCCATGTACGGCCATGGTGGGAGAGCCATCACCATCGTTCGCCCCCGCTGAGCGCGGAGCTGGTGGCGCGTCTGCACGAAGAAGGGCGGTTGCGGATTCAGGCGGCGTCGTTCAAGGGGCTGGCGTCCTCTGCCGAGGGCACGCTGGGTATTACCATCCGCCGCCGGGGCGAGGCCGGACTGGCGGTGGTGCAGGGCGCGGCGCTGATCAACTCCAGTGGCATCGAATATGACTGGCGCCGGGTTGCGCGACCGTTGCCGCAGCAGTTGCTGGCCCGGGGGCTGATCCAGCCCGGGCCGCTGGCCCTGGGCATCGCCGCGCGTGCTGACGGTGCGGTGCTGGACGCCCGAGGCGAGCCTGCCGAGCGCCTGTTCGCCATGGGCCCGCCGTTGCGGGGGATGTGGTGGGAAAGTACTGCTGTGACTGATGTGGCGAGCCAGGCTAAGGCGCTGGCGGTGTGGCTGGTTGAACTGCAAACCCAAGATTGAAATTGAACCCCCTGTGGCGAGGGGATTTATCCCCGCTGCGTGGGAGCAAAGCTTGCTCGCGATGCAGGCGCCTCGGTTCCCAGGGAGACCGCGTCATCTTCATCGCGGGCAAGCCTTGCTCCCACAGATGGGGATAAATCCCCTTTCTACAGGGATTCACAAAATGGGCATAAATGAGCGCTTATAGCTTGCTGACCTTGACCCAACGCTCCTCCCGCGCCGCCACACGAATCGCCGCCGCCAACCGCTCCACTTCCCAGGCCTCTTCGAAGTCGGTCCCGCTGCCGCCTTCGCCTGCGAGGGTCATCACCAGTTCCTGGACTTCCAGGGTCTTCAATTCGTTGTACCCCAACTGGTGACCGGCGGCTGGGCTGAACGCGGCATAACCGGGCAAATCCGGGCCGGCCAGCAGGCGCTGGAAACCTGCCTGGCCGACGCGACACAGGCGCAGTTCATTGAGCCGTTCCTGATCGAACGCCAGGGTGCCGAGGGTGCCGCTGATCTCGAAACTCAGGTGGTTCTTGTAGCCGTGCTTGAGCCAACTGCTGCTCACCGTGCCCCGGGCGCCGTTGGCGAAACGCAGCAGCGCGTGGACCTGGTCATCGACCGCAATGGCGCGTTGTTCGGCATTGCCCACGCTGGCAGGGCGTTGGCTGTGCACGGTCTGGCTGTCGGCGCACACCGCTTCGACATCGCCCAACAAGTGCCGGGCCATGGCCAGCAAGTGGCTGCCCAGGTCCGCCAGTGCGCCGCCGGCGTGGGCCGCTTCGCAGCGCCATGACCACGGCGAGGCGGGGTCGGCCATGAAGTCTTCGCTGAACTCGCCCTGGAAACTGATGATCCGCCCCAGGTCGCCGCGCTGGATCAGCTCCCGCGCCCGTTGGATGATCGGGTTGTGCTGGTAGTTGTAGCCGACCCGCGTCACCACCCCGGCTGCCTTGGCCGCCTGGCGCATCTGCTCGGCCTGTTCCAGGGACACCGCCAGGGGCTTTTCACAATAGACCGGCTTGCCCGCCGCCAACGCGGCCATGGCCATGGGGAAGTGCAGGTGGTTGGGCGTGGTGATGGCGACCAGGTTGACCTTCGGGTCGTCGATCAGTTGTTGCCAGTCGCTGTGGGCCGTCTCGAACCCCCAGCTGTGGGCGCATTGCCGGGCTCGCTGCGGATCGGCGTCGGCCAGAGCCGCCAGTTTCAGGTTCAGGGGGAGGTCGAACACCGCCTTGGCATTGTGGAACGCCAAGGCATGGGCACGGCCCATGAAGCCGGTGCCAATCAGACCGATGCCGAGTTCACGCATGAGAAAGAGCCCTTTGAATTGTTATTTTCAGGAGGGCTATTTATGGAATAAATATTCGTTAATTGCAAATATTGGAATAAATATTCATCTCCGTGACTGCTGAGGATCCCCCTGTGGGAGCGGGCTTGCTCGCGAATACGGTGGATCAGTTAATGCAACTGTGACTGACGCACCGCATTCGCGAGCAAGCCCGCTCCCACAGGGGATTTCACAGGTCTGCCATGGAGCCTGTTGTCAGGACAGGAACCCACCATCCACATTCAACGCCACACCCGTGGTGTAGCTCGACGCATCGCTGGCCAGGTACAGCACCGCGCCGGCCATTTCGCTTGGGTCGGCCACGCGCTTGAGGGGGATCTGCGCCAGGGCGGTCTTCAGGATGGCGTCGTTCTTGACCAGTGCCGAGGCGAACTTGGTGTCGGTCAGGCCTGGCAGCAGGGCGTTGCAGCGGATGCCGAATTGCGCGCATTCCTTGGCGAAGACCTTGGTCATGTTGATCACCGCAGCCTTGGTCACCGAGTAGATGCCCTGGAAGATCCCCGGCGAGATGCCGTTGATCGACGCCACGTTGATGATGCTGCCGCCGCCGTTCTCGCGCATCAGCTTGCCGGCTTCCACCGACATGAAGAAGTAGCCGCGGATGTTCACATCCACGGTTTTCTGGAACGCACCCAGGTCGGTGTCCAGGACGTTGCAGAATTGCGGGTTGGTGGCGGCGTTGTTGACCAGGATGTCCAGGCGCCCGAACTGTTCGCGGATACCGGCGAATACCTGGCTGATCTGCTCCATTTCACCGATGTGGCAGGCGACGGCGGTGGCCTTGCCGCCAGCGGCGATGATGGCGTCGGCCACGTGCTGGCAACCGTCGAGCTTGCGGCTGGAAACGATTACATGGGCGCCTTGCTGGGCCAGCAGTTTGGCGATGGCCTCGCCGATGCCGCGGCTGGCGCCGGAAACGAAGGCGATTTTACCGTCGAGGTCGAACAACTGGGTCTTGGACATGCTGTTTCCTTGTTATAGGTGCGCTCAGAGCGTGGATTTGCTGATGACCTGCAGGCTCATCTGCTCCAGCAGTGTGTTCATCTGAACGAACTGCGCGAAGCGTTTGTCCTGGGTCTGGCCGTGGAAGAAGCGGTAGTAGATCTGCTGGACGATGCCGGCCAGGCGGAACAGGCCGTAGGTGTAATAGAAGTCGAAGTTGTCGATGCGGATCCCGGCGCGCTCGGCGTAGTAATCGACGAACTCGCGGCGGGTCAGCATGCCGGGGGCATGGCTTGGCTGGCGGCGCATCAGTTGGACGGGGGCCGGGTCTGCGGCTTCGATCCAGTAGGCGAGGCTGTTGCCCAGATCCATCAACGGATCGCCGATCGTGGTCAGTTCCCAGTCCAGCACGCCGATGATCTGCATCGGGTTCTCTGGATCGAGGATCACGTTGTCGAAGCGGTAGTCGTTGTGGACGATACTCGAAGTGGGATGGTCGGCCGGCATCTTGTCGTTGAGCCAGGCCTTGACCGCTTCCCACTTCGGCGCATCGGGCGTCAGGGCTTTTTCGTAGCGGTCGCTCCAGCCGCGGATCTGCCGGGCCACGTAGCCTTCGGGCTTGCCCAGGTCGGCCAGGCCGCAAGCGTTGTAGTCGACACGGTGTAGCTCGACGAGCCGGTCGATGAAACTCTTGCACAGCGCTTCGGTGCGGGCGGCGTCGAAACCCAGTTCCGGCGGCAGGTCGGAGCGCAGTATGATGCCCTTGACCCGTTCCATCACATAGAACTCGGCGCCCATCACTGACTCGTCGGTGCAGTGCACGTAGGCTTTGGGGCAGTACGGGAAACCCTCGCGCAATTGATTGAGGATGCGGAACTCACGGCCCATGTCGTGGGCGGACTTGGCCTTGTGGCCGAACGGCGGCCGGCGCAGGACGAATTCCTGCTCGGGGTATTCCAGCAGGTAGGTCAGGTTCGACGCGCCACCGGGAAACTGGCTGATCTGCGGCACGCCGGTCAGGCCGGGAATGTGGGCCTTGAGGTACGGGTCGATCAGGTTGGCATCGAGTTCTTCACCGTCGCGCACGCGGGTGGACTGATCAGTAAACGCCATGCTTATCCCTTCTGCTTATTTTGGAGGCCATCGATCATTGGCTAATCTAATGGCGCGTGGGAGGCGTCACAAGCACGCCAGGGTCTTATAGGTTAGCGTGTTGCCGGATAATCAGCGGGCTTGATGCATGGCGGCGTGCGCGTTGGGTAGGGGCGAGCTAAGGTTTCGGGATCTGTCGCTTTCAAAGGAGCAACCGCGATGGGATGCCCGCAAGTCTGTGGCACCGCGACCTTGCAATGCAGCTTCGGCGCTGCCCCGGCGGTGCTCAATGTGCTGCCGGTCAATCGCCTGCTGACCGGCGGGATGCCGGCGGCGAATATCATGGATCACATCCCGCTGGTGAACATCACCACGTTCGGCATGTGCATGAGCCTGGCGAACCCGACCGTGGCCGCCGCCACCGCGGCGGCACTCGGCGTGTTGACCCCCATGCCCTGCATCCCGGCCACCGCCGCCCCCTGGATCCCCGGCGGCGCCCCGACCCTGTTGCTGGGCAACATGCCGGCCATCGATGCCAACAGCACCTTGATGTGCACCTGGGCCGGGGTGATCAAGATCGTCGTGCCGGGGCAGGTGCAGATGCTCATCCCCTGATGGTTGCGCGGTGGACGCAGGCTAGCTGCCCACCTCCAATCCCCTGTGGGAGCGGGCTTGCTCGCGAAGAGGGTGGCACATTCAGTATTGATGTCGACTGTTAGGCCGCCTTCGCGAGCAAGCCCGCTCCCACACTGGGTCTTCAGTGGCCTCAAGTTTTGTGCTTGCCCTAAATCTCTTGTGGGAGTGGTGTGTTCAGGCCTGCGCTGGATCATTCCAGCGCCTGAACCACCAGCGCACTCGGGAGATCGGTTTGCCTTCGGCGTCCAGTGGCCGGCCGTCTTCGGCGTAGGCCTGGGGTGGTTCCAGCAGTTGGCCGTTGAGGTAGCGGGCTTCGACCGCCGGGTTGCCGTTGGGGTGCAGGCGGCGATAGCGGCCGTCGCGCACGCCGTCGCGATAGACCTCGGCTTCGGCCAGTTGCCCGTCGGGGAAGTAGTTGTTCGCCTCACCGTGCAGCAACCCGCGGCGGTACGTGGCCTGGCGTTGCAACCCGCCTTCGGCTGCATAGAAGCTCGCCACACCTTGCAGTTTGCCTTTCACGAACGGCAATACCGCCGAGACCTTGCCGTTGGGGTGATACAGGGTGCTGGTGCCTTGCAGTTCACCTTGGCTGTAGTTGAGTTTTGCTTGCGGGCGTTGGGCTTCTTCGATTTGCAGCGGGCCGTCGAGCTGACCATCGACCAGTTGCCCGCTCAGTTGGCTGTCACCACGCTCCAGGTCGAGTTTTTTCGGGGCCATCGGTGCGCTCCTGTCAGTTGACCTTCACCAGGCCGCCCTTGATGGTCAGCATGCCGCCGCCGTCCACGGTCTGTTCGGCCGCCGCCTTGTTCACCAGGCTGATGCCGGCGTCGTTGGTCAGGGTGGTGCCGGCCTTGTTTTCCAGCGAGGTACCGGCCTGGTTGCTCAGGGCCGTGCCGGCTTTCTGGCTGATGGACGTGCTGGCCTGGGCGGCCAGGTCGGCGCCGCTCTTGATCGCGAAGCTGCCGCCGCTTTGCAGGGTCAGGGTGCCGCTGACTTTGATGGTCAGGTTGCCGTCCACCGTCAGGCTGTAGTTGCCGGTGACCTTATGATCGTAATTGCCGCCGGTGCTGTGGCTCTGGTCCGAGCCCACGGTGACGGTGCGGGTGTCCTTCACATCGAGGCTGTCGCTGCCGGTCTGGATGGTCACGCTGCGCTTGCCTTTCTCCAGGGTCACGGTTTCGTCGCCGTCCTTTACCGTGCGGGTGCGGGCGTTCTGCACCGTGAGGGTTTCGTCGTGGCCGACGGTGGCGGTGGTGTCGTTGAGCACGTTGATGTTGAAGTCTTTCTGGGCCTGGAGAAACACTTCTTCGGCGTCCTTCTTGTCTTCGAAGCGCAACTCGTTGAAACCACCACCGCCCTTGGACGAATTGGTCTTGATCCCGGACTGGGTCTGGTTCGCCGGCAGCGCGTAGGGCAGGGCATTGTCGCCGTTGTAGACGCAGCCGGTGACCAAGGGGCGGTCCGGGTCGCCGTCGATGAAGGTCACGATGACTTCCTGGCCGATGCGCGGCACGAACTGCATGCCAAAGCCCTTGCCGCTCCAGGGCAAGACCACGCGGACCCAGCAGGATGAGGTCTCGTCGTTCTTGCCGGTGCGGTCCCAGGGGAACTGCAATTTGATCCGGCCGTATTCGTCGGTCCAGATTTCTTCGCCGGCCTTGCCCACCACCAGCGCCGTCTGGGTGTGCATGCGGGGTTTTGGCGTGAGGCGGGCCGGTCGATAGACCGTGGCCTTGGGGATCGCTTCGAAGCGGTTGCGATAGCTGTCATGGCTGGCTTCATGGCTGACCGCCGTCACGACCCAATCGATATTCAGCGTCGAGTCTTCATGGCCGGCGAGGGTGAACCAATACCCCGGCACCAGCCAGCGGCAGTCGCTTTCGCCGACGAAGCGTTTCTCCTGGCTGCGCAGGCCATCCACCCGCTGTTTGGTCAGCGCATCGCCCTGGGCCTTGGCGGTATAGCTGCCTGGATGTTCGTACACCGAGCTCGGCCCGGCCACAGCTTCGGCCTGGCTGTAGAGCGATGTTGTCGGCGTGGTGAATTCATAGTCGGTCGCCTGGTAAACCCCGGCCACCGCTTGCAGGCACACTTGTCCGGAGCGGATGCCGTGCAGTTCTCGTTCGCCCATTTTCTGCCCGAGATAATTCACCGTCGGCCCGTTGGGGATGGGCGCGAAGGCGTCGTTGCTGTCGGCCAGTACCAGCGTGTGCTTACCGTCTTCATGACTGAAGAACCAGAAAATCCCGTCTTCTTCCAGCAGGCGCGAGACGAAGGCCAGGTCGGTTTCGCCGTACTGCACGCAGTACTCGCGGGGTGTGTAGCTGCCGCTGAGCTTGAGCTGGAAGTCGGTGAAGCCGTGGCCCTTGAAAATCGTCGTGACGATGTCCGAGGTGGCAAGGTTCTGAAACACGCGGTTGTTGCTGGCCAGGCTCAGCCACCAGAGCCAGGGCCGGAGCAGGAGTTGATAGCGCTCGGCGGTGGCGTCGGCCGGCAGTTGGCGGATCTCGGCCACCAGCCAATCCAGCGGACGCAGCAAGGCATCCTTGTGCAGCGTGGCGGTCACGTGGCTGGCGACGGCCGTCGTGAGGTCCAGCGAGGCGCCATCGTTGATGCCGTTGAGGATGTGCGAGCCCAAGCCGTTGAGGCGTTCTTCGCCGGACAGCGATTCAGGGTACAGCGCCGACAGCGAGGTGGCGGTGAGGGAGAGGGTGGTGTTGCTGTCGGTGGAGCGGGGCATTAATCATCCTCGGCACGCTCAAATATCGTCAGGAAATCCTTCGACTGGGCCTGCCCATAAACATGACTCCACCGGGAAAGGAACATTGTCCAATTGATTGGTATTGACCCCGATACGTTGGGCACAGATTTTTTCAGGCTCGCCAACTTTTTTGATCCTGATGGATCCGTTATTGACATAGTCATCCACTGATTTCATCTGTTTTGGTTTTATCCATGTGATGTTGAAATACAAAACATAGACTTCTGAAAGTTTGCTAATACCGAGTTTTTCTTTTTTCTTTCGTATTTCAGACGGCGGTATGGTGGTCAAATAAAAGCCTTCCTCATGCTGTTTAGTGAACCATGCCCACTTTTGAGGTTGATTCATCGTGCATTTCCACTCCTGAACGGCGGGGACGCCGATTTGATTGCCAGTTATGGATTTGGCCGCCGACTGGGTGGTGTAGTGATAGAACTTCATAACGTGCTCCGGTCCAACTCAGAAAGTCTTAACAGGCTATGAACAACGACGGAGGTTATTCCAACACCCACTCCGCCAACTTCCCCGTCACCTGCGTCATCAACACATTCTCGACATCCCGTGCCCCCGCCGCGCTGCACTTGGCCAACACAGCCTTGACGATCCCCGCATCGAACTCGAACTGCTTGCCGGTCGCGGCCTTGTAGCGCCCGCGCAATTTCTCCAACTTCGCCAACACAATCCCTTCCAGCGTCGCTTCATCCAGCGGCCGATAAGCCACCACCGTCATACGCGCCAAAAATGCCGGCCGGAATGCTTGCAGCAGCACTTTGTGCAAGGCTTCGTTGAAGGCGTCGCTGCCCAGTTGCGCGCTAGGCGTATCCAGCAATAGCTCGGCGCCGACGTTGCTGGTGGCGAGCATCACGGTGTTCTTGAAGTCCACCACCAGACCGGTGCCGTCTTCCATCAGGCCTTTGTCGAAGACGTTGTAGAAGGCTTCGAGCACATCCGGGTGGGCCTTTTCGATTTCATCCAGCAGCACCACGGAATAGGGTTTGCGCCGCACCGCTTCGGTGAGCACGCCGCCGCTGCCGTAGCCGACGTAGCCGGGCGGGGCGCCTTTGAGTTGGCTGACGGTGTGGGCTTCCTGGTACTCCGAGAGGTTGATGCTGATCAGGTTGCGCTCACCGCCGTACAAGGCGTCGGCCAGGGCATAGGCGGTTTCGGTCTTGCCCACGCCGGTGGGGCCCACCAGCAGGAACACCCCGACCGGTTTCTGTGGGTCGGTGAGGCCGGCGCGGTAGGCTTGCAGGCGTTGGGCGATGGTGTTCAACGCGGTGCTCTGGCCCATGACCCGCTGGCCCATGCGCTGGCCTAGGGTGCGCACGGCGTGGGCTTCGTCGGCGAGCATCTTGCCCACCGGGATGCCGGTCCAGCCGGCAATCACGGCGGCGACGGTCTTGCTGTCCACCTGTTCGGGCACCAGCGGATCGTCCTGGCGAATGGCATCCAGGCCCGCCTCCAGGCGCAGCAGTTCGGCGGCCAGGTGGTCGATGCGGTTATCGATCTCGGTGTCGGCTTTTTCACTGTCGGCGCGTTCGCTCAGGGCAAGCAGTTCGCGCCGGGTATCGAGCAGTTCGCGCACGGCTTCGCGCTCTTCGCCCCAGCGGGTTTCCAGTTCGCGGATGGCTTGCACGTTGCTGGTCGATTCGCCTTCGAGCAGGGTGATGCGTTCACGGTGATCGAGCCCGGTCGCCTGTTCCCGGCGCAGGCGTTCGACCTCGTCCTTGAGGCTGTTCTGCCGATGGCGCAGGCTTTCCAGCGGTGGCGGCACGTCGTGCTGGCCGAGGGCGACCCGGGCGCAGGCGGTGTCGAGCACGCTGATGGCTTTGTCCGGCAACTGTCGCCCGGAGATGTAGCGGTGGGACAGCTTCACCGCCTCGTGGATGGCCGCGTCCAGCACCTGCACGCCGTGGTGCTGTTCCAGTTTGCTTGCCACGCCGCGGAGCATTTCCACGGCGGTCAGTTCGTCCGGTTCTTCGACCTGCACCAGTTGGAAGCGGCGGGCCAGGGCCGGGTCTTTCTCGAAATATTTTTTGTATTCCAGCCAGGTGGTGGCGGCCAGGGTGCGCAGTTCGCCCCGGGCCAGGGCCGGCTTGAGCAGGTTGGCCGCGTCGCTGCCGCCCTCTGCGCCGCCGGCGCCGATCAGCGTATGGGCTTCGTCGATGAACAGGATGATCGGCTTTTCGGCACGGCGTACCGCGTCGATCACGCCTTTGAGGCGCTGTTCGAATTCACCTTTGACGCCGGCACCGGCCTGCAACAGGCCCAGGTCGAGGACACGCAGGGTGACTTCCTGCAACGACGGCGGCACATCCCCGGCGGCGATACGCAGGGCCAGGCCTTCCACCACCGCAGTCTTGCCGACGCCCGGTGCGCCGACCAGGATCGGGTTGTTCTGCCGGCGCCGGAGCAGGATGTCGATGCACTGGCGGATCTCGCCGTCGCGGCCGACGATGGGGTCGATGCGCCCGGCCCGGGCGTCGGCGGTCAGGTCCTGGGTGTACTGGTCCAGGACCGGGTCCTGTTTCTGGGGAGGCTCGCCGGGTTTGGCCGGGCGCACGCCACCGACATGCTCACGGGAGCTTTCGGTCCATTCCAATAGGTGGGCGCGCAGGGCGTCGCGGGGAATGCGCAGCAACGACGAGGCGCTGTTGAGCAGCAGGCTGCGGCGCTCATCACGGTCCAGCAGTGCCAGCAGCAACAGCCCGGAGCGGATGCTGTCCAGGCCCAGCACGCTGGCCTGGACCACGGCGTCTTCCAACAGGCCGATGGTTTGTGCCGACAAGGCGGGCGTGCGGGTGCTGCCGGATTTGAACAGGTCCAGGGCCTTGTTGGTTTGCGCCGCCACCGCGTCACGCTCCAGACCGAAACGTGGCAGCAGGCAGGCAAAATCACCGCCCTCGATGTCGAGCAATTCCAACAGCAGGTGTTCGATTTCCACGTAGTGGTGGCTGCGCTGCATGCAACGTTGCGCGGCCCGTTCCAGGGCGCGGCGGTTGTCCGGGTTGAGGCGTCCGATCAGGCTGGCCAGTTCCATTTCAGGCAATCTCCGGCTGACGAAGGCGGGTTTCGATCCGTTGCACGGCGAGGGTTGGCTGGCGTTGCAGGCCGCCGTTCCAGTTCAGCCGTGGCGCTGCCTGGCGGTCCAGTTGCAGCGGGCCGGCGCCGCGGATCAGCAACACCAGGGTGCAATCCAGGTCGGGGCCGAAGTACAGGGCGTAGAGGCTGGCGAGCAGCGGATGGGCTTCGCCGTTGGGCAGCAGTCCGCTGGCCTGGCCCGTGGTCAGCGGGCCGAGGGTCAGGCGCACGCCGGCATGTTCGTCCCAGACGTGGGTGCCGGCCACCGCGTTGCGGCCCAGGCACAGGTTGCGCCCGCCTGGTTGCAAGCGGCTGCGGCTGGCCGGCGGGATTTCACGCCAGCCACCTTCGTAAGCCGTCAGCTCCACGGGCAGCCCGAACTGTTCACGGACAATCGCCGCGAACCCGTCCAGGGAGCGCCGGCCATCGGCGTACAGCGCGGTGCAGGCCAGTACTGCCGAGTCGGGTGCGGCCTGGCGCTCCTGCAAGGCCTTGGGCAGCAGGCCGGTCAACGCCCGCAGTTGCGCGTGTACGGCGGACGATCCCGGGGCAGTGAAACCCAAGGCGATGCGATGTTTGCGCATCACCTTGTAAAGCAGGCTGAGCAGGCGATGCTGGAACAGGTCGAGGAATTCCGCCGGGGCATGATCCTTCGCCCGTGCCCGTTGTTGCAGCCATTCCTGGTAGGCGTAGGGCAACGGGCCGTCGGGGCCGCCGAGGCCGAAGATCGGCGTGGTCAGGGTTGGCGGCAGGCCGGGTTCCTGGCCCAGGCTTTCCACTTCGCTGGCGGCGAACAGCGGCGTCAAGGGCCCGCGCAGGCGCAAGGCTTCGGCGTGCGGCGCGGTGCCGCTGCCCAGGGGCTCGGCCTGGGGATGTTCACGTTCGAGCAACAGCAAGGCCTGGAGCCATTCGAAGCGTTGCGGGTCGCGTCGCAGGCGCTGGCTCAGGTTCAGAGCACCAGGGGTTTGCCGGCTTGGGGTTGCCATGTCTTCACCTCCTTGTCGGACTGGACCAGCACGGTGCGCACGAAGCGATTGGCGGTGGCATAGAGGGAAAAGAATTGCGCCAGCACCCCGGAGAACAGCACGGCGCTGCTACCGACGAAGTGTTGCGGATCCAGTTGCAGGCGCACCTCCAGGCCGTTGCGCCAGCCGCGCCAGGCGTCTTCGCCGACATGGGCGATGACCCGGTCGCAGCCCAGTCCCGATACCCCTTCGATCTGGCGATGGGCGCTGGCCTCGTCCCGCAGGTTGTGCAATTGGAGAATCTCGCGCAATGCGTCCAATGCCTGGGGGCCTTCGACCAGCGACAAATGGTTGAGGGTCAATTGCGACACCAGCCGCCAGCGCGATTCGCCGTCCAGGCGCGGCAGGCTTTGCGGGCTGGGTGGGTTGCGCAGGCGCGCCCAGGCCACCGGCCCTGGGCGCTCGAAACCCAGTGGGGTGCCGGCCGGCAGGCTTTGGGCCAGGTGGCGGTTGGTGCACAGCAGTTCGGCGGTGAGGCTGTAGTCGCGGGTTTCGGCCAGCGGGTCGAACTGGGTGTCCACCAGGCTGACCATCAAGTCGGTGCCCAATCGGTTCGGGCTCATGCCACTGACCCGTCGGGCATGCCAATAACAGGTTTGGTCGTTGCCATGCTGGCTGCCGTAATAGGCCGGCACTTTGCGCACGCCCTGGCTGGACATGGCGCGCATGCCACGGATGCTGTGGATCTCGACGCTGTTTTCCCGATGACTGTCGGCCACCAACCGGTACTCGCTGCGGGTGCCATCCGGGCGCAGCGGCTCGGAAGTCCTGGGAAACAGGTTGATCGCCGGCGTGCAGCCCAGGGCGATGTCGCTGGCCTGGAGCGGCAGGCGGCTGGTGGGAGGGCGGTCGAAAACGATGTACAGGTACAACGACGGGCCGTCGCTGGTGGCACCGGCCAGTGGCAGGTCGAAGAAGCCGAATTTATCCGGGAAGGCAAAGTACTCGGCCAGCAGGCGCATGCCGGGGTGCACGCCGTCTTCATCCGGCAGCAAGACCTGGTCACTGGCGAAGCCGACGATCTGTGGCAAGCCCTTCAGCGACTCCGGCGCGCTGCCCGGCGCACCGGCCAGGACCTCGATGGCGTGCGCGCCCAGCAAATCGTACAGCCCGGCGTTGATGATCGGTGACGCCGCCAGGTGTACCCGCAGCGAGTCGATTCCCAGCGTCGACCACTGGCTTTCGCCCAGGCATCGCAACTCCAGGCGCAAGGCCGAGCGGGCCCGAACCACTCCGGTCAGCGCCTGGGTTTCGTCGCTGCCCAGCAGCAATGCCTCGCTGATTTCCACCGGCCACAAATGCACAGCGGCGGTGGTGCGAAAATGAATGCTCTGGCCTTTGTCCGTGGTGACGAACAACGGTGTGTCGCGGGGCAGCGGGTAGCCCTCGTTCAAGTTGCCTTTGCTGGGGTCGGGCTCGAACTGCACGATGGAGCACGACGGCAAGGGCCGCATGGCCAACGGGTAAAGCTGTTCGAGCAGGGCATCGCTGAACTCGGCGTAGTCGTCGTCCAGCCGGCGTTGCAAGCGGGCGGCCAACAGTGCGAAACCTTCCAGCAGGCGCTCGACATGCGGATCGGGGCATTCGCCGGGGGACAACTCCAGGCGCCGGGCGACCTTGGGGTAGCGCTCGGCGAACAGGCTCCCGGCATGCCGCAACCAGGTCAGTTCGCGTTGGTAATAGTCCAACAGTTGCGGGTCAATCGAGTCGCTCATGTCGTACCTCAAGGCCGTCGCCGGCGTGCTCGATGACAAAGGCCACGGGCCAGGCATGCAGGTCGCCGCGCAGCTCGCCCAGCAGCCGTATGCACAGTTGCTGCGGATGGCCCGGCACCGGGCAGACCTCGACCTCGCCCAGGCGCAGGCGAGGTTCGAAGTGGGTGATGGCCTGGCGGATTTCCCGGGTCAGTTGGCGCCGGTCATCGCTGCGCTGCTGTTGCAGCGCGGTCCAGTCGGCGATGCCGTAGTCCAGGATGCTTGGCGGTTCGGTCAGCGCCCGTGGGCCGCGTCGGGTATTGAACAGGCGCGACAGTTCGGCATGTACCGAGTCCTGCAACGCCTGTCGGTCGAACACCCGCCCGGTATCGTTCGCCGGGCTGGCCAGGCGTTCGAACAGGGGCGGGCGCAGCCCGAAGCCAGCCATGGGCGCGGTTTCCTTACTTGGTCATTTTGTTGGCGGCCAGGTCCCAGGTCGTGCCCGCCGTGCCTTCCTTGGTGCCGTCGTCTTTCTGCGCAGTGAGCTCCCATTTGATCTTGGTGAAGTTCAGCGACAGGGTTTCCACCGGTTTGCCGCCGGTGCCGCCGCTGACACTGACGTTGGACAGCACGACGTTGGTCAGGGTGTAGATGATGAACGGCATGAGTTTGCCGCTGCCCTCGGCGGCGTTGCGGCCAATGGTGATGACGGCTTGCGGGATCGGCTTGCCGGCGCAGCAATATTCGTTGAGCGAGGGGGTGGAGCTGTCGACGAATTTGGTCAGGGTGAATTCGCCGATGTGCGGCCGGCCGGAAGTACGCTCCGAGTTGCTGACGTCGTTGGTGACCTGCATTGCCACGTTATGGCTGTAGGACATGACCTCGATCTTGTCCGTGAAACCCTCCAGCAGGCTGTCGCCCTTGATGTCGCCGCCGAGGTCGAGAATGATTGCATCCATTGTGTGGAACTCCTGAAGAAGACGAAATGGGCGGTGCCCAGTACCGATCCGTTAAAGACGAACGCCGAACCTGTGGCGAGGGGATTTATCCCCGCTGGGGCGCGAAGCGGCCCTAAATCTGATCACCCGGTGTGTCAGGCAGATTGAGTGGAGCGCTTAGAGGGCTGCTGCGCAGCCCAGCGGGGATAAATCCCCTCGCCACAACAAGCTCCTCGCCACAGGTTTCAACCGTCAGGCAGCTACCGGCGGCGGCAGGGTCGCCACCAGGCGGATCGAGGCGGTCAGTTCCTCCAGCTGGAAGTGCGGCCGCAGGAACACCGTGGCCTTGTAGGCGCCTGGCTTGCCGGCCACTTCCGTCACGTCCACTCGCGCTTCGCGCAGCGGGTACTGCGCCTTGATCTCTTGCGGCGCGTTGTCGTTGATCAGCACGTAGTCGGCGATCCAGTTGTTGAGGTAGGTCTGCACGTTGTCGCGGGTCATGAAACTGCCGACCTTGTCACGCATGATCACCTTCAGGTAATGGGCGAAACGCGAGGCCGCGAGTACATACGGCAACATCGCCGAGATCCGCGCGTTGGCGTTGGCCTCGTTGGTGTTGTAGAGCTTGGCCTTGTTGGTGGTCTGGCCGCCGAAGAACACCGCCACGTCGCTGTTTTTCTTGTGGCACAGGGAGATGAAGCCCAGGTCGTTGAGTTCTTTTTCGCGGCGGTCGGTAATCGCCACTTCGGTCGGGCATTTGAGCGACAGGTCTCCGGAACTGGTGCGGAACGTATGGGCCGGCAGGCCTTCGACCGCGCCACCACCCTCGGCTCCGCGAATGGCTGCGCACCAGCCATATTTGGCGAAGGCTTCGGTGATGCGTTGCGCCAGGGTCCAGGCGGCGTTGCCCCACAGGTATTTGCTGTGGTCGGTGCCGTTGACGTCTTCGACGTAGTTGATGCCTTCCACCGGCAGCGTGTCCGGGCCGTACGGCAGGCGCAGCAGGAAGTGCGGCAGCACCAGGGACACGTAGCGCGAGTCTTCGCTTTCACGGAAGGCGCGCCACTTGATCAGCTCCTGGCTCTCGAAAATCTTCGACAGGTCCCTGGGGATCGCCAGTTCGGTGAAGCTGGTCATGTCGAACAACCGCGGGCTGGCGGCGGCAATGAACGGGGCGTGCGCGGCGGCGGCGACGTTCGAGAGTTTTTCCAGCAGGCCGATGTCCTGCGGATGCCGGCCAAAGGTGTAGTCACCCACCAGCAGGCTGAACGGGTGCCCGCCGAAGGTGCCGTATTCTTCCTCGTAGATTTTCTTGAACAGCGCGCTCTGGTCGAATTCGACGGCTTTTTCCAGGTCGTTCTGCAGTTCTTTCTGGGTGACGTTGAGCAGGCGCAATTTGAGCCGGGTGCTGGTCTCGGTGTTCTGCACCAGCAGGTGCAGGCCGCGCCAGGAGGCTTCGAGTCTCTGCAGGTCAGGGTGGTGCAGCACTTCGTTGAGCTGGGCGCTGATCAGTTGGTCGATCTGGCTGATGCGGTCGTTGATCATCGCCACGGTGTCCTTGTCGATGGCCATGCCTTCGTCGAGGACCTGGGTGGCGAATTCGGCCAGCATGTCGCGGGCGTAGTCTTGCTGGCTGTCGTCGTGGGCCATGCGGCCTTCGGCGATGATCTTGTCCAGCAGGGACAGGGTCTGGGTCGTGCTCTCGCTGGTTTGAGCGCTGGATGAAGCAGGCATGGCGTTATCTCCCTTGAATGATGCGCGCGATCAGGCCTGTGGTTCGGCCGGGGCAGGGTCATCGTTGGCGGCCACGGTCGGCAGCTCTGGCGGTACGTCCTGGGGCCGGGCCGACTTGATCTCCTGCAGGCCTTCTGTGTTGGCGATCACGTCGCGCAGCAGCTTGTCCAGGTCGTCGTTGCCATCGAGTTTGGTCAACAGGTCCCGCAGGCGTTGGCGCGCTTCGAACAACCGGCGCAGCGGCGTGACCTGCTCCACGACCTTGACCGGGTCGAAGTCGTCGATATGACGGAAGTTGAGTTCGATGTTGAGCTTGCTGTCGTCGCCGCTGAGGGTGTTGTTCACCTGGAGCGTGGCGCGGGGGGAGATGGAGGCGAGCACCTCGTTGAAATTATCCCGATCGATTTCAGTAAAGCGCCGCTCATTGAGCTTGGGCAGCGGGTCCAGTGGCTTGCCCGAGAGGTCGGCCAGAATGCCGACAACCAGTGGCAATTCTTTTTTCTCGATGGCGTTGCCGATTTCCACGTCATAGGTGATCTGGACGCGGGGAGGACGGACTCTGTCGAGCTTGTGCTGGGTACTTTCTGCCATGGCGGCCGACTCCGATGCATGTGCGGGCGCAATGCATCGGGAGTCCCGCTCATCGCAATCCCTTGCTGATCCACAGGTTGCAAATGGACGGCAGAAAACCTGTCATTCCCTTGACGAACCTGGCGCATTCGACCGTGTGGGTCGAACTACCCAAGACGCTAGAACAGGTCTATAAAAAAGCAAGCAAAAACAATTTTGGACCGCTGAGAAAAGGAAGATTCATTTTGCGTGGGTTTTTTTTCGGATTTTTTTTGAGCCTGGCGCTCACCGGTTGCTCGCTTTTTGCGCCCAGTGTCGACCTGGACAGCCTGACCCTGGACGTCGCGCCGCGGGCCAATGACGACACGCCGATCGCGGTGGATTTCATCGCGGTGAACGACCCGGACCTGCTCAAGCAGCTGTCGGGCATCACCGCCAGCCAGTGGTTCGCCGAGCGCGAACAGTTCCAGCGCGACTATCGTCAACTCATGTCGGTGTGGGGGCTGGAGCTGGTTCCGGGGCAATTCATCGACCGCCAACCCTTCCCGTTGGAGGGCCGGCGCGCCGCTGGACTTTTGGTCTTCGCCAGCTATAACACTCCCGGAGCCCACCGGCTTCGGCTGGACGATCAGCGCCAGGCCTGGCTGAAGTTCGACAGTCGCGAGATGACCCTCGTGAATGATGGGGCTCGATGACAGCCAGCCTTGAGTGACCGCGGGCCGCCATGCGCGGCGACATTGGGATGTCGAAGGGAGTCGTATGAGTCTGTTACCTGACGCGGTGTGCTGGCATGAGGGCATGCAATTGCTGCCCCAGCATTTTCAATTGCAAGGGCTGCGTGCCGAGGCCCTGGCTGCGTATTTTGCCGGGGCCTGCAACCCTTGGTTCTGGGGTGTCAGCCAGCTGGAAGTCGATCCTTCAGCCCTCAGCGCCGGCCTGGTGCGGCTGCTGCAACTGCAAGGCACCTTGCCGGACGGCTTGCCGGTCAACCTGCAGGCCGGCGTCGGGCCGACCTTGGAGCTGGACATCGGTGAGGCGATCGACAAGACCGACGACGCCACCGTGACTGTGTACCTGGCCGTCAGCCCGCTGTGGCGCGCCGGGCAATTGGTGCCGCTCAAGGGGCGCCTGCAATCGGTGGTCGGCGAGGCGTTGCCGGACCTCACCAGCGGTGCATTTCCCGAGTCGATCACCGTCTGGCGACCCAACCCGAGGCTGTGCACGCAACTGAGCAAGGCCGATTCGATCTGCCTGCCGCTGTTGCGCATCCGCAAGGAGGGCGGTGGCTTCTGGCGCGTGCCCTACACCCCGCCGACGCCGATCCTGTTGCCGGAGTCGACCCTCGGTCGACGGGTCGCCGGTGTGTGCGCCCGGGCCCGGGAAAAGTGCATGTTTCTCGCTGGTCGCTTGCGTCAGGCCCAGGCGGCCGGCAACCAGGACGATGCCATGGAGATCCGTCGGCAATTGACCGCCTTGTGGGCGCGCTTGCCGGAAGTCGAAGGCGCGCTGAATACCCGGGTGGCAACGCCCCAGGCGCTCTACGGTTTGCTGCTGGGGCTGGCCGGGAGCTGGTCGGCCCTCGATCCACTGGCGGGCGTCCCGGCCTTCGCACCGCTGGATTTCCTCGAATTGCAGCGCGGCTACGAGCCGTTGCTCGACTGGCTGGAAACCACCCTGGAATTGGTTCGCGCCGGCTATCGCAGCCTGGCCTTCGAGCGCAATGAGCAGGTCTTCTCGATCCAGTTGCCTGACGACGAGCCGGAACAACGCCTGGTGATCGGCCTGCGCATGCCCAACGGCGCCAGCGAGCAGGCGGCGGGCGAGTGGTTGCGCGGGGCGATCATCGCGTCGGCGCGGCACATCCCGCTGCTCAGCCGACAACGCATGAGCGGTCTGCCCCACCAGGCCATGAGCCGCAACGAACAGGTGGCCTACAGCGTGGGCGAGGACACCCGTTTGTTTGTGGTGGTCGCCAGCGGGCAATGGTTCGACGCGCAATTGCCGCTGCACATCGTGGCACCGGCATCGGCCCAGGCCAGCAGCCCGTGGCAAGTGGTGTTGTTCGTGGCGCAAGCCAGTGAAAGTGCCTGATCGCAAAAGGGGAGTCGTATGCCTGATGGAAGTGGCGGGGCGGTTCGGAGTCTGCATGAGGCGCCGCTGAGCAGCGCTTTTCGCCAGGCCTGGCTGAAGTGGTCCCAGGAGTGGCAAGACTTGCCCAAGGACAGCGACCCTGCGGTATTGGTCAATCGGGTGGTGGAGTTTTCCGGGCGCAGCGCCCAGCGTCTGTGGCGGGTGGCCTTCGCCACCGTCGGCGATGCCGCCACCGAGCAGGTCAAGTCGCTGGTCTATGCCTTCGTGGCGCTGGTGGACGAAACCTTGCTGTTCAGCCCCTGGCCCGGACAACTGGCGTGGCAGCAGCACCCCCTCGAGTCACGCATGTATGCCAGCCGCCAGGCCGGCGAGCGCTTGCCGGCGGCGATCAAGAAACTGCTGGACGAGCAGATGCCCGGCACCCGGGACCTGGCGAACGTCTATCTGCAATGCCTGATCCTCGGGTTCCAGGGGCGATTGCGTGGCGAGCCGGGCCAGGTCCAGCATGCAAAGTGGCGCGTGGCGCTGTTCACCTTCGCCTGGCAACACGACCCTGATTACGTCGACGTCAGCCAGCGCCTGGCGCTGGCTTCGGCGACGCCGCCAGTGCGCATGCCAGTGCAGCAATCGCTGCCGGACGGCTTTCGCCTGGGGCTGGCGATCCTGGCGATGGTGTTGCTGCTGACCGGCTTGGGGCAGGTGTTCTGGCGTGACATCCGTTCGGAACTCGAGCCGGTGCTGCAACTGAATGAGTCGGTGGTTCAGGAGCAGGACTCATGAGCACCCTGAGCATCGTTGCCCTGGTGGTGCTCGCCATCGTCATGGTGCTGTTGATCGCGGCCCTGATCTGGTGGCTGCGGACCCAGGGCGGGGCGGCGATCCGCAGTTTCTATGGGGCGGTGCGCCGCATGGAGCAGGAGCAGGGCACCCGGGACCGCTATCAGATGCCTTGGCTGATGATGCTCGGCAACGAAACCGACGGCGCCCAATTGTGCGCCCAATGGCGCTTGCAACCGACCGACAAGGCGGCCTGGTTCGGGCGCTGGTTTTCCGATGCCGAGGGCTCGGTGCTGGTGGTGCCCCAGGCGTTGTTCCTGCCCGATGACGGCATGAACCGGCAACGGGGCAACTGGTGGCGCCTGCTGGGGCTGATGTTGCGCTTGCGCAGCAAGCGGCCATTGGATGCGGTGATCTGGACCGTACCTTTGAGCACCCTTGACGACATCGAGCACACCACCGAGCTGAGCCTCAAGGTCCGGCGTGTCTTTATCGACCTGTTGCAACGGTTCGGCCTCAGCCTGCCGGTGTACGTGGTGATCACCGGGATGGAAGAACTGCCCGGGGTCCAGGAACTGGTCAGTGCGCTGCCCGCCGAGGCGCGTGAGTCGATGCTGGGTTGGTCCTCGCCCTATTTGCCGGATGCGGCCTGGCAGTCGCAGTGGAGTGACCAGGCCCTGGACCAGGTCAACGCGGCGCTGTCGCAGTCGATCATCGAGATCGGTGCGCTGTCGGGGCAATTGAGCACCGATCTTTATGGGTTGCCGGAACGTTTCGAAGGTTTGCGGCGGGCCTTGCAGATCCTGCTGGAGCCGGTGTTCCAGGGCAACGCCCAAGGTGAAGCACCGCGTTTTCGCGGGGTGTACTTCACCGCCAGCCAGGCACCGGCCGTCAGCAGCGACGGTTTGACCGCTTCCGATAGTGCCCAGCGGCAAACCGTGTTCGCCCGGCAATTGTGGTCGCGACGGCTGATGGCCGAACGTGGCCTGGCCCAGCCTGTGCCACGGCTGTTGCGCCTGCGCCAGCGCGGGCATCGGCTGGCCGGAGCGGTGGCGTTGGTGGTGGGCCTGGTCTGGCTGGGAGGCATGGTCTGGGTCTGGCACGATTCGGTGGAGCAAGCCGAGGGGCTGTCGCGGTTGATCCTCAGCGCCCATAAGAACCACCTCGTGGTCGACCCTGACGAACCGCAACTGGAACCGACCCGGCACAATGTGCAGAACTACTGGAACGTGCTGGAAAAGGCCCCGAGCTGGCGCTTCGTCTCAGTGGTGTTTCCTACTTCGTGGTTCTCTTCCGTGGACACGCAACTGGAGAATGGGTTGCGCCTGACGGCTCGGCACCATTGGATATTGCCCTTGCGGGACCTGCTCAATTCCGACCTGGAACAGCTCAAGTCCATCCGCAACACTGAGCGGCGGGGCAATGTGGAGAACGAAGACCCGGCGCAGTGGCAGAGCTACGTTAAGGCCAAGGAACTGGTGGAGCTCGCGGTACGCCTTGAGCAGCACAACCAGATGTTCAGTCAGGTGGTGAACGATCCCAAGGCACCGCTGGACGAACTGGTGCAACTGAGCAACACCGCCTTGTCCCTGGGTCTCAACACTGGCACCTTGAGCCGGCCACGGTTCTACAACCGGGTGCTGTTCGATGCCCAGAACAGCGATTTGAAAGGGCTGGACCTGAACGCCGCGCGCCCGGTGATCTCCGATAACTTCACCGGCCTGATGCAGCGCTGGCTGGACCATTACTTCCTGGCGGACAACTTTGTGCGCCAGGCCGGTTACCTCAAGCTGCACCTGCAACGGCTGGAGGCCGGCAGTGGCAATTCGTTGAGCGAACTCGAAGACCTGATGGCGCTGATCGACGATTTGCAGACCCTGGTCAGCCTGACCAACTCGGCCTGGGGCCGGGGCAAGGGCCAGGACCTGGTGCCCGGCTACAGCCAGATGCTGGACAAGGTCAGCCACAGCACGTTGTTGGGGCCGGATATCGAGCAGGACCTGGAGAGCCAGGCGGCGAAGTTGCAGCAGAGCTTTCGTGACCAGTGGATCGTCCAGACCGGCTCCGGGGACAATCTGCTAGTGCAACAGGGCAGTGGCCTGCTGGTTTTGCAAGACCATGTCACGGCGCTGGACGGTGCGGTGCAGGCGCTGTTCAAGCGTGATTTCGTGGCGCTGGCCATGCAGAAGGATCCGTCGGGCAACACCTCCGATTCGATGGGCCAGGGCGATGGCAGCGATGATTTCAGCGTCGCGCTGAACTACTTCACCAGCTACAAGAGCTATGCCAATGAAGAAATGCCGCGCATTCCGCCGGATTACCGTGATGCGCTGATGCAGGCCGCTGAAGGCGCCGCGGCCCGGGCCATGTGGTTGAGCCTGGATGAAAGCGACGAGGCGCTGCCCGGCATGGGCTTCAATGTGCAAACGACCCAGGCCGTTGCGCTGCAGAAAGCCTTCATGGACGTGCACCGTGGCGACCTGGCGATGCGTTTCCAACGTCTGCTCAATCGCCGGGCATTGGCGCAGCTCAAGAGTGGCCTGGACGAAATCGATGCCCAGCCGCTGTTCAGCCAGCGGGCCGATGTCCAGCGCTGGGACGGCTCGAAGAACTTCGGCTTGCAGCTCTACGGTGCCAGCGATCCACAAGACCTGAAGCTGAACCTGGCCCAGCAATTCGGCGCGATGCTGCAGATCGCCGAGCAGCGAATGCCCGCGCTGGAATGGTTGATCGTCCAGCAGGACAACCTGTCGGCCCTGGAACACGACCAGGTGGCACGCTTCATGGCCCTCAACGATGAATTGCTCAAGTACAAGAACCAGAACCCGGCCAGCTCGGCGGCCCAACTGGAACAATTGGTGAGCCGGGACTTTATCGCCATGGACACCACCTCCTGCGCGCAAATCTTGCAGACCGCCAGCTTGCCCGGCGGGCGCGGCGACCTGGCCCTGCGCACGGTCGCGTTGCAGCAGGGCGCCCTGCAACGGTGCCTGTACCTGCAACAGAACCAGGCCGCGACCGCCTGGAATGATTTGGCCAACTACTTCAATCAATACCTGGCCGGGCGCTTTCCGTTTTCCCAGGACGTGCGGGCCAGCGATGCCGACCCGGCGCGGGTCCAGCATTTGCTGGAACTGATCGACACGCGCCTGCCCCTGGCCCAGGCCGGGCTGACGTTGAGCCAGACGCCAGAGCGGCTGGCAGCCGAGGATTTCCTCAACCGTTTGAAACAGGCCGGTACCTGGCTCGGGCCGCTGTTCCTGCGCGACAAGAGTGGCATCCTTGGGGTGGAAATGGACGTGCGCTGGCGCACCGATCGCGATGAGGAGCGCGGTGCCGACCAGGTGATCGCCTGGAGCCTGGACGCCGGCAACCAACAGATCAGCTACCCCGGCGGCGGCCAGCCGAACCTGCGCTGGATGGTCGGCCAGCCCGTGCGCCTGACCTTGCGCTGGGCCCGCAACGGCTACCAGCGTCCGGCCAACGACCCGCTGCAACCGAACCTGGTGGTGCGCGACCTGGAGGCCGGTTGGGAATACCAGGGACCCTGGTCGTTGCTGCGCCTGATGCGCTCGCAGGTGGCGAGTCAGCGCCAGCCGAATGTCGACTACACCGATTTCCCCCTGGCCCTGCAACTGCCGGTGACCGCCCAGACCCAGGCCCGCACGGCGCAGCAAACGTTGATGTTCATGCGCCTGTCGTTGATGAGCCAGGGCTCCAAGCTGCCTTTGTCGATCCCGCCGCTGCCGACGCGGGCGCCCCGTTCACCTTTCATGGCGACCGCATCGAGCCCCGCCATTGCCACTCGTGAGGAGGGCCTGTGAGCTTGCCGATATCGCCTTTGCCTGAGTTGGTCAGCCAGTTGCTCGAGCCGATCAGTGCCGAATCGCCCTGTGGCCCGGACCTGCGCTACGAACCGGAATATGACCAGTTGCGCGAATTGCGCCGGGAGGACGACACCAGCCTGCCCACCGGTGTGTGGCAGTCTTCGATCAAGCGCGCCCTGTGGCCAGACCTGGAACGGCTCGCGACCACGTTGCTGCTGGAGCGCAGCAAGGACCTGATGATCAGTGCCTGGCTGGGGGAGGCCTGGCTGCATATGGCTGGGCTGGAAGGGTTGCCGGGCAGCCTGGCGCTGGTGGCTGGACTGTGTGAGCGCTATCCGGAGCAGTTGCACCCCCAGGCCGAGGAAGGCGACCAGTCATGGCGGGTGATCCCCCTGGAGTGGTTGGCCCGTCGCTACAGCGAAGTGCTGCTGACGCGGGTGCCGTTGTTCGACGGCCGGGAACAGACCTTCGCCGCTTTCTGCCTGGACGACTGGCAACGCTTGCAGCGCCAGCAAGTGTTGGTCAACGACAGCAAGAACGCCAAGGCCTCGGCCGAAGCGGCGCGCAACGATCAAAAGAAACTCAGCGAACTGATTCGCAACACACCCTTGTCGTTCTGGTTGCATCGCCAAGGCAGCCTGATGTTGAGCCTGCAACACCTGCAACGGCTCGAAGCCTGGAGCGACGCTTACCTGGGCAACCTGGCCCCGGGCTACAAATCCCTGCAGGACGTGATGCAGGCCTTGTTGGCACTGGTAGAGGAGTTCATCGCGATGCACCCACAGCAACCCACCGTCGCGCCGGTGCAAACGTCCCCGGCGACCACGACGTCGACGTCCCAGCCGCAGACGGCACCTGCCCAGGTCTTCCAGGAGCCGGCCAATCGTGAAGAGGCCTACCGACAATTACTGGTCATCGCCGGTTACCTGGCTCGCACCGAACCCCACAGCCCGGTGCCCTACCTGATCCGACGCGGCGTGGAGTGGGGCAACAAGCCGTTGAGCGAGTTGCTGGGGGAACTGATCAGTGCCGATGCCGAATCCCGGCGCTTGTGGACGTTATTGGGCGTTCTCTAACGCTCCTCGTCGGACCACGGCACTGGCGTCAACACCGGTTTGCCGGAAAAGAACGCGGTCAGGTTCTGGCCCACCAGCTCTACCATTGCGCGGGTCGCTTCCGGTGACAGGCCTGCCACGTGGGGGGTGAGGACGACGTTGGGCAGGTTTTTCAGCGCCTGCGGCACCTCGGGCTCGTTATCGAACACATCCAGGGCCGCTCCGGCGATTCGCCGGTGCTCCAGGGCGCTGATCAGATCGGCGGTGGCAACCACGCTGGCCCTGGCGACGTTCACCAGAAACCCTTTTGGGCCGAGCGCATCGAGGGTCTGTTTGTTGATCAAGTGCCGGGTATCCAGGCCGCCTGGCGTGGCGACGATCAGGAAGTCCGAAACCCGCGCCAGTTCCGTGGGAGTGGCGCAGAAGTTGTAGGGCACGTCATTGCGCACCCGGCGATTGTGATAGCTGATACTCATGTCAAAGCCCAGTGCGGCCCGTTTGGCGATCGCCATGCCCACCGCGCCGAGGCCCAACACGCCCAGCCGCTTACCCGCCAGGGAAGGGCGCGCAACCCTTGGCCATTCGCCCCGCCGCAGGGCGGCATCGGAGTGGGGTATGTCGCGCACCAACGCCAGCAACAGCGCCATGGCATGGTCGGCCACCGACGACGCGTTGACCCCGGCGCCGTTGGTGACCACGATGCCCCGATGGCGCGCGGCCTGCAGGTCTACTTGTTCGTAACCGGCGCCGATCACGCAGATGATTTTCAGGTTGGGCAGGGCGGCGATCTCTTCCTCCGTCAGGCCCAGGGGGCCGCGGGTCAGCACTGCGCTGAAGCGTTCACCGTGTTCGAAAATCGCCGTCTTGCGTTCGGCAGGCGTGGGCGCCAATTCCAGGTGGTAACCCTGCTTCTCGAGAATCGGCAGGCATTCATTGACGGTTTCAACCAGTACCAGAACGGTTGCGGTCATGCTGGGCTCCTGTGGGCGCTGGGGCGATTTCAAGTATTCAACCTGATTGTAGGAGCCGGGGGCAGGGGGGCTTGGCTTTTTATGTGCATTTCGGATTTTGTTGACTGGCTGGGTACATATCCATTGCTGCGGTCACGGCTGCTTAGGGTTTCGCCCTGACGGCGACTCACTTTTGAGAAGCCCGGAAGCCGGCCCAGTCAAAAGTAAGCAAAACGCTTCTGCCCCACCACTCGGTGCCTCGCTAATGCCTGCGTTCGGCCAGCGTGGTTAACGGGGCGCCCGAGATCAACGTCCACGCCGAGGCGGCCTAGTAGCCGGCCTGGCTCTCCTGGTCGTACACCCATCAGATCTGTTTGATTCAGGACCTGTGGGAGCAAAGCTTGCTCGCGAAGGCGGCGGTACATTCAGTGCTGGTGCAAGCTGACCCACCGCTATCGCGAGCAAGCTCGCTCCCACAGGGAATGCAGGGATAATTCTATGGCAGCGATCTGATATGCATAACCGCTCCTCAGCTAAGCCTTTGCTTCTGCTCACTAATCCCGGACAATCGCGCCCCTGTTTCGGCCAGGGCGCTGCCTGTCGGGTTTTTCCGACTCGTCCCGGCCGGGTGCATGTGACCGGAATACGGAGATCCGCCCGGATGAATGATCAGGCCAATAGCGTCGAAGAGCGCTTTGAAACGACAGTCCCAGCCACCCTCAGCCAGTGGAGTCGCCAGGACACCACGTGGATGCTGGGCCTGTTTGGCACCGCCATCGGTGCAGGTACTCTGTTTTTACCCATCAATGCGGGCCTGGGCGGCTTCTGGCCGTTGCTGATCCTGGCGGTGCTGGCGTTCCCCATGACGTTCTATGCCCACCGGGGCCTGACTCGTTTTGTGTTGTCCGGTCGCGACGGCGCGGACATCACCGAAGTGGTGGAGGAACATTTCGGCCTCAAGGCCGGTGCGCTGATCACGCTGTTGTACTTCTTTGCCATTTTCCCGATCCTGCTGATCTACAGCGTGGCGTTGACCAACACCGTGGGCAGTTTCCTGGAGCATCAGTTGCATATCCAGCCGCCTCCTCGGGCTGTGTTGTCATTGGTGCTGATCCTCGGCCTGCTGGCGGTGGTCCGCTGCGGCGAGCAGGCGATCGTCAAGGCTATGAGCCTGATGGTCTACCCGTTCATCGTTGCACTGCTGTTCCTGGCGGTGTTCCTGATTCCCCACTGGAGCGGCGGCATCCTGACCACCGCGTCCACGCCGCCGGAACCTTCGGCGCTGCTGCATACTTTGTGGCTGGCGATCCCGGTGATGGTGTTCTCGTTCAACCACTCGCCGATCATCTCGGCTTTTGCGGTGGACCAGAAACGTCGCTACGGCGGCAACGCCGAGGAGCGCAGTTCGCAGATCCTGTCGCGCGCCCATGTGCTGATGGTGGTGATGGTGCTGTTCTTCGTGTTCAGCTGCGTGCTGACCCTGACCCCGGCGCAACTGGCCGAAGCCAAGGCGCAGAACCTGTCGATCCTGTCGTACCTGGCTAACCACTTCAGCAACCCGACTATCGCCTTTGCCGCGCCGTTGATTGCGTTTGTCGCCATCTCCAAGTCGTTCCTGGGGCACTACATCGGCGCCAGCGAAGGCCTCAAGGGCTTGATCGTCAAGAGCGGCCGCCGCCCGGCGCCCAAGACCCTGGACCGCCTCACCGCGGCGTTCATGCTGGTGGTGTGCTGGATCGTCGCGACCCTCAACCCGAGCATCCTGGGCATGATTGAAACCTTGGGGGGGCCGGTTATCGCGGCCATCCTGTTCCTGATGCCGATGTATGCCATTCGCAAAGTTCCGGCCATGGCCCGTTATCGTGGCCAGGCTTCGAATGTCTTCGTTACGTTGGTGGGTTTGGTGGCGATTACGGCGTTGGTTTATTCCCTCTTGGCTTAGGCCTTTATTGGAGGGCGAGGTTGGTGTGTATATTCGTTTCTGCGGTAACGGCTGCTTAGGGTTCCGCCCTGACGGCGGGTCACTTTCGAAAAGCGCGAAAGTAACCAAAGCGCTTCTGCCCCACCACTTGGCACCTCGCCTAGGCTCGGTGTGCCCTCACTCCGGCATTGCTCCGTGGGCCCGCCGCGAAGGGCCATCCATGGCCCAGCGCGGCTATCCCGGCATCCATGCCGGGATGCCCACTCCACAATGCCTGCGTTCGGCCATCGTGGTTAACGGGGCGCCGAGATCAACGTCCACCGCGAGGCGGCCTTATAGCCGACCTGGTTCTTGGTGGAACCGCGTTTCTCCTGTGGGAGCGGGCTTGCTCGCGAAGGCGGTGGTTCAATTTGCAGTGATGTTGGATGTGCTGACGTCATCGCGAGCAAGCTCGCTCCCACAGGTTTTACGGTGTACATGGATTTTGTGTCTGCTGAAGATCCCCTGTGGGAGCGAGCTTGCTCGCGATAGCGGAGGCTCAGCCACATAGATGCTGGCATGTATCCCGCTCTTGCTCTTGCTTTGGATCTTGATCTTGATCTGGACGCCCCGTTAAACCACGCTGGCCGAACGCAGGCATTGCGCAGTGGGCACCTCGGCATGGATGCCGAGGTAGCCGCGCTGGGCCATGGATGGCCCTTCGCGGCGGCCCACGGAGCAATGCCGGAGTGAGGGCACACCGAGCCTAGGCGAGGTGCCGAGTGGTGGGGCAAGCCTTTTTTGCTTACTTTTTTTGGCGTTTGAAAAAAAGTGAGTCGCCGTAAGGGCGAAACCCTAAGTAGCCGTTACCGAAGAAACGGATAAACACACCATTGCCCCTGAACAAAAAACTACCACTGCAACGAAATACCACTCTCGAACACCCGCTCCTGACCAATAACCGGATCAACAAAACGCAACCCTTGAGCCAGCAGCTTCAAAGGATTCGAGTAATCATCCTCAACATCCCGAAGCACATCAGGGTAAAACGGATCATTGCAGATCCCCGCCCCAAGGGCATTCATGTGAACCCGCAACTGATGCTTCTTACCCGTAACCGGATACAAGCCATAGCGCCACAATTCGCCGTTCCTTTCCAGCACTTCGATGGCCGTTTCGGTATTGGGCTCGCCCGGCCCTTCCTGCATCCGAAAGAATGGCTCACCATCGATCATCCGGCTTTTGTGCACCATGGGAAAGGCCAACCCAGGCAATGCCCGGGCAATGGCCTGGTAGCGTTTTTCGATCTGCCGCGTCGGAAATAACGACTGATACGCCGAGCGGGTGTTCGGGTTGGCCGAAAACAACACCAGCCCGGCCGTATGCCGATCGATGCGGTGCAAGGGCACCAGATGAGGGTTGTCCAACCGACGGATCAGCCGCCGCAACAAGGTTTGCTCGACATATTCGCCCGCCGGAGTGACAGGCAGAAAATGCGGCTTGTCTGCCACCACCAGGTGTTCGTCGGCGTACAGGATCGACTCCACCACCGGGATCGGCTTCTCATCGGGCACTTCACGAAAATAGTGGATGCGCAGGCCTTCGCGGTATGGCAAGTCGACCTGGATGGCCTTGCCCTCCCCGTCCAATACCCGGCCCCGAGCGATCCGGTCCAGCCACTGCTCGCGACTGATGGCGCTGAAATGCTCGCACAGGCACTCCAGCACCGTCTGCCAGGAACCGGGTGGCAGATACAACGTACTGGCCTGATGATGAGCGGCGGAAAACGATGAACCGGACATTGAAAACTCTTAGGCATTTTTGCAGGGTGGCATTATCCGACAGTCGCACCAGCCAGCCCAGCAATGATTGCCCTACGCCGTGACTGAAGTCGGTTTTGCCGCCGCTTCGGTGAACTCTTTCAACCAGCGCAGCACTTCCACCGCCTCCCAGCGACCTGGATCGTACAGCGCGTACAACAGGCCCTGGTAACCCACCACATCCAACTGTTTGTGATAGCCGGCACGCTGGAACAACGCTTCGATCTCGGCGAAACAGGTGTTGAAATGCAGTTTATTGAAGGGGGTCTTGCCTTCGGTAACCAAGCCATCCAGGCGCAGTTCCAGGACTGCCTCGCGCACAACGTCCGCGGACATCCTGTTCACGCTGCTTTTCAGTTGTTCGACATTGACCAAGGGGACGCACTCCAGATAGCTGTATGGGCATACAGTAACCGAAGACTGCAATTTTCGCCAATGGCTGCGCGCGGATACGATGAATGGAGAGACTATCAACGCAGAAACGCGACAACCTGTTCGGCGTCAAAAGGCCAGTCAAGCTCTGCGTCAGTATCGATTCGGCGCAGGACAGGGATACGTAGCCCATAAGTTTCGGCTGTAGCTTCGCTCTCGGCGATATCCACCAACTCCACCAACAATCCATGTTCGACGAAAGGCATCAGTTCAGCTTCGGCTACTTCGCAAAGATGACACCCCAGGGTGCCGAACAACTGGCATTCAGGAAGCATGGCGGGTAGACCCAAAAAAGATAGACGGTCATTCTAGGCCCGACCCAGGAAACCGTCGAGTCGCTGGCTCGCTTCAAGGTGTTTCGGTAAAACGCTGATGCAAATCACTGAGCGCCAATGCTTTTCCAGCGACGCTTGTCGCATTTTCCCCTCTACGCTGTGCGTTGTAGCCTTGAAACGGAGTTCCCCTTGTTTGCCAACCTGCTGATCATCCTTGCCTCGTCCCTGGTGGTCATCGCCTTGTTCAGACGGCTGCGCCTGCCACCCGTGCTGGGTTATCTCTGCGTCGGGCTGGCGGTCGGGCCTACCGCGCTGGACTGGGTCAACGACAGCGAAGAACTGCCAGACCTGGCCGAGCTCGGGGTGGTGTTCCTGCTGTTCTCGTTGGGGCTGGAGTTTTCCCTGTCGAAAATGCTCGAACTGCGGCGGGTCGTATTCGGCCTCGGCAGCCTGCAGGTGCTGTGCTCGGGGGCGGTCCTGGCGGGATTGCTGGCATTGGGCGGCGCGCCTGCGATCGCCGCGTTGTTGCTCGGTGCCGGGCTGGCCTTGTCCTCCACTGCCATCGTCAGCAAGGAGTTGACCAGCCTGGGCGAGATTTTCAGCAGCCACGGCCAGAACGCCATCGGCGTGTTGTTGTTCCAGGACGTGGTCGCGGTGCTGCTGTTGACCCTGGTACCGGTCTTCGCTGGCAGTAGCGAGCACCCGTGGTACTGGGCGCTGCCCTTGACCCTGGGCAAGACCTTGGTTTTGTTCGGTGGCCTGCTACTGGCCAGTCGGCTGCTGTTGCCCCGGCTGTTCCATGAAGTGGCGGCGTCCCGATCCGCAGAACTGTTCGTGCTGCTGGCCCTGGTGATCGTGTTGCTGACGGCATGGCTGACCCACCTGCTCGGTTTGTCACCGGCCCTGGGTGCGTTCCTGGCGGGCATGCTGCTGGGGGAAAGCCACTACCGACATCAGATCGAAGCCGACATACGCCCGTTCCGCGACATCCTGCTGGGGCTGTTCTTTGTCAGCATCGGCATGCTGATCGACCTGCAGCTGTTCCTCGATGACGGCTTGTTGATCCTGGGATTGACCCTCGGTTTGATGCTCATCAAGGGCTGCGTGGTCGCCATCCTGGTGAAATGGCGCGGCAGCGACGGTGAAACCGCCTGGCGCAGCGGCCTGGCGCTGGCCCAGGGCGGCGAATTCTGCTTTGCCCTGATGGCGCTGATGCAGCAGAACCGCCTCATGCCCGCCGACATCAGCGGCCTGCTGCTGGCCGCGACATTCTGCTCGATGCTGCTGACCCCGTTGTTGCTGCGCGCCGCGCCACGCGTCGCCGCGCACCTGCATCGCAAACCCAACGAAGAGGCGCAACTGGACCAGATCAGCGCACTCAATGCCGGCTTGTCGGGCCATGTGGTCATTTGCGGCTACGGGCGCGTCGGCCAGTCCATCGGGCGGTTCCTGCGCCGCGAAGGCCAGGCGTTCGTCGCCCTGGATGACGACCCGGTGATCATCCAGGAAGCCACCGTCGGGGAAAACTGCGTGCACTATGGGGATTCACGACGAGGTGACCTGCTTGCGGCCGTTGGCTTGAGCCGCGCCAGGTTGCTGGTGATCGCGGTGGACAAGACCGACATCGCCATCACCGTGCTCAAGGCGGCCCGCCAAGTCAACCATCAAGTACCGATCCTGGTGCGCACCCGTGACGACAGCCAACTGGCCGAATTGCAGGCAGCCGGGGCCAGCGAAGTGGTCCCGGAACTGCTCGAGTCAAGCCTGATGCTGGCTTCCCACGCCCTGATCATGCTCGGCCTGCCCGAGCAGCAGGTCCAGCAGCATGTGGATCAGGTCCGTCATGACCGCTATCGCCTGCTCCATGGCTTTTATCCTGGCAACCAGGACAAGGAGCCTTAGTGCAACGCTCAGTCCTGGCTGACCGCGCCGATCTTGTGAATCGACAGGTCGGCGCCGTAATACTCTTCTTCCTGGGTCAGGCGCAGCCCCAGCACGGCCTTGATCACGCCATAGACCGCAAACCCGCCGGCCAGGGCGACGACAACACCCAGCGCCGTGCCAATCAACTGGCTGATCAGGCTGACCCCACCCAGGCCGCCCAGGGCACTCTGGCCAAAGACGCCACAGGCAATGCCGCCCCAGACCCCGCACAGCCCGTGCAACGGCCAGACGCCGAGCACATCGTCGATCTTCCACTTGCCCTGGGCCGCCGTGAAGCACCAGACAAACAAGGCTCCGGCAATGGCACCGGTGGCCAGCGCACCGACCGGGTGCATCAGGTCGGAACCGGCACAGACCGCCACCAACCCGGCCAGCGGGCCGTTGTGCAGGAAGCCCGGGTCATTGCGTCCGACAATCAATGCCGCCACGGTACCGCCCACCATGGCCATCAACGAATTGACCGCCACCAGCCCGCTCACCCCGGGCAAGGTCTGGGCACTCATCACGTTGAAACCGAACCAGCCGACAATCAGGATCCACGAACCCAGGGCCAGGAATGGAATGCTCGAAGGCGCGAACGCCACCAGGCGACCGTCCCGGTAGCGGCCGTTACGCGGGCCGAGCAAGAGCACGGCAGCCAGCGCCAGCCAGCCGCCCATGGCATGTACCACCACGGAGCCGGCGAAGTCATGGAAACTGGCGCCGAACCGGGCTTGCAGCCACGCCTGCAGGCCAAAATTGCCGTTCCAGACCACGCCTTCGAAAAACGGATAGACAAACGCCACGATCAACACCGTGGCGCACAACTGCGGGGCGAACCGCGCACGTTCGGCAATACCGCCGGAAATGATGGCCGGGATCGCGGCGGCAAAGGTCAGCAGGAAGAAAAACTTCACCAGGCTGTAGCCATGATCGGCACTGAGCACCGCCGCCGGTTGCAGGAAGGTCACGCCGTAGGAAATCCAATAACCGACAAAGAAATAGGCCAGGGTCGAAACCGCGAAATCGCTGAGGATTTTCGACAGCGCATTGACCTGGTTCTTTTGCCGGACCGTTCCCACTTCAAGAAACGCAAAGCCGGCATGCATGGCCAGAACCATGACTGCGCCGAGCAGGATGAACAGCGTATTGGAGCTGTGGACCAGACTGTCCACGGCACTTTGCATATTTTCCATGGTATTGGCAGACCTGAAAAAGTTGAAAAAAGCACCAAATCGGTTCGCTTGCCTTGCGAGCGCACCAAGTTGAAACGACTCATTGGCCGGACGCAGCCCGCTGAACCGCTTTGGTGCGCAAGAACGGTCAAAACGAAATCCCGCCTGGAGGTGCTTCGCGGGTTTTGATTATTTGGGTTAAGGTTTTTCGGGCTTTCGCCCAGCTTCAGCGCACTGGCGCAGGCTGACGCACCAGTACATGGCAAAAGCCTGAGCAAAAGTTGTACCAGTCACTTGTACTGAACCTTCCAGCAAGGCTCATACTCGAACGTTTCAGACGTCACTTACGGAGATTCACCGATGGCCAGAACCCAGGCAAAGACTGCTCAAGAAACCCTGATGGAAGATTTCCAGACGCTGGTCAGCGACACGGAACGGTTGCTCGATCACACCGCGACGCTGGCAGGCGATCAAGCCGATGCACTGCGCAGTCAGATTCACGAAACCCTCCTGCGCGCACGCGAAACGCTCAAGCTTACGGAAGATTCCATGCGCGAACGCGGCCAGGCTGCGGTGGTCGCCACCGAGGAATATGTACAGGCCAACCCTTGGCAATCCGTGGGCATTGCCGCGGGCGTTGGCTTTCTGATTGGCCTGCTGGCAACACGGCGCTAATGATGGGTATCGACGAATCCGGCTCGTCCGAAGCGGGCACACAACCGACAGCACGTCGCCTGGGCGCGGCGTTCCTTGGCTTGTTGCATAGCCACGTCGAATTGTTCGGCATGGAGTTGCAGGAACAGAAGGCACGCACCGTCAGCCTCCTGCTGTTCGCCGGCCTTGCGCTGGTGTTCGGCTTGCTGCTGTTGGTCGGGCTTTCGGCACTGGTACTGATCCTGGTGTGGGACACCTATCGCCTGGCGGGCATTATCGGCCTGTGCCTGTTCTACCTGCTGGCAGCGCTGTTCTGCGGTCTGCGGCTCAAGGCAGCGATCTATGACGAGTCCTCCCCTTTTAACGCCACCCTCGAAGAGCTGGCCAATGACCGGGAGCGCCTGCTGCCATGAGCCTGCCTGATATCCCTCAAGCCCGAACCCGACAGGAAATGCGCAAGGCGCTGGTGCGTCTGCGCATGGAAATGCATCGCCAGGAAATCCGTCAGGAAACGCGCCAGTTGCTGCAGCCCTTGCAACGGGTGCGCGGCTTGACGCAAAGCTGGCATGAAGGTTTCGGCATCAAGCACGCGCCACTGTGGGGCGTGGCGGCGGTGTCCCTGCTCGGTTTCATCACCGGCAAACGGACCCGCAATGGTGGTGGCGGTGGCTTGACTGGCCTGATCCGCCTGGCAACCACATTGCTGCCGTTGGTCAAGCTGGCCAAAGACCTGCGCAAACCCTGAGGGACCCGCACCCTGTGGTGAGGGGTTTTATCCCCTCACCACAAAAGGTTATGTATCCGGTCCGTGCGGTCTATAGGCCTTGCAGGGCAGCCCACGAACCGGGAAGCTAGGGCATCGACATCATCAAACGGAGCAACCGGCCTTGGATTGGCATACCCTGCTGACTCGCGAACGCCTCGGAAAACCGCTGCACAGTCCGCAAGAACTGGGCCGCAGTCCTTTCCACAAGGACCACGACCGCATCATCTTTTCCGGCGCCTTCCGTCGCCTCGGACGCAAGACGCAAGTGCATCCGGTCTCCAGCAACGACCACATCCATACGCGCCTGACCCATTCGCTGGAAGTCAGCTGCGTCGGGCGTTCCCTGGGTATGCGCGTGGGAGAAACCATCCGCAATGCCCTGCCTGACTGGTGCGAGCCAAGCGACCTGGGCATGGTGGTGCAATCGGCCTGCCTGGCCCACGACATTGGCAACCCGCCGTTCGGTCACTCCGGCGAGGATGCTATTCGCTATTGGTTCCAGCAGGCCGCCGGCCGTGGTTGGCTCGATGCAATGAGCGAAGCCGAGCGCAACGACTTCCTCAACTTCGAAGGCAACGCCCAAGGATTCCGCGTTCTCACCCAGCTTGAATACCATCAGTTCGACGGCGGAACGCGGCTGACCTATGCCACCCTCGGCACCTATTTGAAATACCCCTGGACTGCCCGCCACGCGGACTCGCTGGGCTATAAGAAGCACAAGTTCGGTTGCTACCAGAGCGAACTGCCACTGTTGGAGCAAATTGCTCACAAGCTCGGCTTGCCACAGATCGAGGATCAACGCTGGGCGCGGCATCCCTTGGTGTACCTGATGGAGGCCGCCGATGACATCTGCTACGCGCTGATCGACCTGGAAGACGGCGTGGAGATGGATCTCCTGGAATACCCCCAGGTGGAATCGCTGCTCCTGGACCTGGTGGGCGACGATCTTCCGGACACTTACCGCCAGCTTGGGCCGCTGGACTCGCGGCGACGCAAACTGGCGATCCTGCGGGGCAAAGCCATCGAACACCTGACCAACGCCGCCGCCCGGGCTTTTGTCGAACAGCAGGAAGCATTGCTTGCCGGTACATTGCCAGGGGATTTGGTGGAGCATATGCACGGCCCGGCAAAACGCTGCGTGTTGAATGCCAAAGACATGGCGCGCCGGAAAATTTTCCAGGACAAGCGCAAGACCCTGCATGAAATCGGTGCCTACACCACGCTGGAAATCCTGCTCAACGGATTTTGCGGGGCCGCCCTCGAACAGCACGGAGGCCGTACGCCTTCGTTCAAGAATCGCCGCATTCTCGACCTGCTGGGGAACAACGCGCCAGATCCCAACGGCCCCTTGCATAGCGCTTTCCTGCGAATGATCGATTTCATCGCCGGGATGACTGACAGCTACGCCAGCGAAATGGCCCAGGAGATGACCGGCCGCACGCGCCAATAAAAGGCGTGGATCGACGAAGTGCTGCGCCTGGCACAAAACCTGTGGGAGCGAGCTTGCTCGCGATGGCGGTGGATCTGTGCGCATCAATGCAGGATGTGCCACCGTCATCGCGAGCAAGCTCGCTCCCACAGGAATTGGCGGTGAATGTGAATTTTGTAGCGCTGCGCCACAAGGAGTTTGAAGTAGATAAACAACTGTATGGTTTACACAAACCTCGATTGAAACGCTTCTTTTGTTTGCACAAACAACACTATCAAAGAAATATCCCTTCACACACCGCCAACACATCCCCCTCTTATTGTCGCCCACCGACTAAAAAACCGATTACCTCGTAATATCTTGCCTCTTTTTTTGTAGGAAACTTCTGAAATTGAAGTTGCATGCCCGTCTCTTCGTACGGCCCTGGTTGTAAGTGGGCTAAGGTGCGCGCTTTATTCAAGTTCGCAGGGTAATTTATTCATGAACTCCGTTTTCATTGTCGACGATCATCCGGTCATCCGCCTCGCTGTTCGCATGCTTCTGGAGCATGAGGGCTATAAGGTCGTAGGAGAAACTGACAACGGCGTCGATGCGATGCAAATGGTGCGCGAATGCATGCCAGACCTGGTTATCCTGGACATCAGCATTCCCAAACTCGACGGGCTGGAAATCCTCTCGCGCTTCAACGCCATGACCACTCCGCTCAAGACGCTGGTGCTCACGGCCCAGTCGCCGACGCTCTTCGGCATTCGATGCATGCAGTCCGGTGCCTCTGGTTACGTTTGTAAACAGGAAGACCTCAGCGAACTTGTCAGCGCAATCAAAGCGGTATTGTCCGGCTACAACTACTTTCCCAGCCAGGCGCTGAATCCGGTACGCCCGGATGACCCACGCAGTATCGAGCTGGACCTTTTCAAAAGTGTCAATGATCGGGAACTGATGGTGCTGCAACTTTTTGCCCAGGGCCGTACCAACAAGGAAATAGCCAAAGGCATGTTTCTAAGCAATAAAACCGTCAGTACTTATAAGAAGCGGCTGATGCAGAAGCTCAAGGTCAAGTCCCTGGTCGATCTGATTGAAATGGCGAAGCGCAACGCGCTGGTGTGAGAAGAAACTGGATGCTCAGACGCATAACCGAATGTCTCCTGCTGATCAGCGCAGCGTTATATGCAGGAGTGCTCATGGCGGCACCGGATGCGCCCGAGCACTATACGTTGCTGGGCCGTTCGTCCATGGCCCATACCGAGATCAAGCTGGATGACGTTCACCGCGCCTGGCTACAGGATCGGCAGGCGCTGGTCCTGGGAACGTCCGCGCCGGATTACCCGCCCTTCGATCTCTCCAGCAGCGGACGCGACTACGAAGGCCTGACGGCCGATTACGCCGACATCATCGCCAAAGCCACCGGCCTGCCCATGAGCGTCCTGCGCTTCGACTCCCGCGAGGCGGCCATGGCCGCACTCAAGGATGGGCAAATCGATATGCTTGGCACCGCCAACGGCTTCGAGGCGCGCAACCCCGATATTGTGCTGTCAACGCCGTACGCAGTGGACCAACCCGTTCTCGTCACCCGAACGAATGAAAGCCGATCCCTGACTGACGATCTCGAAGGGTTACGGCTGAGCATGGTCTATCACTACCTGCCGCTACGGGAAATTGAAAAACTCTACCCCAAGGCACTCATCACCACCTACCCGTCCTACCAGAACGCCATCAATGCCGTCGCCTTCGGTCAGGCCGACGTATTTCTCGGCGATACCCTTTCCACCCACTACATGATCAACAAGGGCTACTTGAGCAATATCCGCATGGCCAGCTTCGGCAAACACGAATCCCATGGGTTCGGTTTCGCCGTACGACGTAGCGACACCCGCTTGTTGGAAGTCATCAACGCTACGCTGAGCCAGGTCTCCATTGCCGAGCAAGCCGCGATCTCCAAGCGCTGGAGTGCAGGCAGCGACCTGTATCTCACGGACCACAGGATACAACTGACCGACCGCGAGCAACGCTGGCTGGCCAGGCATCCGGTGGTTCGGGTGGTGGTGAACGACACCTCCGCGCCCTTCACCTTCTTCGATGCCGATGGGGACTTTCGCGGCATCAGTGCCGACCTGCTGGAACTGATCCGGCTGCGCACCGGCCTGCGCCTGGACATCCAGCGCCGCCAGAACGACAGCGAAATGATTACCGCGGTCCTCAACGATCAAGCCGACATCATCGCCGCACTTTTGCCCAGCAGTGAACGACAACTCCAGTTGAAGTTCAGCCGCCCCTACGTCGACAGCTCGTTCGTCCTGCTGACCCGCAAACAGTCCGACACGCCCACGACACTCGATCAGTTCGGCCACGCCAGCCTGGCAATCGCCAAAGGCAATCCGGTCATTGAATGGCTACGCAGCCAGTACCCAAACATTCAAATCATCGAAACGGACGGCCCCTTGCGCGCCGTGGAAATGCTCGTCCATGGCCAGGTCGACGGCAGCGTGAACTCGCAGGTGATGGCCAACTACTTCATCTCCTCCTATGCATGGCGCGACAGGTTGCAAATCAGCAGCACGGTGGGCACCCAACAGGCCATGTTCGCGCTGGCCACGGCAAAAAACGCCACCGAGTTGAACGCCATCCTCGACAAGGCCCTGACCAGCATCGACCCCGACGAACTGGGCGTCATCAACAACCGCTGGCGCGGTTACGTCTCGCCCTCGGAACACACCTGGCGCACCTACAACCGCCTGTTCCTGCAGATCGTCGTGGGCGTTGGCCTGTTGTTGCTGTTTTCCCTGGCGTGGAACGCCTACATGCAGCGCCAGATCAGGCAACGTCAACGGGCGGAACTGGCCCTCAATGATCAGCTCGAATTCATGCATTCGCTGCTCAATGGCACCCCCCACCCCATCTACGTGAGGGATCGCAACGGCATCCTGCAAAGCTGCAACGACAGCTACCTGCAAACGTTCGACGTCAAACGCGAAGACGTCATCGGCAAGAGCCAGATGCCAGGCTCCATGAGCAACGCCTTCGAAGCGCAGGAGTACCAGGCGGACTACCAGCGTGTCATGGCCGAAGGCACCGCCCTGATCGTCGATCGGCCCCTGCACATCGGGGACAGGCAATTGACGATCTATCACTGGATCCTCCCCTACCGAAACTCCGCCGCCGAAGTGCGAGGCATCATCGGCGGCTGGATCGACATCAGTGAGCGGCGCCAGCTGTTCGAGGAACTGCGCGCGTCCAAGCAACGGGCCGATGACGCGAACCGCGCCAAAAGCACGTTCCTGGCAACCATGAGCCATGAAATCCGCACCCCCATGAACGCGGTGATCGGCATGCTTGAGCTGGCCCTGAAACAGGCCGACAAGGGCCGCGTGGACCGTTCGACCATCGAAGTCGCGTACGAGTCGGCCTCCGGCATGCTCGAACTGATAGGCGATATCCTGGACATCGCCCGTATCGAATCCGGCCACCTGAGCCTGGCCCCCGAACGCGTCGATCTCAGGACCCTGCTGCAATCGGTCATTCGGGTATTCGAGGGCGTGGCCCGGCAGAAAAACCTGGCGCTGTCCCTGCAGTTCGACGCCGCCGAGGGTAGCCCTGACGTGTTGATGGACCCGTTGCGATTCAAACAGGTGCTGTCGAACCTGATCAGCAATGCCCTCAAATTTACCGAGCAGGGCCAGGTCGTGGTCAAGGTCCGGCTGTCTCCAACCGACCAGGACGACGTTCTGCAAATGCACCTGGAGGTCAACGACAGCGGCATCGGTATTGGCCCGGCGGACCTGCAACGTTTGTTCGAGCCGTTTGCCCAGGTCGATAACACCAGCCGGATGGCCCGCAACGGTGCGGGGTTGGGGCTGGTGATCAGTCGCAACCTGTGCCGGATGATGGGCGGCAACCTGCACATGAACAGCCAACCCGGCAGCGGCACCCAGGTCCAGGTCTGCCTGCAACTGACCGTCCTGTCGACGGCGCCGGTTCGCCCGCCACCTGAACCGGTCATCGAAACGGCCCAGGCCACCCTGAACGTCCTGATCGTGGACGATCATCCCGCCAACCGCCTACTGATGTCGCAGCAATTGGAATACCTGGGCCATCACTACCAGGTCGCCCATGATGGTGCCCACGGGCTCGAGGTCTGGCAAAAAAATCATTTCGATCTGGTCATCGCCGATTGCAACATGCCCATCATGAACGGCTACGAACTGGCCCGATCGATTCGTCGCGATGAGTCCGAGCAGCAACGGCCACCTTGCACCCTCCTGGGGTTCACCGCCAATGCACAACCGGAGGAAAAACAACGCTGCCAGGACGCTGGAATGGATGACTGCCTGTTCAAGCCAATCAGCCTGAGCGCCTTGAGCCAATGGATCAAAGCGGTCAAACCCGCCGGACGCCCCACCGTTTTCAGTGTACAAAGCTTGCAGGCGTTGACCGGCGGCGACCCTTCGTCCAACCGGCGCCTGCTGGCTGAATTACTCAGCAGCAGCCGCTCGGACCGCCAGGAGTTGCTCGATGTCGCCCGCGGCGCAAACCGGCAAGCGCTGACCGAAATAGCGCACAAGATAAAAGGCGTCGCCCGCATCATCCAGGCGACCTCGCTGATCCAGCGGTGCGAGGCGTTGGAGCGCGCTTGTCACCAGGCGCAGGCACCTGGACGAATCAGCGATTGCATCGACGCCCTCGACCGCGCCATGAGCGAACTGGAGCGGGCCCTGGAAACGGAGATCGCCAAGGCAAAATAATCCAGCGTTTACTATGCTATTCGCTCAGCAGTGCGTACCTGGGGGGTTCTCGATCGGTTTCCCTTGCACGCGGGAACACTCATCGAGAACACCCCCTGACACTTGGAGTGACTGCAATGCCCAGCGCACCGCGTCCGGACAAACGCCGGTTCCCCCTGCACGTCCACATCAGCGTGATGTTTACCCTGCTTTTGCTGCTGACCGGGGTGGTGCTGGGGGTTTTCAATTACCGGCAAACCACGCAAATCATCCTCTCCAGCAGTGAAAAACTGTTCAACCGTATTGAACAGGATGTGCGCCTGGATTTGTACGACACCTACGAACCCATCCGTCACCTGTTGAGCCTGCTGGCTGACTACCCGGCGACGCGCACGCCGCAGATGGCGCAACGCCTGGCCCTGCTCGTGCCCTTCAGCCAGGCGCTGCGGGACAACCCTAACCTGGCATCGTTGTACCTGGGCGATCAGCGCGGCAATTTCCTGATGGTCCGGCCGCTGCGCACCGCGGCCCTGAAAGCCGCCCTGCAGGCGCCGGCCGACTCGGCCTACCAGGTCTGGACCGTGGAGCGGGCCACCGAGCAAGGCCCGGTTCATTCCCAGTCGCGGTTCTACGACGAGGCCCTGACACTCATCGGGCGCCGGGACATAGCCGACGAAATCTACGATCCCCGCGGCCGCAGCTGGTTTCGCAGCGCCGTCGGCAGCACCGAGCAGATTACCACCGAGCCCTACGTTTTTTTCTCCACCCAAAACGTCGGCACCACCCTCGCCCGGCGCAGTGGCGAGCAGGCTGTCATCGGCGCCGACCTGACCCTGGTGGCCCTGTCCCAGACCCTGGCCAAGCACAAGGTGACGGCTGGCACCGAGGTCGTGCTCCTTGATCCCAGGGGCAACGCTGTGGGTTATCCCGACAGCCGCCGGCTGCTCGCCGACGCCCAGTCGACACGCCTGATCAAGGCCCGCGACCTCAGCCCGGCCATCGCCGCCGCACTCGACAACAACACTGACACCACACGCCTGGAAGCGGCCGGACGCCCGTGGATCGTGTCTCGCAGCCACATGCAGGAAGGCGGGCCCCAAGGCCTGGAACTGGCGTTGCTGGTCCCTGAAGATGAGCTGCTGGACAATGCCTACCGCATGCGCTGGCAAGGCGCGCTCATCACCCTCGCCACCCTGCTGCTGTGCCTGCCCCTGGGCTGGCTGACGTCCAGGATCCTGGTCAAGCCTTTGCGCGAACTGGTGCAGGAGGCCGATGCCATTCGCAGCTTTGACTTCAACTACCCGGTGTCCCGTCGCTCCCCGGTGCTGGAGGTCGATCAGTTGAGCGTCTCGATGGCGCGCATGAAAGAGACCCTGGCAAGTTTCTTTGAAATCACCGCCAGCCTGCGCGCCGAAACCCGCTTCGCCCCGTTGCTGGAACGGGTGTTGTTTGAAACCGTGAAGATCGGCCAGGCCCAGGCCGGCCTGATCTACCTGCGCGAGAACGACGACAATCGGGTCAAGCCGTATGGGCTGGTGATCGATGGAACGCCCAGGGACCTCGACGCCTTCAAGTTGCGCAGCCATGCACTACAGGCGAGCGCCAGCCCGCCATGGCTCCAGCAACTGGCTACCTCGGACAACCTCGTGGCATCCCTGGGCTTCGAACAGGCGGGCGACCTGCAGGGCGTGCTGCGGGAGCTGGACTCCCCGCGCGTCCACTTGATCGGTATTCGCCTGCGCAATCGGCATCAGGAAACCGTCGGCGTACTGGTGTTGCTGGTCACCGACAGCGGCACCGAAGCCGACCTGGAAAAACTGCAGCCCGACCGCATCGCCTTCCTCCAGGCCGTGTCCGGCGCCGCCGCCGTGAGCATCGAGGCCCAGCGCCTGCAAGCCAGGCAAAAGCAATTGCTGGACGCCTTCATCCAATTGCTGGCCGGCGCGATCGATGCCAAGAGTCCCTATACCGGCGGCCATTGCCAGCGGGTGCCGGTCCTGACCCTGATGCTCGCCCAGGCCGCCGCTGCCAGCCAGGCACCGGCATTCGACGCCTACCGGCCAACGGAGGATGAATGGGAAGCCCTGCACATCGCCGCCTGGCTGCACGATTGCGGCAAGGTCACCACTCCCGAATACGTGGTCGACAAAGCCACCAAACTGGAAACCCTGAACGACCGGGTCCACGAAATACGCACCCGCTTCGAAGTGCTCAAGCGCGACGCCTGGGTCGACTACTGGCAGGCCGTGGCAAGCGGCGGCGAGCCGTCATCCCTGGCGCAACAGCGTGACGCGACATTGACGGCCCTGGATGACGACTTCGCCTTCGTCGCCCGTTGCAACCTGGGCGCCGAAGCCATGGCCGAGGCCGACCTGCAACGCCTGCAGCAGATTGCCCAACGCCCGTGGACCCGGACCCTCGACGATCGCCTGGGGGTTTCCTGGGAAGAGAACCGACGCCAGAATCGAACGCCCAAGCCGACACTACCGGTCACTGAGCCGCTGCTGGCAGACAAGCCCGAACACCTGCTTGAGCGCCACGCGGCCGAACTGATCCCGGCGGACAACCCATGGGGCTTCCAGCTCGATGTTCCGGCCTGGAAATACAACCGCGGCGAACTCTACAACCTGAGCATCACGCGCGGCACGCTGACCCGCGAGGAGCGCTACGTCATCAATCATCACATGGTGCAGACGATCCTGATGCTCAGCCAGCTGCCCTTCCCCAGTCACCTGGACAGCGTGGCGGAGATCGCTGGCGGTCATCACGAGAAAATGGATGGCAGTGGTTACCCCAAGCGCCTCCAGCGCGAAGAGATGAGCCTGCCGGCGCGCATGATGGCCATTGCCGACATTTTCGAAGCACTGACGGCGGCCGACCGCCCCTACAAGAAAGCCAAGAAGCTGAGCGAGGCCCTGGGCATCATGGCCACCATGTGCCGTGACGCCCATATCGATCCCGAGCTGTTCGGGCTGTTCATCGAAGAAAAAATCTACGAGAGCTACGCCAACCAGTTCCTCGACCCACACCAGATCGATGAAGTCGACCCCGACAGCCTGCTGGCCAAGGCCGGGCTGAAGGCATGAAAGCAATCCCTGTAGGAGCTGCCGAGCGAAGCGAGGCTGCGATCTTTCCCCTGACGCTTGAACCTCAAGCGAACGATCAAAAGATCAAAAGATCGCAGGCTTCGCCAGCTCCTACGCAAAGCGAGTCAGCAATCCGTCAGGCGCAGGAAGATCGCGGCCAACTGCTCGATGCCGGCTTGATCATGTTCGGTAAAGCGCGCCAGTTTCGGACTGTCCAGGTCGAGCACGCCGATCAGGCGCCCGTCCTTGACCAGCGGCACCACCAGCTCGCTGTTCGACGCGCTGTCGCAGGCGATGTGCCCGGCGAAGGCATGGACGTCTTCGACGCGCTGGGTCTGCCGGGTCGCGGCCGCCGTACCGCATACACCGCGGCCAAAGGGGATCCGCACGCAGGCGATCTGGCCCTGGAACGGTCCCAGGACCAACTCTTCGTTGCGATTGAGGTAGAAACCGGCCCAGTTCAGATCATCCAGCTGACTGGACAGGAAAGCCGAGAACTGCGCGGCGTTGGCGATGAAGTCACGCTCATCGGCCAGCAAGGATTCCAGCTGTGCCGATAACAGCGCGTAGCCGTCAAGGCCGACTCCGGTGCCCTTCAAATCGATCATGCCTTGTGCTCCAACAATTTCAGGCCAACCCAATAACGGGCAAACTGATAGGCGCAACGTCCGTTGCGATTGCCGCGCCCGGTTGCCCAGCGCACCGCCAGTACATCCAGCGCTTCGTCGCGCTGCCAGGCCAGGCCGGCCTTGGCCGCCAGTTCGCCGATCCAGTGCTCCACCACGTTGAGGAAATGCTCCTGGGTAAACGGATAAAACGACAGCCACAAGCCAAAGCGGTCGGACAAGGCGATCTTGTCTTCTACCGCTTCGCTGGGGTGAAGTTCGCCGTCGACCCGCTTCCAATTCTCGTTGTCGCTTTCCTTTTCCGGCACCAGGTGACGACGGTTGGAGGTGGCATACAGCAGCACGTTGTCCGGCGCCTGCTCCAGGGATCCATCCAACACGCTCTTGAGCACGCGGTAATCGCCTTCACCGGATTCGAACGACAAGTCATCGCAAAACAACACGAAGCGCTGGGGCAGTTTCGCCACCTGCTCGACCACGCGGGGCAGATCGGCCAGGTGATCGCGTTCGATCTCGATCAAGCGCAGGCCATGCTGGGCATGCTCAGCCAACAGGGCGCGCACCAGGGACGACTTGCCGGTGCCACGCGAACCCCAGAGCAAGGCATGGTTGGCGGGCATGCCATCGATGAATTGCCGCGTGTTGCGGCCCAGTTGTTCAACCTGGCGCTCCACGCCGATCAGGTCCGACAAGCGCATGTCGAGGCTGACCTGCAGCGGCATCAGATAGCCGCTGCGCCCGTCACGCTGCCAGCGGGCGGCCAGGGTCTGGGTCCAATCGATGGAGGGCCGAGGCGCCGGCAGCAAAGGTTCGATCCGGGCCAGCACGGCATCGGCACGCTCAAGAAAAGCATTCAATCGCGAGTCCACGTCTTCTCCTCGGACAGGTTCACAGTAATGATGGCGCTCCAGCAACGAAACGCCGTATCCAATGGCGGGTCTACTTCACACAATACACACCGGCTGCACCGGTATTCAGAGATGATCAGCTATGCTTGACCGGCGAAGGGAAACGTAAGTGGCTCATCACTCAATGGACATCAGATTCACCCAACGGCTTTCCTACAAGCAGGCCCGCCTGACCGTCCTGGTGGGCTTCGTGCTGGGCACCTTGCTCAGCCTGATGCAGATTGGCATCGATTATGCCAGCGAAGACGCGTCGATCAACCGTGAAATCCTCTCGCTGCTGGAAATCAGCCACAACCCGGCCTCGCGCATCGCCTACAACATCGACGCCGAACTCGCCCAGGAGTTGTCCATGGGCCTGTTGCGCTCACCGGCCATCATCGGGGCCGAGCTGATCGACAACAACAATACCGTGCTGGCCAGCGTCAAGCGGCCCGAGCTGCAAAGCAGCTACCGGTTCATCAGCGACTTCCTGTTCGGCGCCCAGCGGCAGTTCGAGGACCGGCTCTACCTGGATCACTTGCCCAGCGAATCCCTGGGCATGCTGCGACTGGACGTCGACACCTATGCGTTCGGCAGTCGTTTCCTGCGCCGTGCCGAGGTCACCTTGCTCAACGGCTTCGCCCGCAGCCTGATCCTGACCGGCCTGCTGCTGGCGCTGTTCTACGTGATGCTGACCAAGCCCCTGGTGCGGGTCATCCGCGAACTGAGCAGCCGCGACCCGAGCAGCAGCGAACAGAGCCACCTGGAATGCCCTGCCGGCCATCAGTCCGATGAAATCGGCGTGCTGGTGTCCGTCGCCAACCAGCAGTTCGAAAACATCTCCGCCGAAATCCAGCAGCGGCGTACGGCCGAAAATCGCCTCACTGAATACCTGGCGCAACTGGAGAACATCGTCTCGGCACGCACCGCCGAACTCAAGGCCATCAATACCCGCCTCAGCCAGTCCAACGAGGAGCTGGAAGTGGCCCGGCGCACAGCCCTGGACATGGCCGAAGCCCGCTCCGCGTTCCTCGCCAACATGAGCCACGAGATCCGCACACCGCTCAACGGCCTGCTGGGCATGATCGCGCTCTCCCTGGATGGCCCCCTGACGGCCGAACAACAGCAGCAGCTATCGATTGCCCATGACTCGGGCAAGGTATTGGTCGAACTGCTCAACGACATCCTCGACCTGTCGAAATTCGACGCCGGCCAACTGGAACTCGAACGCATTCCGTTCGATCTCGGCTCCCTGGTGGAGGATACCGCCAACCTGCTTTCCCAGAACGCGGCCCCCAGTGTCGAACTGGCGTGCCTGATCGACCCGCAGTTCCCGGCGCAGGTAGTCGGCGACCCGACCCGGGTGCGCCAGATCGTCAGCAACCTGCTGTCCAACGCACTGAAGTTCACGCGCTTCGGTCGGGTCGACGTGAAGATGAGTCATTACGAAGGCGGCGTGCGAATCGAGGTCTGCGACACGGGCATTGGCATTCCCCAGGAAGCCCAGGCGAGAATCCTGCAACCGTTCACCCAGGCTGGCGCCGGGATTACCCGCCAGTTTGGTGGCACCGGCCTGGGCCTGGCATTGACCTACAACCTCTGCGAAGCCATGCAGGGCCGGTTGACGATCAGTTCCGAAGCCGGCTTTGGCAGCCAGTTCTGTGCCGATCTGCCCCTGCCGTGCCATACCCCGGCGACGCCGGTCGAACCGTTGCACGGCAACGTCGTCGCCATCACCGCCAGCAGCAGCGGGCTGGCCGAGTTGCTGGGCATGCTGTTGCCGGGATGGGGCCTGGATTATGTGCAGCGCTCCATCGAGGACAGGTTGCTGGGGCTCACGCCCGACGTACTGATTACCGACTGCCCGGAATGCCTGTTCAACCTGCGGCCGACCTTTGACGCGCCGATCCTGCTGGTGACCGCCTATGGCAGCTTCATGCCCAGCGAGGAAGCCGCCGCCCTCGCCCCGCTGATACAACAGGCCCGGCCGCTGGCGCGCCATGCGCTGTACCAGATTCTGCGACGCGCCATGCAAAGCGAGGCGACCATCATCAATGACGCACAGATCGAAGCCCTGGCGCCTGCCAAGCGTGGACGGGTGCTGCTGGTGGAGGACAACCCGGTCAACCAACTGGTGGCCAAGGGGATGTTGGTGAAGCTGGGCTGCGAAGTCACTGTCGCGGCCCATGGCGTCGAAGCCCTGGATCAACTGGAACAGCGGGTGTTCGACCTGGTGTTGATGGACTGCAACATGCCGGTGATGGATGGTTACGAAGCCAGCCGGCAGATCCGCCGCAGCGGGCGCTGGTCGGACCTGCCGATTGTGGCCCTGACGGCCAACGCGATGCCCGAGGAACGCGAGCGCTGCCGTGCGGCCGGCATGAACGATTACCTGTCCAAGCCGTTCCGCCGCGAAGAACTGGCGGCAGTGCTGGACCAGTGGGTGCCGACTACGTCAGCGCTTTGATCTGGCCCAGCAGGTGATCGAGACCGTCTCGCAACGTTCCGAGGCGGTCCAGGTCAACACCGCTGTCACACAACAGGCGGGCCTTGAGCGGGCCGACCTGCTCACGCAACGCTCGCCCTGCTGCCGACAGGCTCAAGTGCACCTCCCGCTCGTCCCGGGCCGAACGCTGGCGCTGGACCAGGTCCAACTGTTCCAGGCGCTTTAGCAGTGGCGTCAGCGTGCCGGAATCCAGCGCCAAACGCTCACCCAGGGCCTTGACCGTCGGCTGTTGCGGGGCCGTGTCCTGCCATTCCCACAACACCAGCATCACCAGGTATTGCGGATAGGTCAGGCCGAGCTGATCGAGCATTGGCTTGTAGCCACGAATCACCGCACGCGAAGCGGCGTACAGCTTGAAGCACAACTGGCTGTCGAGTTTCAGCGAATCGGCTGACAGGTCATTCATTTGAGCAGCGCTTCGATCTCACCGGTCAGGTCCTGGGGCTTGGTGGTCGGGGCAAAACGCTTGACCACCTGACCGTCCTTGCCGATCAGGAACTTGGTGAAATTCCACTTGATGCCTTTGGACCCCAGCACGCCAGGCGCCCGCTGTTTAAGCTGGACGAACAGGGGATGGGCGTTGGCACCGTTGACCTCGATTTTCTTGAACAGCGGAAAACTCACACCGAAGTTCAGCTCGCAAAACTCGGTAATCGCCCCTTCGTTGCCCGGCTCCTGCTTACCGAACTGATTGCAGGGAAAGCCCAGCACCACCAGGCCCTGGTCCTTGTAGGTCTGCCACAGCGCCTCAAGCCCCTTGTACTGCGGGGTGAACCCGCACTGGCTGGCCGTGTTGACCACCAGCACAGCCTTGCCGGCGAAATCGGCGAGGGTCTTTTGCTCACCCTTGATGGTGGTGCACGGGATGCTCAGCAGGTTGTCGCTCATGGCAAGGCTCCAGATGGGAAGAAGAGGAGCTTGAAGATAGCGAGCAATTAAATTGTATGCAATTTAATTATCGAAAAAACCCACACAACAGACTGTGGGAGCAAGGCTTGCCCGCGATGAAGGCGATGCGGTCTTTCAGAGATCGAGGCGCCCTGTTTCGCGAGCAAGCTTTGCTCCCACTGAATTACCCCCGTGGGACCAGATCCAGGCACACCGAGTTGATGCAGTACCGCAAACCCGTGGGCGGCGGGCCGTCGGGGAAGACGTGGCCCAAGTGGGCGTCGCATCTGGCGCAGACCACCTCGGTGCGAATCATGCCGTGGCTGACGTCCCGCACCTCCACCACCGCGCTGCCCTCGATCGGCGCGTAGAAACTCGGCCAGCCGCAGCCGGAATCGAATTTGGTCTGCGAATCGAACAACGGTTCGTTGCAGCAGATGCAGTGGTACACACCGTCGGTCTTGGTGGCGTTGTATTTACCGGAGAACGGCCGTTCGGTGCCCTTCAATCGACAGACGTTGTACTGCTCCGGGTCGAGCATGGCGTGCCATTCTTCAAGGGTTTTCTCCAACTTTTCCATCGTCCCACCTCGGCAATTGAAAAAGCCCGATCCGACGCTTTTCCGCAGATCGGGCGGCACGTATGATTGCGCCTCGTCAGACGCCAGTCTGGCAGCCACGTCATGCGCATTCAAACGGATTGTGACGCATGTACCGCGCCAGGCCTGGGCAAAGACGCAGGATCCCCAGTACGGCCGTTCATACGCCACCTGGATCGTTCATTTTCGGGAACACATCGCCATGCAGGTCAGCAAATCGAACAAGCTCGCCAACGTCTGCTACGACATTCGCGGCCCGGTGCTCAAGCACGCCAAACGCCTGGAAGAGGAAGGCCATCGCATCCTCAAGCTGAACATCGGCAACCCGGCCCCCTTTGGTTTCGAAGCGCCCGATGAAATCCTCCAGGACGTCATCCGCAACCTGCCGACGGCCCAGGGCTACAGCGACTCCAAGGGCCTGTTCAGTGCCCGCAAGGCCGTGATGCAGTACTACCAGCAGAAGCAGGTCGAAGGGATCGGCATCGAGGACATCTACCTGGGCAACGGCGTGTCCGAGCTGATCGTGATGTCCATGCAGGCCCTGCTCAACAACGGTGACGAAGTGCTGGTGCCGGCACCGGACTATCCGCTGTGGACCGCTGCCGTGAGCCTGTCCGGTGGCAACCCGGTGCATTACCTGTGCGACGAACAGGCCAACTGGTTTCCCGACCTGGCGGACATCAAGGCCAAGATCACGCCCAATACCAAGGCACTGGTGATCATCAACCCGAACAACCCGACCGGCGCCGTGTATTCCAGGGAAGTGCTGCTGGGCATGCTGGAACTGGCCCGCCAGCACAACCTGGTGGTGTTCTCCGACGAGATCTACGACAAGATCCTCTACGACGATGCCGTGCATGTGTGCACCGCGTCCCTGGCGCCAGACCTGCTGTGCCTGACCTTCAACGGCCTGTCCAAGTCCTATCGGGTCGCCGGTTTCCGTTCCGGCTGGATCGCCATCTCCGGGCCCAAGCACCATGCCCAGAGCTACATCGAAGGCATCGACATGCTGGCCAACATGCGCCTGTGTGCCAACGTGCCGAGCCAGCATGCGATCCAGACGGCGCTGGGTGGCTACCAGAGCATCAACGACCTGGTCCTGCCCCAGGGCCGGCTGCTGGAACAGCGCAATCGCACCTGGGAACTGCTCAACGACATCCCCGGCGTCAGTTGTGTCAAGCCGATGGGCGCGCTGTATGCCTTCCCGCGGATCGACCCGAAGGTCTGCCCGATCCACAACGATGAAAAATTCGTCCTCGACCTGCTGCTGTCCGAAAAGCTGCTGGTGGTCCAGGGCACGGCGTTCAACTGGCCGTGGCCGGATCACTTCCGCGTCGTGACCCTGCCGCGGGTCGATGACCTCGACCAGGCCATTGGCCGGATCGGCAACTTCCTCAAGTCCTACCGTCAATAAGCCGGACAGCGTGCGAGGCGTCCTCACCTCGCACGCTGTTTGATTCAGCAACATATCCGTTCTGCCGACCCTGCAAGGCCTTCTACACTACGGGCGGGACCGCCGACGTCCCCCCAGGCTCAACGTTCACGGGGGGCAGGCGTCGTATTTCTTTTCCCCATTCACTTTCAGAAAAGTCTTTCAAACATTTAGGACGCCTGTAGGACACAGTTTGAAATAGTCGGCGAGTTGAATAGCCTGCGGCAGCACCTTATATACCCCGCATAACGCTACATCTTTAGCACGAGGAGATTTTCACAACCATGATGCGCATCCTGCTGTTCTTGGCCACTAACCTGGCGGTCGTGCTGATTGCCAGCATCACCCTGAGCCTCTTCGGCTTCAACGGGTTCATGGCGGCCAATGGGGTTGACCTCAACCTCAATCAGCTGCTGATTTTCTGTGCGGTGTTCGGTTTCGCCGGTTCCCTGTTCTCGCTGTTCATCTCCAAGTGGATGGCGAAGATGAGCACCGGCACCCAGATCATCAGCCAGCCGCGCACGCGTCACGAACAATGGCTGCTGCAGACCGTCGAGCAACTGTCCCGCGAAGCCGGTATCAAGATGCCGGAAGTCGGGATCTTCCCGGCCTACGAGGCCAACGCCTTCGCCACCGGCTGGAACAAGAACGACGCACTGGTCGCCGTCAGCCAGGGGTTGCTCGAGCGGTTCTCGCCCGATGAAGTCAAGGCCGTGCTGGCCCACGAGATCGGCCACGTCGCCAACGGCGATATGGTGACCCTGGCGCTGATCCAAGGCGTGGTGAACACCTTCGTGATGTTCTTCGCCCGCATCATCGGCAACTTCGTCGACAAGGTGATCTTCAAGAACGAAGAAGGCCAGGGCATCGCCTACTACGTGGCGACCATCTTCGCCGAGCTGGTACTGGGCATCCTCGCCAGCGCCATCGTCATGTGGTTCTCGCGCAAGCGCGAGTTCCGCGCCGACGACGCCGGTGCACGCCTGGCCGGCACCAGTGCCATGATCGGTGCCCTGCAGCGCCTGCGCGCCGAGCAAGGCTTGCCGGTGCACATGCCCGACACCCTGAATGCCTTTGGCATCAACGGTGGCATCAAGCAGGGCCTGGCTCGCATGTTCATGAGCCACCCGCCGCTGGAAGAGCGTATTGACGCACTGCGTCGTCGGGGTTGATCGCCGGGCTCAAAAAACCCGCAGTAATGTTGTTCACTTAGAAAAAACGGCGCTTCTTTCAGAAATGGGAAGCGCCGTTTTTTTTGGTTTTGTTGTTTTGGTGTGTATATCCGTTATTTAGGTAACGGCTGCTTATGGTTCCGCTCTTACAGCGGCTCACTTTTGAGAAGCGCAAAAGTAAGCAAAACGCTTCATGCCCCACCACTTGGTGCCTCGCTTAGGCTCGGCATGCCCTCACTCCGGCATTGCTCCGTGGGCCGCCGCGAAGGGCCATCCATGGCCCAGCGCGGCTAACCCGGCATCCATGCCGGGTTGCCCACTGCGCAATGCCTGCGTTCGGCCAGCGTGGTTAACGGGGCGCCGAGATCAACGTCCAAAGCAAGAGCAAGAGCAAGAGCAAGAGCAAGAGCGGGGCATATGCCGGCAACTATGTGGCTGAGCCACCGCTATCGCGAGCAGGCTCGCTCCCACATTGGGTCTTCAGAAGCCACAAACTTTATGTACACCGCAGCCCCCTTGTGGGAGCGAGCCTGCTCGCGATAACGTCGGCACATCCACCATCACTGCAAACTGATCTACCGCCTTCGCGAGCAAGCCCGCTCCCACAGTAGAAACGCGGTCCCACCAAGAACCAGGTCGGCTATAAGGCCGCCTCGCGGTGGACGTTGATCTCGGACGCCCCGTTAACCACGCTGGCCGAACGCAGGCATTGTGCAGTGGGCATCCCGGCATGGATGCCGGGATAGCCGCGCTGGGCCATGGATGGCCCTTCGCGGCGGGCCCACGGAGCAATGCCGGAGTGAGGGCATGCCGAGCCTAGGCGAGGCACCGAGTGGTGGGGCAGAAGCGCTTTGGTTACTTTCGACTGGGCCGGCTTCCGGGCTTTTCGAAAGTGACCCGCCGTCAGGGCGGAACCATAAGTCGCCGTTACCGCAGCAACGGATATACACCCCCACCCGACGAGCAAATACCAAGGCTCGCCAGCGGCATGGGGGACGCACAGCAGTATTGGCCGATGGGGCCAGCCCCTCAACTCCGCTATCCTGACCCCCACGTTCTTTCATCGAGCCTTTTCATGCTTGAAGTCCGCGATGTTTTCAAAAGCTACCCCACGCCCCAAGGCCCATTACCGGTGCTGCAAGGCATCGACCTGACGCTGATGCCCGGTAGCAGCCTGGCGCTGATGGGAGAGTCAGGCAGCGGCAAGAGCACTCTGCTGCACCTGGTCGCTGGGCTGGACAAGGTCGATCGCGGCAGCATTCGCAGTGGCGAGTATCGGCTCGATGGCATGAGTGAAAGCCAGTTGGCGAATTGGCGACGCACGGAAATCGGCCTGGTGTTTCAACAGTTCAACCTCATCAGCAGCTTGTCGGTGGAGGACAACCTGGCGTTCCAGGCGCGTCTGTGCGGCCGTTATGACGCAGCGTGGCAAGCCCATCTGGTGCAGCGGCTCGGGCTTTCAGCGCTGTTGCGGCGTTATCCCGAGCAACTGTCCGGCGGCCAGCAACAGCGGGTGGCGCTGGGGCGGGCGTTGGCCTCGCGACCGCCCTTGTTGCTGGCCGATGAACCCACCGGCAGCCTCGACGAAGCCACCAGCGACGAAGTCCTGCAACTGCTGCTGGAACTGCTGGAGGGCAGCCCCACCAGCCTGCTGATGGTGACCCACAGTCCACGGGTGGCGGCTCGCCTGGCCCAGCGCGTGGTGTTGCACGGCGGGCAGTTGGCGCAGGTGGCCCAGGGGTGATGATTTTTCGCCAGACCCTCAAGGCCCTGCTCAGCCATTGGCGCCAGCACCCGGTGCAATTCTTCAGCGTGCTGACTGGCCTGTGGTTGGCCACCAGCCTGCTCACCGGCGTACAAGCGCTGAACAGTCAGGCCCGGGACAGCTACGCCCGGGCCAGCCAACTGATCGGCGGTGAACCCCAGGCCAGCCTCAGTGCACCCGGTGGCGGCACCTTCCCTCAGCAATGGTTTGTCGAGCTGCGGCGCCAGGGCTGGCCGGTGTCGCCAGTGTTGCAGGCTCGGGTGCTGCTCAAGGACCACGAGGATCAGCGCCTGCAACTGATGGGCATCGACCCGGTGTCGCTGCCGCCCGGTACCGCGCTGGCGGGGCAGGCGCGGGAGATGACCGAGGTGGTGGCGTTCTTTACCGACCCCGGCCGTACCTGGATCGCCCCGCAAACCTTGCAAGCCCTGGGGCTGACCGAGGGTGACCGACCCCAGAGCGTCGATGGACAATCCCTGCCACCGCTGCATGCCCAGGAGGACATGGCGCCGGGCGTGCTGTTGATGGACATCGGTTTTGCCCAACAGGTACTCGGGTTGCCGGAGCAACTGTCGCGACTGTTGTTGCCCGCCACGTTCAGCGCCGCATTACCGGAAGCGTTCAACGGTCGCCTGCAACTCAAGCACGCCGATGAAGAAAACAACCTGTCGCGCCTGACCGAAAGTTTTCACCTGAACCTCGATGCCTTGGGGTTTTTATCCTTTGTGGTGGGGCTGTTCATCGTTCACGCGGCCATCGGCCTGGCCCTGGAACAACGCCGCAGTCTGTTGCGGACCCTGCGCGCCTGTGGCGTCAGTGCGCGGGTGCTGGTCAGCAGCCTGACCATCGAACTGGGCGCGTTGGCCTTGCTGGGCGGGATCGCCGGGGTGCTCAGCGGCTATTGGCTGGCGAGCCTATTGTTGCCCGATGTCGCGGCGAGCCTGCGGGGTTTGTACGGCGCCGAAGTGGCCGGGCACTTGAACCTCAGCCCGTGGTGGTGGTTCAGCGGTGTCGGCCTGAGCCTGCTCGGTGCACTGCTGGCCGGCGCTGACAGCCTGCTGCGCGCGGCGCGCCTGCCCTTGCTGGCGCTGGCCAACCCCCAGGCCTGGCATCAGGCCCATGCCCGCTGGCTGCGACGCCAGGGGTGGGTGGCGACAGTGGCGGTGTTGATTGGCGCATCGGCGTTGATCTGGGGCGACAGCCTGGCCAGCGGTTTTGTCCTAATGACGGCCTTGTTGCTGGGCGCGGCGCTGGCCTTGCCGGTGTTGCTCAACAGTGCGCTGAAGCGGTTGTTGAGTCGCAGCCGTTCGGTGCTCGGGCAGTGGTTTCTTGCCGATTGCCGCCAGCAATTGCCGACGCTGAGCCTGGCGTTGATGGCCTTGTTGCTGGCGCTGGCGGCGAACATCGGCGCTGGCAGCATGACCGCCGGTTTTCGCCAGACGTTCAGCAATTGGCTCGAACAACGGTTGACCGCCGAGTTGTACATCAACCCGCAAACCCCGGCCCAGGCAAACGAACTGCACACCTGGCTCAAGCAGCAACCGGCGATCACTGCCGTCGTTCCCCTCTGGCAAGTCTCGGTCCCGTTGCAGGGCTGGCCGACGGACATCCACGGCATCATCGATCACCCCCACTATCGACAGCATTGGCCGCTGCTGGAATCGGCCGGCGACAAGCCGTGGGAGCAACTGGCCGCCGCCGACACCCTCATGCTCAGCGAACAACTGGCACGGCGTCTCAAGGTGAGCATCGGTGATCAGTTGACCCTGTCGACGCCGCAGGGGCCATGGGCACTGCGTATCGTTGGGATCTACGCCGACTACGGCAATCCCAAGGGCCATGTGCTGGTCAACGCCGACCACTTGCTGGCGCACTGGCCGAACCTGACGCCGAACCGTTTCAACCTGCGCATCGAACCGTCCGCGATCCCGGCGCTACTGACAGCGTTGCAAGGCCGGTTCAGCCTGGATGACAGCCGCATCGTCGACCAGGCCCGGCTCAAGGGCTGGTCGACCCAGGTGTTCGAACGCACCTTCGCCGCCACCGCCGCCCTCAACAGCCTGACCCTGGCGGTGGCCGGGGTGGCGTTGTTCATCAGCCTGCTGACCCAGAGCCAGAGTCGCCTCGGTCAGTTGGCGCCGCTGTGGGCGCTGGGGGTGACGCGTCGGCAGTTGATGCTGCTCAACCTCGGCCAGACCTGGCTGCTGGCGTTGCTGACATTGGTCCTGGCGTTGCCGCTGGGCATCGCCCTGGCCTGGTGCCTGGACACGGTGATCAACGTGCAGGCCTTCGGTTGGCGCCTGCCGTTGCGGGTGTTCCCGTTGCAACTGGTGCAGTTGCTGGCCCTGGCGATGCTCGCCACGCTACTGGCATCGGCCTGGCCGCTGTATGCGCTGTACCGCACGCAGCCGGCGGATTTGCTGAGGACCTTTGCCCATGAAGATTAGAGTCGGCGTGTTGTTACTGCTGGCGTTGCTCAGCGGTTGTGATGACTCCGCGCCAGCGCAAAAAGGCTTTGCCGGCCTCGGCGACCAAGCTGTCGCGTTCACGCCGGTTGTGCCTGGGCGGGTGTTCAGTTTCCCCGCCGACCATGGCCTTCATGACGGTTTTCGCATCGAGTGGTGGTACGTCACCGCCAATCTCAAGGACGCCCAGGGGCATGAGTTCGGCGTGCAATGGACGTTGTTTCGCAGCGCCTTGAATGCCGCGCCCCAGGCCGGTGGCTGGCGCAACCAGACCATCTGGCTCGGCCACGCGGCGGTCACCTCCGCCACCGTGCACCATGCCGCCGAGCGTTATGCCCGAGGCGGGGTTGGGCAGGCCGGGGTGCAGGCGCTGCCCTTCAAAGCCTGGATCGACGATTGGCAATTCGGTACCCAGGCTTCAGGGGCCGAGCCGTTGGCGGACATGCAATTGAAGGCGCGCGACCCACGCTTCAGCTATGCATTGCGGCTGACGTCGAGCCGGCCGCTGGTGTTGCAGGGCGAGCAAGGTTTCAGCCAGAAATCCGAACAGGGGCAGGCGTCGTACTACTACAGCCAGCCGTTCTTCCAGGCCAGCGGTGAATTGGAAATCGATGGCCAGCGTTACACGGTCAGCGGCCCGGCCTGGCTCGACCGCGAATGGAGCAGCCAGCCCCTGACCGCAAACCAGACCGGCTGGGACTGGTTTTCCCTGCACCTGGACAACGGCGAGCACCTGATGCTCTACCGCATGCGCCATAAGGAGGGCGCGCCGTATCTCACCGGCACCTGGATCGACGCCCAGGGCCAAGCGCAAACCCTGCACGCCGGGGAAATCAGCCTCGTGCCCCAGGACACCGCCAAGGTCGCCGGGCGCTCGATGCCGATAGGCTGGGCGATCAAGATCCCCAGCAAACAACTCGACATCACCCTCCACGCGCTCAATCCCAATGCCTGGATGAACCTGCGCATTCCCTATTGGGAAGGACCGGTGGGACTGCGTGGCAACCAGGGCGGCACCGGTTACCTGGAAATGACCGGCTACTGAGCATCGCCGGAACTCCCCGCGAACGTCGACCCTCATAGTTTATGAATGTCTCGCAGGAGCCCGTCATGAGCGATGACCTCAAACTTGCGTCGCTGGCCGATTGGCAGCGATTGTTCGACGACAAGGCCTACTGGCAGCAGTCCCCCGATGCCCACTTCACCGAGCTGATGCGGGTGGCCAATGACCTGTTCGGCCAGGGCGCCATCGACCTGGCGCAGTGGCAGGCCTTGAAGACCAAGGCCGAGCAACTGCACCAGCGCTCTCCGGATGCCAACGTCGCTGAAGAAGTCGCCGACCCTGACGCCTGACCTCAGGCCTGAAAGATTCAAGGAGTTCGCCATGCAGCACCGCCCCGATCAACCCCGGGAAAACCCCGACGCCCCGGCATTGCCCGGTGAAGTGGAGCGCGATAACGATGCCTTGCGGCCCAATGACCCGGCCAAGCGCAAACAACAGCACGGCGACCCTGAGGCAGGGGATACCGATGCGCAGAAAACCGGTCGACGTGGCTGAGGTTTGTCACGTCGACCGGCATTAAAAAAGTTTTTAATGCCTGTTTAATTTTCCTACATGGATAACGTTTTTGTATTTGTCCATGTTTTGTATCAGGGTTTACGCCGCTAGCGCAGGAGTTGCCATCCAAACACTGTGGCGTGGGAGCTTGCATCCCGCTGGATGCGAAGAAGATATGTGTACGCTGCGTAGGAGCTGTCGAGTGCAACGAGGCTGCGATCTTGCCCCAGGCACTTGAGTCCCAAGCGAAAGATCAAAAGATCGCAGGCTTCGCCAGCTCCTACAGAAATATGAAAGGCTTCAATGTTAAACAATTATTTAAACAGGCTCGCGGACATATTCTGAAAGTTCCATTATTATTATTCGCGTTCGCCCAGTGTCAGGCTCTTTACCAGTGCATGGATTGCCGAGGCCATCGCACTGGGCGAACACCACCCTGAATCAACAACTATCGATTATTTTCAACTGCACATCGACCCGCAGAATTGGCCGATGCGTGAGTGGTTACCTCCGATTCAACCAGCGGCCGGCGAGCGCCAGTCATCGGAGCCCGAGGTGCCGCTGACTTCGTGGGTCCAAGTGATTTTGCGATATGTGAAGTGCACGTCCTCCAGATGGGTGAAGTGTGAGTTTTCTGGGTTCTGGCAGTTGAGCATGTAGTCCTTGATATCGACGATGATCGCGTCCTCCAACGTGGTGGTGTAGTAGTGCTCTTGGCTGCCTGCGGCCGAAGTGCGGTACCACTGGATCTTGACTTCCTTCAGCCGTTCGCCGCTCGTTAGGGCGACCTGAAGCAGTGGCGAAGCTTTGTCGAATACCTTGGTGATGATCAGGGGTTTGTGTATGCGCTGACCGGTTGGCTGGCCGGACTGCGGATCGCGAGGGATGGTCACTTGGTGCTCGAAAGCCTGCACCATGACCTGATCTTCATGACCCTCTTGGTAGGTGTTGCCCACTGAATCGGCGGTAAACGCACCGGCGGTGATCAGACCTTGTTTGGTGCCCTCAACGGACATGTACGCGGGAGTTGCCAATGGATGCTCTCCTTCCTGGATAACGATAGGACCTGGGACGGGAGTCGCCCCGAGGTGGCCTCACGGATATCAAGAGCTATGCCATCTTTTAAAAACCTATATATATCAATAGGTTGATCTTATATCGGGAAGCGTCTCCCTGCAGGCAAGCGAGAAAGCGCTCAAAGGCTTGCCCGGCCCATTGCAGCTCCTCGCGACCCGATCAGACACCGCGATACCCGAGCCGGGTGGCCAAGAAAGGCGCGCCGCGCGCACGCCTCTCAGGCAGTTTTTTGCCGTTTTGTCCTTCGGCTTATTCCTACACGCCCAATGCAGCCCTGCACTCATCGATGGAGCGCTGTTGTGTCTGGGCGTACAAACCCAGTTCATCAATGGTTGCTCGTCCCAACGCCTCTTCGAAGGCCTGGCGATTGGACTGGCCGGCAAAATGACTCTGGGCGGCATCGCCGAGGTTCGACTGGAAAATACCGGCGGCGCTGACGGGGAGGAAGTCCTCGTACACCAAGGGTTCGGCGCGCAGGTATTGCTGCTCGAGCAAGTGCTCCAGGGAGGCCGCTTGTTCAAGTGTGCCCTTGGCGGCGAAGCCCTCGGGCGTGACGAAATAGCGGAAGTACGCCAATGCCTGTCGGCGCAGTTCGTCGTGGTTGTCAGGGAATTCGACAAAGTGTTCGGCCATCAGCCGGTTGTAGCGTTCGGCGTTGGCTTCGTTGGGAAACTCTCCCAGCGCGTCGCGCGCGGCGTTCAGCAATTGATCGTAGAGCGCGCGGCCCTTGGGCGTGAGGGCCGCGCCGCGTTGCTCGATTTCGCCGAAGCGGGCGCTGTGGCTGCCTTGGGGCTGGGTCTGGTCGGTGAAGGCGACGGGTTCGTCGAGTGCCTTGAAACTGGTCTGGCGCAGCAGGATTGGGCATTGGCGACGGGGTGGGCCTTCGATCACGGCCTTGGGGGTAATGCCGTGCACGGGCATACGGGCCTGGACGATGTCGATGTCCAGGGTACGCGGTGTCAGGTGATTGATGTGCGGGCCCTTGAACGCCACCACGTCGGCGATCAGGCGATGTTGGGCGCTCAGTTGCCGGTACTGTTCGGCGGTGACGGTGGCGCTGTGGTGCCAGCGAAAGGTTTCCAGAGCCTGTAGGACGAAGTCCTCAGCCTGGGATTCGCTCAGGCCACCCTGGTGTTCGGCCAGCTCAATGAGCTCAAGGGCCCTGGGGGTGAAGATCTGTCGTTTGTCCAACACCAACTCGGCAAAGGCCCGAAGCTCGGCGTTCTCGATCAGTTCCAGGCGCAGCAGCGAGGTAAACACCCGGAACGGACTGACCTGCAACGCGCTTTCGTGCACGGCGCGGAAGGCGGTGGAATGCACCGGCACCCCGGCAGGCGTGAGGTCGTAGTAGCCCACCGGCTGCATGCCCATGACCGCGAACAGACGCCCCAGGGTCGCCAGCTCGGCGGCGGTGCCGACGCGGATCGCGCCGTGGCGTTCCAGGTCCAGGCGCCCGAGTTCGCCGGTGCTGCGCAGGTGTGCGGCCAGGACCGGGTCTTCGGCCAGCACTTGGGCGTTGGTGTGTTCCACCAGCTTCATCAGCGCGCCATACAGCGGCACCTCGTCGCGGTACATGTCGGACATCGCTCTGGAGAAGCGTTGGCGGATCAGGTCGGGGCTGACGAAGCTCATCGTAAGAATTCCTGGCGAGGGCTGTGGGAAAGTTGGACGAAAGATCGCAGCCTTCGCCGGCCCCGGCAAACGAAGAATCTTCAGGACTTCATTCTGCCAGGGACTGATCCACCAGCTCGATCCAGTGCCGCACGGGCGTGCGACCGGCGCCGTCGAGGTGGTTCTGGCAGCCGACGTTGGCGGTGACGATCAGCTCCGGCTGGCCGCTTTCCAGCGCATTGAGGCGGTTGTCGCGCAATTGCCGCGCCAGGGCGGGCTGGGTCAGCGAATAGGTGCCGGCCGAGCCGCAACACAAATGGCCGTCGGGCACCTCGGTGAGGTTGAAACCCAGTCGCGTCAGCAGCGCCTCGATGCTGCCGCCGAGTTTCTGCGCGTGCTGCAAGGTGCAGGGGCAATGCACGGCAATCCGCTGGTTCCTGGCCGCGCAGATCTGTTCCAGCGGTTCTTTGCCGAGCACTTGCACCAGGTCCAGCGCCCGTTCGCTTACTTGTCTGGCCTTGGCGGCATAGTTGGGGTCATGTTCCAGCAGGTGCCCGTAGTCCTTGATGAACGCGCCGCAGCCGCTGGCCGTCTGGACGATGGCTTCAGCACCGTTTTCCAAGTGCGGCCACCAGGCGTCGATGTTCTGTCGGGCGCGGTCCAGCCCGGTGGCCTGGGCATCGAGGTGATAATCCAGCGCACCGCAGCAGCCGGCCTGCGCACAAGGGATCACGCTGACGCCGAGTCGATCCAGCACCCGCGCTGCCGAGGCATTGGTGTTGGGCGACAGGCCCGGTTGCACGCAACCTTCGAGCATCAACACCGTACGCCGATGCCGCGGAGGCGGGCGCTCGCCGTGAGGCGGGGAAGGGCGGGGCAACTTCGCGGTCAGGTTCGTCGACAGCAGCGCACGGAACACTGTCCCAAGGCGCAGCAAGGCTTTGAACCGCTCGGGGTTGGAAGCCAGGCTTCGCAGCCCCAGGCGCAGCGCCCGTTGGCCGGCGGGGCGCGGTACGGCGTGATCGACCACCGCCCGGCCGATGTCCAGCAGGTTGTGGTAATCCACGCCGGACGGGCAGGTGGTCTCGCAGTTGCGACACGACAGGCAGCGATCCAGGTGCAGTTGGGTGCTGGCCGTCGCCGGCTGGCCTTCAAGCACCTGCTTGATCAGGTAGATGCGTCCGCGCGGGCCGTCCAGTTCATCGCCGAGCAATTGGTAAGTGGGGCAGGTGGCATTGCAGAAACCGCAATGCACGCAACTGCGCAGGATCCGTTCGGCTTCTTCGGCGCGGGGCAGATTTTTGCTTTCCTCACTGAACCGAGTCTGCATAGGTAGTGTCCTGTATCACAAATGCTGTTTCTTTTTGACGGCGTCTGTTGTCGTCATGCTGCGTTGCCGCTCCTCGCCATAGCGGGCTATGACTCGTCGCGGCGCCTTGCCTGACGACAACAGCCACTCGTCAAAAAGGAACGCATTTGCGACACAGGACACTAGAACTCCGGGTACATCCGCCCAGGATTGAACAGCCCCAGGGGATCGAGCTGGGCCTTGAGTTGCCGGTGATAGCGCAGCAGCGCCGGAGCCAGCGGCTGGAACGGCGTGTCGCTGGCCCCCTGACGATAGCAGGTGGCATGGCCGCCGACTTCATGGGCCAGGGCTTGCACCGTGTCGGCCTCGGTTTTCAACCAGCGTTGGGCGCCGGCCCAGTCGATCAACTGCGCCCCGGGCAGGGCGAGCGGCCCGGTATGGTTGGGTAACGACAGACGCCACAGCGGCAAGCCTTCATCGAAGAAGGCCAGCTGATGTTCATTGAGTGCCGTCCAGTATTGATCGTCGATCACCTCGCCACCGAAACGCTGATGAGCGGCACTGACCGAGCCTTCGCCACCCTCCAGGCGCAGGTGCAGGCAGTCGCCGTCATGGCTGGCGGCGCTGATGGGCAGCGGCTGACGACCCCATTCGGCGAGTTTTTCCAGGGCCTCGGCGCTGTCCAGTTCCAGGCGGATACTCAGGCTGTGACGGGGTTTGGGCAGGACCTTCAAGGAGACTTCGGTGATCACCCCCAGGCAACCGAAACTGCCGGCCAACAGGCGCGAGAGATCGTAGCCGGCGACGTTTTTCATCACCTCGCCGCCGAAACGCAGCAACGCGCCGTGGCCACTGATCAGGCGTGTGCCTAGGACAAAGTCGCGCACCGAACCGGCCCATGGGCGACGCGGCCCCGACAGCCCGGCGGCGACCATGCCGCCGACCGTGGCGTCGTCGCCAAATGTTGGCGGTTCGCAGGGCAGCCGCTGGCCGGCGGCGTCGAGGGCGGCAAGCAGTTCCCGCAGCGGGGTGCCGGCCCGGGCCGTGATGACCAGTTCGGTGGGGTCGTAGTGGACGATGCCACGATGGACGCGGGTGTCCAGCACTTCGCCGGCCACTTCGCGCCCCAGGAAGGCCTTGCTGTTCGAACCCTGGATACGCAGCGGCGTGGCGTTGGCCCGGGCGCGATTGACCTGTTCGAGCAGCAGGTCGCTGGCGTCCTGGTCGGCTTCGCGGCTCATCAGAAACGCTCCAGTTCGGGAAACGGCAGTTGCCCGCCATGGATGTGCATGGCACCGAATTCAGCGCAGCGGTGCAGGGTCGGGATGTTCTTGCCGGGGTTGAGCAGGCCTTGGGGATCGAACGCTGCCTTTACCGCGTGGAACAGGTTCAGTTCGTCGCTGTTGAATTGCGTGCACATCTGATTGATTTTTTCCCGGCCCACACCGTGTTCGCCAGTGATGCTGCCGCCCACCTGGACACACAGTTCGAGGATTTTCCCGCCCAGGGTTTCGGCGCGCTCCAGTTCGCCGGGCTGGTTGGCATCGAACAGGATCAGCGGGTGCATGTTGCCGTCACCGGCGTGAAAGACGTTGGCGACGCGCAGGCCATGCTCGACACCGAGGCTGGCGATGCGCTGCAGCACCTCGGGCAAGGCGCGTCGCGGGATGGTGCCGTCCATGCAGTAATAATCCGGCGCCAGGCGACCCACCGCCGGGAAGGCGTTCTTGCGCCCGGCCCAGAAGCGCAGCCGTTCGGCCTCGTCCCGCGCCTGGCGCACCTCGGTGGCACCGGCCTGCTCCAACACCTGGCGGACCCGTTCGCAATCGTCATGGACATCGGCCTCGACCCCGTCCAGTTCACACAGCAGGATCGCTTCGGCTTCCACGGGATAGCCGGCGTGGATGAAGTCCTCGGCGGCGCGGATCGCCAGGTTGTCCATCATTTCCAGGCCGCCGGGGATGATCCCGGCGGCGATGATGTCGGCCACCGCTCGCCCGGCCTTGTCCACCGAATCGAAACTGGCCAGCAGCACCTTGGCGACCTGGGGCCGGGGCAGCAGTTTGACCGTCACTTCGGTGATCACCCCCAGCAAACCTTCGGAACCGGTGAACAGTGCCAGCAGGTCCAGGCCCGGCGAATCCAGGGCTTCGCTGCCCAGGGTCAGGCGTTCGCCTTCGACGGTGAGGATTTCCAGTTTCAACAGGTTATGCACCGTCAGGCCGTACTTGAGGCAGTGCACGCCGCCGGCGTTTTCCGCGACATTGCCGCCGATGGAACAGGCGATCTGCGACGAGGGATCTGGTGCGTAATACAGCCCGAACGGTGCCGCCGCCTGGGAGATCGCCAGGTTGCGTACACCGGGCTGAAGCCGCGCGGTGCGGGCGTCGGGGTCGATGTGCAGGATCTGGTTGAACCGCGCCATCACCAGCAACACGCCACTTTCCAGGGGCAGGGCGCCGCCGGACAGACCGGTCCCGGCGCCCCTGGCGACCACCGGCACATTCTGTCCATGGCAGAGCGTGAGCAGCGCCTGCACCTGCTCGACTCGCCTGGGCAATACCACCAGCAGGGGCGTGGTGCGGTAGGCCGACAGGCCATCGCATTCATAGGGCTTGAGGTCTTCCTCGCGGTGCAGGATCTCCAGGTCTGGAATCTGTGTCTGCAAGGTGTGAAGCAGGGCTTGTTTGTCCACCTTGGGCAAGGGGCCGTCGAGGTGTTCGTCGTAGAGGATGTTCATGAAGTCGATACCCTGTAGGAGCTGACGAGTGTAACGAGGCTGCGATCTTTCCCCTGGCGATTGAGTCTTGAGCGAAAGACCCTATAGATCAAGATCAAAAGATCGCAGCCTGCGGCAGCTCCTACGGAGCCCCGCACAGGGAGATTCCTTGCATGACGGTCACTGCCCCAACCCCTTGAGAAATTCCCGGTACAGCGCCGCGGTTTTCCCCGGTCGTTCGACCATGGGCATGTGGCCGATACCGTCCCAGATTTCCACCCGCAAATCGGCGATGCCCTTGCTCCACACCGGCACGCTGCTGACGTCGATCAGCCGGTCCTTGCGTCCCCAGAGTAGCAGCGACGGGGCGCTGATGTCGGCCAGGCGCGGTTCCATCGGCGGGCTGGCGCGAAAATCGACGAAGATCTCCGCCAGTTCATCGCGGCGCCGTTCGTAACGTTCGGCCATTGCCGCCAGCACCACGCTGGGCACCCAGGGCGGGGAGGCCATGGTCATTGCGTAGAACGGCGCGAAATCGTCCCGCGAGTCGACGAGGAACGGGTTATGCCCGGCGGCCAGGTGGCGTTCCATGTCGCTGGCTTCGGGGGCAGTGACGCCGGCCGGATCGATCAGCGCCAGGGTCAGCACGCGCTCGGGCGACGTGGCCGCCAGCCATGCGGCGAGGTAACCGCCCATGGAATTGCCGATCACATGGACCTTGTCCAGGCCACAGGCGTCGAGCAACTCGATGACCCGCCGGGCCTGGGTCGGGATGTCATAGCCGCCGCCGGCCTTGAAGCCGGTTTCGCCATGGCCGGCCAGATCGGGCACCACCACCCGGTAGTCGCCGACAAAATGCCGGGCAAAGCGCAGCCAGAGATTCTTGTCGGCGCTGTAGCCATGCAGCATCAGGATGCTGCCGGACGCTTCATAGGGCCCGCCTTGCCAGGTCGATACGGTCATCTCGCTGATGGGGACGGTGATCTTGTGCAACCGGTAGAGACGTGCCTCCAGCGCCATGCCCATGTCGTACAGCACATGGCCGATGCCTGGATACGTCAACCAGCTCCAGGCGATAAACACGGCAAGGACTACCCACAACACCAGCATGTTTTGCTCTCCATGGGTCAGGACAGAATGTGATCGGCCAGTCTGAGCCGACGGGTCAGATACCGTTAAGTGAAGCTGAAACCCGAGCACATCGCGATGACATGGCGCATTTGCTTTGCTACTTGCTATGACAGCCGCCGGATGACTCATGTATAGCCAAGATCCGCGGCAGTGCCCGACATTTGAAGGAGAATAAATACCCCTTCATTCAATGGTGGCTATTTGATGCTGCCCTGATAGACTCCAAGCTACCCCCCGTCCCAATGACTTGGGAAACCCGCGGTGCAGAGGTTCTTATGCAAAAAACGGGAAAAAAGGGACGGACGCTGGCCAGGAGGCTTTATATATCGCGCATTCTGGGCCTGACGCTGGGGTTGCTGTTGGTGAGTGTTGCCGTCTTTCCCCTCGAACCGGCGCCGTGGGTCTGGGGGTTCATGCTGTTCAACGGCCTGCTCTGGCCACATTTGGCCTACTGGTGGGGCCGGCATTGCTCGAGGCCGTACTACGTCGAACACCTCAATTTACTGATCGATGCGGTGCTCGGTGGCTTCTGGGTCGTAGCGATGCAGTTCAACCCGCTGCCCACGGCCGTCACGCTGGCGATGATGGCGATGAACAATGTTGCCATTGGTGGCCTGCGTTTCCTGCTTATCGGGGTGCTGGCCCAAGTGACGGGCATCATCGTGGGCGTGCTGATCTTTCCGCTGACCAGCGTGCCCATGACCAGCCCGGCGCAGATCTACGCGTGTCTGCCGCTGCTGTGCCTGTATCCGATGGCGCTGGGTTGGTTCTGCTATCGCCAGGCCTACACCCTGGGCCGGCAAAAGCGCGAGTTGCTGGCCCTGAGTCGCACTGACAGCCTGACCGGCTTGCTTAACCATGGCGCCTGGAAAGATCGCCTCGACGAGGAGTTCCAGCGCTGCCAGCGTCACCCGAATGACGGGGCAGGGCGCGGCGCGATTGCGCTGATCGACATCGATCACTTCAAGGCCATCAATGACACCTATGGCCATGTCGCCGGCGACATCGTGTTGCGCCAGCTTGGCAAGATGCTCAAGCAGAACCTGCGCGCCGCCGATGTGGTCGGGCGTTATGGCGGGGACGAGTTCTGTGTGATTCTGCCGGACCTGACGCTTCACAATGCCGTGCAGGCCATGGACGGGTTGCGCGAGCGTTTTGCGACGCTCAGCTATGAACAGAACCCGGCGCTGAAGGTGAGCCTGAGCATTGGCCTGGCGGCCTTCAACCCGGCTTATGGCGATGCGACCCATTGGCTCAATGATGCCGACCAGGCGCTTTACGAGGCCAAGACCGGCGGGCGCAACCGGGTCACGTGTTACCGGCATCGGCAGGTGTTGGAGGCCTCGGTCATTTCCCCTTGAGGTGGCCACCTGCGGTCTAGAGCCTTGGCCCATTGTCGGGTAGGGTGCCTATGGCACTCTTTCGATACGGAACAAGGATGAAATCATGATGATGACCGCTCTTCGCTCCCGTCTGGCCGTCAGTCTTGGCCTGAGCCTGGCCCTCGGCGCCTTCGCCCCCGTTGCTCTCGCGCAGCCCCATCAACAAGTCCTGAACGACGCCGAACAGTACAAGGGCGAGGCCCTGAAACTGCTCGAACGGTTGGTGAACATCGACTCTGGCTCAGGCTATGTGCCGGGGCTGACCCAGGTCGGTGATATTGCGATCGATGAATTGACGAAGTTGGGCGCCACCATCGAAAAGGTGCCTAACTCGGACGGCACCCAGCACATCCTGGCGACCCTCAAGGGCACCGGCAAGGCAAGAATCCTGCTGATGGCCCACATGGACACGGTGTTCAAGGAAGGCTCGGCCGCCGAGCGTCCCTTCCACATCAAGGATGGCCGGGCCTATGGGCCGGGGGTGATGGATGACAAGGGCGGCATCGTTGCCGGGATCTATGCGCTGAAGGTGCTCAAGAACCAGGACTTCAAGAACTACGCGCAGATTACTTTCCTGCTCGACGCCAGCGAAGAAACCGGTTCGGACGCCGCCACCGACCTGATCAAGAAAACCGCCAAGGCCCATGACGTGACCCTCAACCTCGAGCCGGGTCGCCCGGCCGATGGCTTGGTGGTGTGGCGCAAGGGCAGTGCCACGGCGCTGGTGGAGGTCAAGGGCAAGGCGTCCCACGCCGGTGTCGCGCCGGAACTGGGGCGCAATGCGGCGATGGAAGCCGCGCACCAGATCTTGCAACTGGGCAAGCTTGGCGACGCGGAAAAGAAAACCACCATCAACTTCACGGTGATCAAGGCCGGCGACCGGACCAACGTGATCCCCGACCAGGCGAGCGCCAAGGCGGATGTGCGGGCGGCGGTGCCGGAAGAGTTCGACCGCATCGAAAAAGACCTGGCCCGTGTGTCGCAGGACAAGTTGATCGCCGACACTGAAGTCACCACCAGCCTCAAGCGCGGCCTGCCACCGATGCCGCAGACGGCGGAGTCGGACCGGTTGATGGCCATGGCCCAAGGCATCTATGGCGAACTGGGGCGCAAACTGACTGAAGAAGGCAGCGGTGGGGCGGCGGATGCCAGCCTGTCGGCCGGGGTTGGTACGCCGACGTTGGATGGTTTCGGCATCGTTGGTGGCAACATCCATACGCCGGAGGAATACGCTGAGGTTGAGAGTGTGGTGCCAAGGATCTATCTGCTGTCGCGGATGATCATGGAGTTGGCGGGGCGCTAACGCGCTGCCCGTTCTTTAAGGATCGAATGTGGGAGCAAGGCTTGCCCGCGATGAAGACGACGCGGTCTCCTGGGGAACCGAGGCGCCTGCATCGCGAGCAAGCTTTGCTCCCACAATGAATCCCCTCGCCACAAAGCAGGGTTCGCGTTGGCCTCTGGAGATGTTCTTAAGAGGCCAGTTCCATGTGGTGAGTCGGCTAGCGCGCTTCGACGTTGTCCAACGCTCGGTTTGCCAGCTGTCCACTCAATTCGATCAATTGGTGGATGCCCAGGGCAATATGGCGCCTTGAACCTTCCAGGTCGAAGGCCAGGTCGCTGAGCATGGCGTTGGCCGAGGCCAGGTTTTCGCTGAGGTTGGCGAGCAGGGTTTCGGTGTCGACGCCAGGGGCGACGGTGAACAGTTGGCCGGGATCGGCCTGGGGTTTGTTGGGTTTGGGCTTGAGGTAGGAATCGAGGATGCGGTCGGCGGCTTTGTCGAACGCTTTTGAGTTGGATGGATCGGTGTCCGGTGGGTTGGGTGTTGGTTTGAACATAGATGAAACTCCAGATAAGAAATTGGAGCCATCACTCTCGCTACCAAACGAAGGGTGGTGGCCATACGAAGGTTGGTAGACCGGTTACCTGGCAACCCGGCGCGTCCGAGAACGCCCTGCGCATGACCACCATAAAACAGCGGACGTAGAAGTCCCTTGCATCAGGGTGCACTTGCGCCAGGAAACCGGGCTACCAAACCCGATCGCTGATTCGTCAGCGACCCGGAAACGATAGAGCCCGCCCCCCAGGCGCACAAGCCGGCGGATTCTGGCGTAGTTGTAGGCAATGGCGCAAGGTGAGGCCGTTCGGTCTTACGCCGAGATTAATGCGATAAACATCCAGGCTTTTGTGGCGAGGGAATTTAGCGAAACGTCGCACCGCCCCGCTGTGGGAGCAAGGCTTGCCCGCGATGAAGATGACGCGGTCTCCCGGGGAACCGAGGTGCCTGCATCGCGAGCAAGCTTTGCTCCCACAGGGATTTGTGTTGCGCCGTTTGACCAGGTTCAGTAAACCCAAACCTCAACTCGCCGATTCCTGACCCGCCCTTCATCCTCACTGTTGGCCGCCACCGGCATCAATGCACCGAACCCTCGTACCTCTCGCAGTGCCACACCGTATTTGACCAGTTCACGCCGCACCGCCATGGCCCGCAGTTTGGACAGAAGGTCGGCCCGCGCCGGGTCGTCCTTGGCGTCGCCAAACCCCACCAGTGTCACGCGTCGATCGGTTTTGCCATGCTGCTTTATATAGTCGAGCACGCGGCCCAGGTCTTGATGGGCCTTGTTGTCCAGGCTGGCGCTGCCTTCTTCGAAGCGGAAGTTCACGGTCAAGCGTTGGGCGTGGCGGCTCAGGGCCTGGTAACCCTCGGGCATCAACGCATTCGGTGTGACGGCCATGGCCTGGACGGTCTGGGCGATAAACCCGTTGGCGGCGACGATGGCCTGGCCTTTGTCGCTTTGGGTGAACGCCACCAGCGCCTCGGCCCACGGGTTGGTTCCCCAGGGTGGCAAGTAGAAGAACAGGCGCCGGGAAAGCGGGTAGTCCTCGGTGGCGATCAGGTGGTTGAGCGGCAGCATGGGTTGCGAAGCGCCGTCGACAATCGCCAGTGCCTTGGCCTGGCGCACATAGGGCAAACCGATGAAGCCGATGCCCTGCGGGTCCTGGCTGACAGCGTCGGACAACTGTTCGCTGGATTCGAAGCGCCGTGCTGAAGGATCCAGCCGTTTGCCCTGTCGGCCGAGGACCAGTTCCTTGAAGGTATCGTAGGTGCCGGACTGTTCATCCCGGGCAAAAAGATGAATCGGCCCACCGACGCCGCCCACGGCCTCCCAGGTTTTCACCTCGCCACTGAATATCCGCGCCAGTTGCACGGTATCGAGCTGACGCAACGGGTTCTGCGGATGAAGAATAATCGCCAGGCCATCAATGGCGATGACCTGCTCGGCGGTGGGACTTTTCAGGTCGCCCAGGGACGACAGTTCCTTCAGCTCGCTGTCCTTGATCGGTCGCGAAGAGGCGGCCAGGTCGGCGTTGCCCTGCTTGAGGGCGGCGAAGCCGGTGCTGGAGCCGTGGGCCGCGATGTCCACTTCCACCCGCCGGCCGTCGACGGTCTGGCCGACGATGCGCTGCTCGTTGTCGTGACCGGTGATTTCGCTGCTGACCCTGAGCAGCCCCTGATCTTCCATCAACCCCCTGACCAGGGCCGGCCCGAGCGCCGCGCCGATGGTGTTGGAACCTTGGAGGCGCAGGGCCGGGCCCTGTTCGGGAATGGGCAAACTGCCGGCCGATGCCATGAACGGCAGCCAGAGGCCGATGAAAAAGACAACGCGCAGCCGCATGCCGGCACCTGCTGAACCCGAGGAAGTGCCGGAAGATTAAGTCAGTCAGGTTACTGAAAGGTGACAGGGTTGCGACTTGTCAGGCGCGGCAGGGCAATGGGGTCGCAGAATCAGAAAATTTCTGTGGGAGCAAAGCTTGCTCGCGATGCAGGCGGCACGGTTCAACTGCAAGACCGTGTCATCGTTCATCGCGAGCAAGCTTTGCTCCCACAGGGGTTTTGTGTGCGCCAGTCAGCTCAACTGCAGCCAGATCGGCGCATGGTCCGACGGTTTTTCCATGCCCCGCAGTTCGTAGTCCACGCCGGCGTCCTTGACCCGTGGCAGCAGGCCATGGGAGGTGAGGATCAGGTCGATGCGCAGGCCGCGCTTGGGCTCGTCCTCGAAACCGCGGCTGCGGTAGTCGAACCAGCTGAAGCGGTCGGTGACGTCCGGGTTCAGGTGACGGAAGCTGTCCACCAGGCCCCAGTTCTTCAGGCGGGCCATCCATTCGCGTTCTTCCGGCAGGAAGCTGCATTTGCCGGTTTTCAGCCAGCGCTTCATGTTGTCGGGGCCGATGCCGATGTCGCAGTCTTCCGGAGAAATGTTCACGTCGCCCATTACCACCACCGGCTGGTCGTTGCTGAAGCGGCTTTCCAGCAATTGCTGCAAATCGCTGTAGAAACGTTCCTTGGCCGGGAATTTGGTCGGGTGGTCGCGGCTTTCACCTTGTGGGAAATAACCGTTCATGATGGTCACCGGCACGCCGTTGGCATCGGCGAAGGTGCCCCAGATGAAGCGCCGCTGGGCGTCCTCGTCGTCGCCCTCGAAGCCCTTGTACAGGCTCAGTGGCGCCTGGCGCGAGAGCAGGGCGACGCCGTAATGGCCCTTTTGCCCGTGGTAATGCACGTGGTAGCCCAGGGCCTGCACCTCGGCCAGGGGAAATTGTTCGTCGTGGACCTTGGTTTCCTGCAGCCCGATCACGTCCGGCTGGTGCTTCTCGATCAGCGCCGCCAACTGATGGGGGCGGGCGCGCAGCCCGTTGATGTTGAAGGAGACGATCTTCATGGTCGGCTGTCCTGGCAAAACTGCGATGCTAGCTGACATGTCGGAACACGGCCAGCGTGGCAGTAGGACAAATGCACTGCTAATGTCCTTTGCATGTAGGAACGATCACGACCCTATCGGGTTCGTACTCAATAAGAGCAGGGCCTCACCGAGCCTCGCCCCAGGAGATCCAACGCCATGCCCGAAACTGCAACCGCCATCGCCGACATCCATATGCTCGACAGCGGTTATTCCCGTGAAGCCCGTTCGTTGCTGTACCAGGCCTATCGCCACGAGCCGACCTTCAGCTACCTGTTCGAATCCGAGCGTCCCGGTTATGAACAGCGGGTACGGGCCACGGTGCGTGAGCTGGTCAAGCAGCATTTTCTCCAGGATTTGCCGGCCATCGGCTTGCTGGTCAACGACCGCCTGATCGGCATCGCCCTGATCGCTCCGCCGCAGCGGCGCCTGGGCATCACCGAAAGCTGGGCCTGGCGCTTGCGCATGGTCTTGAGCACCGGTTTTCGTTGCACCCGGCGCTACCTGGAATACCACGCGGCAGTGCTGGCCTGCCTGCCGTCGGATGCGGTCCATGTATTGCCGCTGCTGGGGGTACACCCACAGTTTCAGGGCAAGCATTTCGGCGAACAGTTGCTTGAGGCGGTGCATAACTGGTGCGCGGCGGACGAGCATTCCCAAGGCGTGGTGCTGGACACCGGCAACCCGCGTTACCTTGAGTTTTATAAACGCCAGGGTTACGAGGAAATCGGCGAAGTGGCGGTAGGACCGATCCGCGAGCATGTGTTCTTCCACGCCAACCCGCAGGTTCTGCAAAGCGCAACGGCATAATCGGTCGAACTTTTGCGAAATGTCCGGCTCTATCAGGCACCTACGCTCGTGATAGCATCCGCGCCATGAACCTCTCAGGAAGAATGACCAGTGGCGCGCTCTTGCTGTCCCTCAGCTGCGCGGCGCTGGCAAACAGTGAATTGGAAGTACGGGTCAAGCCGTCCAACGATGAACTCAAGGCCAACGTAGAAGGTTACATCGGCGGTGTGGGTGATCGTGACGAGGAGGCCTTGCTGCGCTTCAGCCGTGGCGCCGAGGAGCAGGCGCGCAAGGCAGCCCAGGCGCTGGGCTACTACCAGCCGCAGATCGACAGTGAGGTCAAGGGCGGCAAGGACCCACGCCTGGTGCTGACCATCGACCCCGGCGAGCCTGTGCATTTGCGCAACGTCACCGTGCGCATCGACGGCCCCGCAGCATCGCTCAAAGCCTTTCGCGTACCCAGCAACGCCGCCCTCAAGCCCGGCGCGGTGCTCAACCATGGCCGTTACGAAGACGCCAAGCGGATCATCCAGAACCAGGCCTCGCGCTATGGTTTTTTCAGCGGGCGCTTCACCCGGCAGAAGCTGTCGGTTGACCCCCAGGCGGGCATCGCCGACATCGAACTGATTTACGACAGCGGCCCGCGCTATGCCTTGGGCCCGGTGAGTTTTGAGGGCAACACGCCGTTCGACGAAGATCTGTTGCAGCGCATGGTGCCGTTCAAGGCCGGCACGGCGTACGACTCCGAACTCATTGCAGAGCTCAATCAGGCCCTGCAATCGAGCGGCTATTTCGAAGGCGTGCGCGTGGATGCCGCGCCCACCGCCGCCACCGATAACGTGATCCCGGTGGCGGTCAAGCTCGAAACGCGCAAGCCGCGCACCATGGGCCTGGGCCTGGGGTTTTCCACCGACGTCGGGCCCAGGGCCAAAGCCAACTGGACGCGCCACTGGGTCAACCCCCAGGGCCACAGCTATGGCTGGGAAGCGGAAGTGTCGGCGCCCCGGCAGAACGTCGGCCTGTGGTACGACGTGCCACTGGACCCGCCGCTGACCGACAAGATGCGCTACGCCGGCGGTTATCAATATGAAGAACTGGCCGGCACCGACAGCCTCAGCAAACTGCTCACCGTGGGCCCGGAATGGCACAGCAAGTTGCCCAGCGGCTGGCAGCGGGTGGTGTCGCTCAAATGGCAGCGCGAGGAGTACCGCCTCGGCGACGATGCGGGCCTGAGTACGCTGCTGATGCCGGGCGTGAGCTATTCCTACCTGCGCAGCGACAACCGCATCGATCCGCACAACGGCTACCGTTTGCAGTTCGACACCAAGGTCGCCAAGGAAGGGCTGGCTTCGGACAACAACCTTTTATACGGCACCGCCATGGTCAAGGGCCTGACCACGGTGTTCGACAAGCATCGCTTGCTGGCGCGGGCGCAGATCGGCGGCAGCGCCACCAATGGCTACAAATCCATCCCGCCGTCCCTGCGCTTTTTTGCCGGTGGCGACCAGAGCGTGCGGGGCTATGACTACCAGAGCCTGTCACCGGAGAACGCCGAGGGCGACCGTATCGGTGGTCGTTACATGGTCGCCGGCAGCCTCGAATATCAATATTCCATCGCGGAAAAATGGCGGGTGGCGACGTTCATCGACCAGGGCAACTCGTTTAACAGCCTCGAATTGCCGAGCCTCAAGACCGGCGTGGGCGTCGGCGTGCGCTGGGTTTCGCCGGTGGGCCCGATCCGCCTCGACCTGGCCCATGCGATGGACGACGACGGCGGCATCCGCTTGCACTTTTCCATGGGGCCTGAGCTGTGATGCGTGCTTTGAAGATAACGCTGCTGGCGCTCGCCGGGGTGCTGGTGGCGGTCGTGCTGGCCTTGAGCGTTGTGCTGGGCACGGCATTCGGCAGCCGCTGGGCCCTCGGCCTGGTGCCGGGGCTGACCGTGGAGAATTTCCAGGGCCGGCTGGGTGGACAGTGGAGCGCCGATCACCTGCTGTGGCAGCAGGACGCCAGTCGGGTGGAGGTGGATCGGCTGATATTCGCCTGGTCGCCGCTGTGCCTGGCCCGCATGACCCTGTGCATCGAACAGCTCAAGGCCGACCAGGTCGCCTTGCAATTGCCAGCCTCTGCCGATGAGCCGAGCAGCGGCCCGATCAGCTTGCCGGACCTGGACTTGCCGCTCGCCATCGAACTGGGCGATGTGCAGGTCGGCAGCCTGTCGTTCAACGGCAGCGAGCAGCTCAAGGGGCTGCAATTGGTTGCCCATTGGACCGCCGAGGGCATGCGGATCGATTCGGTGCAATTGCAGCGCGATGAGCTGAGCCTGAAACTCTCCGGCCTGCTGAAACCGGGCGGCGACTGGCCGTTGAACGCCGAGGGCCGGTTGACCTTGCCGGCGCCGGGCGCCACGCCCTGGGCGCTGGACCTGAAAGTCGACGGCAACCTGCTCAAGACCCTCAACCTCAAGGCTGACAGCAGCGGTTACCTGCAAGGCCAGTTGAGCGGTGAACTGCAACCGCTCGCGGACAACCTGCCCGCCAAGGTGCACATCAGCGCCGACGGCTTCAAGGCCAGTGCCGATCTGCCCGACACGTTGTTGCTCAATCAGCTGGAATTGACCGGCGAAGGCGATCTGAAAAACGGCTATCAACTGCTCGGCAAGGCGACGCTGCCCGCCGAAAAAGGGCCGGTGGCGTTGTTGCTGCAAGGCACGGTGGACGCCAATGGCGCGCAGATCGCCGGCCTGGATCTGGATGCCGGCGATCAGCAAAACCTGAAGCTCAGCGGCCAATTGGACTGGCGCGAAGGCCTGCGCGCCGAGGCGAAAGTCGCCTGGCTGGACTTCCCCTGGCATCGCCTCTATCCGCTGATCGACGAGCCGCAGGTGACGCTGCGCCGCTTCGACGGCGAAGTCTCCTACACCGATGGCCAATACCTGGGCAACTTCCAGGCTGCGCTGGACGGACCCGCCGGGGCTTTCAGCCTGGGCAGCCCGTTCAGCGGCGACCTGACGCAAATCCACTTGCCGCAGCTCAAGCTCGCGGCGGGGCAGGGCAAGGCCGAAGGGCACCTGAGCCTGCAATTTGCCGAGGGCATTGCCTGGGACACGGCGCTGCAACTGTCGGCCATCAACCCGGCGTATTGGCTTGGCGAGTTGCCTGGGACCCTGGCCGGGCCGTTGCGCAGCAAAGGGATGATGAAGAACGACCGCCTCGATCTCGACGCGGACCTGGACCTCAAGGGCAAACTGCGTGGCCAGCCAGTGCTGTTCCAGGCCAAGGCCAGCGGCGCCGGCGAGCAGTGGAAGCTCAGCGCGCTGGACATTCGCCTGGGGGATAACCGCATCAACGGCAGTGCCAGCCTGCAAGAGAAGCTGACCGGCCAGATCGACATCAAGCTCGCACGCCTGGCTCAGCTCTGGCCGCAATTGCGCGGCCAAGTCGTCGGCCGTGTCGACGTGGCCGGCACGCTCAAGGCCCCCCAAGGCAAGCTCGGCCTGCAAGGCACGCAACTGGCCTTCCAGGACAACCGCCTGCAAAGCCTGAACCTGGACGCAACCCTCGACAGCACCCAGCGCGGCAAGCTCGACCTCAAGGCCAGCGGCATCCGCGTCGGCGAAACGTCACTGGGCGTGCTGACGGTCAGCGGCCAGGGTGATATCAAACAGCAGAAGCTCAACCTGGACCTGCAAGGGCCGCAGCTCGACACGACCCTGGCCCTCGATGGCGCGCTCGACCAGGGCAATTGGCGTGGGCGCCTGGCCAGCGGCGACGTGCAGGCCGGCGGTCAAGCCTGGCGTCTGCAAGCCCCGGCGAAACTGGAGCGCCTGGCCGACGGCACGCTCAACGTCGGCGCGCATTGCTGGCGTTCCGGTGAGGCCAGCCTGTGCGGTGAAGACCAGCGACTGATGCCGGAGCCGAAGCTGCGCTATCACCTCAAGCAATTCCCCATCGAAAGCCTGGCCCAGTGGATGCCCAAGGATTTTGCCTGGCAGGGGCGGCTCAACGCGGACCTGCAACTGGACCTGCCGGCCAGCGGTCCGAATGGCCGGATCCTGGTGGACGCCAGCGGCGGTACTTTACGGATTCGGGACAAGGAGGGCGATAAGGCGCAATGGCTGGACTTCCCGTACCAGACCCTGACGCTCAATAGCCGCCTGACCCCCAAGCGCATCGACATCGACCTGAATTTCGTCGGCGCCAGGCTCGGCGAACTGATGCTCCAGGCACAAATCAACCCCATACCGGCCAGCAAACCCATCAGCGGCTCGTTCCGCCTGACCGGCCTGGACTTGTCCGTGGCCCGGCCATTCGTGCCAATGGTGGAAACCCTCACCGGTCACCTGAACGGCAGCGGGACCTTGTCCGGTGGTTTGCTCGCGCCCCAGGTCAACGGCAACCTGCTGCTCAGCGATGGCGAAGTGTCTGGCCCGGAACTGCCGGTCAGCCTCGAAGCCTTGCAGATGCGGGCAATGATTACCGGCGAAGCGGTGCAGCTCAATGGCAATTGGAAAAGTGGCAAGAGCGGGCAGGGCAGCTTGAACGGCAACATCGGCTGGGGCGACGCCCTGACCATGAACCTGGCCCTCAAGGGCTCGCAATTGCCGGTCACCGTCGAGCCTTATGCGGTGCTCGACGTGGCGCCTGACCTCAACATCACCATGCAGGGTGAGCGGCTCTCCATTGCCGGCAAGGTCCTGGTGCCCAAAGGCGAGATCACCATTCGCGAACTGCCGCCGTCCACCGTCAAGGTCTCGGATGACACGGTGATCGTCGGCCACCAGAGCGAAGAGGGCAAGGCGCCGCTGGCCATGGCGATGGACATCGACGTGATCGTCGGCCAGGACAAACTCGCGTTCTCGGGTTTCGGCCTGACCGCCAACGTGCAGGGCCAGGTTCACATCGGCGACAACATGGACACCCGCGGCGAGCTCTGGCTCAACGACGGTCGTTATCGCGCCTATGGGCAACGGCTGACGGTGCGACGGGCGCGGCTGCTGTTTGCCGGGCCCATCGACCAGCCTTACCTGGACATCGAAGCGATCCGCCAGACCGACGACGTGATCGCCGGCATCCGCTTGAGCGGCAGCGCCGAGCAACCGGCCACGCAAATCTTCTCGGAACCGGCCATGAGCCAGGAGCAGGCATTGTCCTACCTGGTGCTGGGCCGGCCGCTGAGCACCACCGGCGAGGACAACAACATGCTCGCCCAGGCGGCGCTGGGCCTGGGGTTGATGGGCAGCTCGGGGGTGACCACCAGCCTGGCCAATAACCTGGGGATCGAGGATTTCCAGCTCGACACCCAGGGCAGCGGCAATGCCACCAGCGTGGTCGCCAGCGGCAACCTGTCGGAAAAACTCAGCCTGCGCTACGGCGTTGGTGTGTTCGAACCGGCCAACACCATCGCCCTGCGCTACAAGCTCAGCAAGAAGGTCTACCTCGAAGCCGCGAGCGGCGTCGCCAGCTCGTTGGACATCTTCTACAAGCGCGATTTCTAACCCTTCCCCCAACCCCCTGTGGGAGCTGAGCTTTTGTGGGAGCAAGGCTTGCCCGCGATATAGGCAACTCGGTCTATCAGTCGAACCGAGGTGATGCTATCGCGGGCAAGCCTTGCTCCCACAGGACCAGCTCCCACACACTTTATGTGAATAGCAAGCTAACTATTCGATTGACATTCGCTGCCTAAGCAGTAATATCTCGACATACATTCACTGCCTAGGCAGCAAACGGTGGTCAGATGAAGCATTTCACCCCAGACAACTTTCACAACTGCCATCTCGGCATGCTGCTCGGCCGTACCGCGCTGCTCAAGGACCGGATCATCGACACCCACATGGAACCCGTCGGCATCACCGCCGCGCAGTTCAAGGTGTTGATCATCATGGCCCAGTACGGCATCGAGACGCCGGCCGAGCTGTGTCGTTACCTGTCCCTGGACAGCGGTTCGATGACGCGGATGCTCGATCGCCTGGAGCAGAAAGGTTTCCTGGCCCGTGAACGCTCCGCCCAGGACCGCCGGCAAGTGCGCCTGGTGCTGACCGAAGCCGGCCAGGCCCTCGCCGATCGCCTGCCGTTTATCGGCGCCGAGGCCATGAACCAGTTGGCCTGCGCCATCAGCCCCGAGGAGCTGCAAACCCTCGAACAGATTCTCAAGAAAATTCTGCTCGCCGCCGGTGATCCCATCGCCGTGTCGCGAATGGGGGGAAAATGAAGCGTAAAACCTTGCGTACCCGATTAAGCCTGGTGGTCTTGGCCATGAGCCTGGCGGGCTGTGCCAGCTACAGCGGCCTGAAGACCGAAGGCGTGAGCCTCGAGGCCCAGAGCCTCAAGGCCGGGCAATCCCTGAACGGTGTCACGCTGTCGCCGGCCGCGTGGCCAAAAAGCGATTGGTGGAAAAGCCTTGGCGACCCGCAACTCGACGGCCTGATCCGTGAAGCCCTGCGCGATAGCCCGGACATGCAGATCGCCAGCGCCCGGGTGCATCAGGCCAGTGCCGCCGCCTACGCCGCCAACGCGGCGCGCCTGCCGACCCTGGATGCCAGCGGCGGCGCTAGCCGTTCGCGCCTGTCCCGTGACCAGGACCCGCAAGGGCAGGGCGGGGCGTACAGCACCTTGCGCACGTTAGGTGTGGACTTCAATTACAACTTCGACCTCTGGGGTGGCCAGCGTGCCGCCTGGGAAGCCGCCCTCGGCCAGGCCCGCGCCGCCGAGATCGATCGCCAGGCCGCGCAGCTGACCCTGGCCGCCGACGTGGCCCGGGCCTACAGCGACCTGGGCCAGGCCCACATTATTCATGACCTGGCCGCCGAGGACCTCAAGCGCACCCGGCAGATGCTCGACCTGGGCAAGCGCCGCCTCACTGCCGGGATCGACAGCGAATATCAGTTCCAGCAGACCGAAAGCCTGGAAGCCAGCGCCGATGCAACCCTGATCGACGCGGAGAAACGCCTGCAAAGCGCCAAGATCGCCCTGGCGGTGCTGCTGGGCAAAGGCCCGGACCGCGGCAATGAAATCGCCCGGCCCAACGTGCTGCAAGCCAGCGCGGTCGCCTTGCCGTCGAACCTGCCGGCCGAGTTGCTGGGGCGGCGTCCGGACCTGGTCGCGGCACGCTGGCGGGTCGAGGCGGCGAGCAAGGATATCGAGGCCGGCAAGACCAACTTCTACCCCAATCTCAACTTGAGCGCAGCCGCCGGAACCCGGTCGTTGCTGGGCGATGCGATGTTCGGTTCGGCCAGCCGCTTCTTCAATGTGGGGCCGACGGTGTCGCTGCCGATCTTCGATGGCGGCCGCTTGCGGGCGGACCTGGATGCCCGGGACGCCGATTACGACCTGGCGGTGGCGCAGTACAACAAGAGCCTGGTCACGGCCCTTGGGGATGTCAGCGACACCATCAACCAATTGCGTGACATCGCTCGCCAGATCGGCGCCCAGCAACATGCCACCGATATCGCACAGAGCTCCTACGACACGGTGGTCCAGCGCTACGGCTCGGGCATCGGTAATTACCTGGACGTGTTGAGCATCGAGCAGCAATTGCTCCAGGCCCAGCGCCAACTGGCGAACCTGAATGCCGACCAGATCGATTTGTCGATCCAACTGATGCAGGCCCTGGGCGGCGGTTTCGAGGCCCAGACCCTGGCGGCGGTCACCCCGGCCGCTACCACGCCAAATAACTGATTCGAGGTACTTGTCATGGCGACTGCCGAAACGACTCAATCCGAACATGCGCAAGACAGCCACCCACGCAAGCGCAAGGTCATGCTGCTGACACTGACGCTGCTGGTCATTCTTTCGGGCCTGGGCGTCTGGGCCTGGTACGAACTGTATGGTCGCTGGAGCGAAAGCACCGACGATGCCTATGTGAACGGCAACGTAGTGGAAATCACGCCGCTGGTCACCGGCACCGTGGTGAGCATCGGGGCCGACGACGGCGACCTGGTGCGTGAAGGCCAGGTGCTGGTGCAGTTCGACCCGAACGACGCCGAAGTCGGGCTGCAAAGTGCCCAGGCCAACCTGGCCCGGACCGTGCGCCAGGTACGTGGTTTGTACAGCAATGTCGATGGCATGCGGGCGCAGGTCAATGCGCAAGAGGCCGAAGTGCAGAAGGCCCAGGAAAACTACAGCCGACGCAAGAACCTGGCGGCCGGCGGGGCGATTTCCAAGGAGGAACTGTCTCACGCCCGCGATGACCTGACCTCGGCGCAGAACGCCTTGGCCAATGCCCGGCAACAGCTCAAGACCACCAGCGCCTTGGTGGACGATACCGTGGTGTCGTCCCATCCCGACGTGCAGTCCGCCGCCGCGCAACTGCGCCAGGCCTTCCTGGCCAACGCCCGCAGTACCTTGATCGCACCGGTCACCGGTTATGTCGCCAAGCGCACCGTGCAACTCGGCCAGCGGGTGCAGCCGGGCACAGCGTTGATGGCGGTGATCCCGCTGGATCAGCTGTGGATCGACGCCAACTTCAAGGAAACCCAACTGCGCGACATGCGCATCGGCCAGCCGGTGGACATCGAAGCCGACCTGTACGGCAGCGATGTGAAGTACAGCGGCACCATCGACAGCCTCGGCGCCGGGACCGGCAGCGCGTTTGCCTTGCTGCCGGCGCAGAACGCCACCGGTAACTGGATCAAGATCGTCCAGCGGGTGCCGGTGCGCATTCACATCAATGCCCAGGAGCTGGCCAAGCATCCGCTGCGGATCGGCCTGTCGACCCTGGTCAACGTCGACCTGCACGACCAGAGCGGCCCGGTACTGGCCCAGCAGCCACCGCAGAAAGCCTCGTTCAGCACCCAGGTCTACGACCGGCAGTTGGCCGATGCCGACGCGATGATCGCCCGCCTGATCCACGACAACAGCGCAGTGGCGAGCAAGACCGCGCAGCGCTGATCGCAATTGCAGGCCAGCCTCTGAAATCTGTGGGAGCAAGGCTGTGTGGGAGCAAGACCCTGTGGGAGCAAGGCTTGCCCGCGAAACAGTCACCTTGATTTCTGAAAGACCGCATCGCCTGTTTCGCGAGCAAGCTTTGCTCCCACACAGCCTTGCTCCCACAGGGTTTAAGGATCTTGCACCCACAGGGGTTGGGTCTTGTCCCAAGGGATTTCGCCACCTTCGCTTCATAGGATTCTCGCAATGAGCAATAACGCGTCTTTCACGCCGCCCAGCCTGTTGCTCAGCACCATCGGGCTGTCGCTGGCGACGTTCATGCAGGTGCTCGACACCACCATTGCCAACGTCGCCTTGCCGACCATTTCCGGCAACCTGGGCGTGAGCTCGGAGCAGGGCACTTGGGTGATTACCTCGTTCGCGGTGAGCAACGCCATCGCCTTGCCGCTCACCGGCTGGTTGAGCCGGCGGTTTGGCGAGGTGAAGCTGTTTTTGTGGGCGACGATGCTGTTCGTGCTCGCGTCGTTCTTGTGCGGTATTTCCACCTCGATGCCGGAGCTGATTGGCTTTCGCGTACTTCAAGGGCTGGTGGCCGGGCCGTTGTATCCGATGACCCAGACCTTGCTGATAGCCGTGTACCCGCCGGCCAGGCGCGGCATGGCCCTGGCGTTGCTGGCGATGGTCACGGTGGTGGCGCCGATTGCCGGGCCGATCCTCGGTGGCTGGATCACCGACAGCTATAGCTGGCCGTGGATTTTCTTCATCAACGTACCCATCGGCGTCTTCGCGGCGATGGTCGTGCAACAGCAGCTCAAGGCGCGACCGGTGGTCACCAGCCATCAACCAATGGACTACGTGGGGTTGATCACGCTGATCATCGGCGTCGGCGCGCTCCAGGTGATTCTCGACAAAGGCAACGACCTGGACTGGTTCGAATCGAATTTCATCATTAGCGGTGCGCTGATTTCGATCATTGCCCTGGCGGTGTTCGTGATCTGGGAAATGACCGACCGCCACCCGGTGGTCAATCTCCGCCTGTTCGCCTATCGCAACTTTCGCATCGGCACCATTGTGTTGGTGGGGGGCTATGCCGGGTTCTTCGGCATCAACCTGATCCTGCCGCAGTGGTTGCAGACACAGATGGGCTACACCGCGACCTGGGCCGGGCTGGCGGTGGCGCCCATCGGCATCCTGCCGGTGCTGATGTCGCCCTTCGTCGGCAAGTACGCCCACCGGTTCGACCTGCGTGTGTTGGCCGGGCTGGCGTTCCTGGCCATGGGCCTGAGCTGCTTCATGCGCGCCGGGTTTACCAATGAGGTGGATTTCCAGCACATTGCGATGGTGCAGTTGTTCATGGGCATCGGCGTGGCGCTGTTCTTCATGCCGACCCTGAGCATTCTGATGTCGGACCTGCCGCCGCACCAGATTGCCGACGGCGCGGGGCTGGCGACGTTCCTGCGGACCCTGGGCGGCAGCTTTGCCGCGTCCCTGACCACCTGGATCTGGATCCGCCGGGCCGACCAGCATCACGCCTACCTGAGCGAAAGCATCAGCACTTTTGAGCCGGCCACCCGCGAAGCACTCAACCAACTCGGTGGCGCGAGTGCCCCGGCTTATGCCCGGCTTGAGCAGGTCCTCAACAGCCAGGCATACATGCTCTCCACCGTGGATTACTTCACGCTGCTGGGGTGGGCGTTCATGGGGTTGATCGTGCTGGTGTGGCTGGCGAAGCCGCCGTTTGCGGCGAAGGCGGGGCCTGCATCGGCGGGGCACTGATCCACACACAACACCCTGCGGGAGCGTACCTGTGGGAGCAAGGCTTGCCCGCGATGCAGGCGACATGGTTCAACTGCAAGACCGTGTCATCGTTCATCGCGAGCAAGCTTTGCTCCCACAGGCTCGCGCCCACAAAGGAGATCTGCGGGCTTTAGGTGCTTGGCAACGCCAGCTGCGCATTACCGAACCCAAACGGCGCCAACGCAAACCCTTGTTCATCCACCTGCAACGCCCAGCCTTGCTTGTCCCAATCCCCCAGCACGATGCGCCGGGCGGCGTGTTCGCCCAGTTGCAGCTTGTGGATGGCGGGGCGGTGGGTGTGGCCGTGGATCAAGGTCTTCACGCCGTATTGCTGCATGATCCGCGGGATCTCTTCGGGCGTGACGTCGACGATGTCATTGGCTTTCATGCGTGTCTGCGTGCGGCTTTCGCTGCGCAGTTTGCGCGCCAGTTTCTGCCGGCTGCCCAGCGGCAGGTGCCGCAGGACGAACAGCGTGACCGGGTTGCGCAGCCAGCGCCGCAGCTTCATGTAGCCTTCGTCGCGGGTGCAGAGACTGTCGCCGTGCATCAGCAGCACCGGCTCGCCATTGAACTGCACGACACTCGGGTCCTTGAGCAGGGTGCAGCCGGCCGCCTTGCAAAAGGCCTGCCCCAGCATGAAGTCGCGATTGCCGTGCATCAGGAAGATGGCCGTGCCGCTGTCGCTCAATTCGCGCAGGGCCTGGCAGATGGAACGCTGGAACGGCGTCATGGCATCGTCGCCGATCCAGGCTTCGAAAAAGTCGCCCAGAATGTACAACGCTTGCGCCGAGCGGGCGCGTGTGGCGAGTAAATCCAGAAACGCCCGGGTGATGTCCGGGCGCTCCTCTTCCAGATGCAAGTCTGAAATCAGCAATATCACTCAACGATCTCGGCTTTCTCGATGATCACGTCTTCTGCCGGGACGTCCTGGTGGCCGGCCTTGGACGTGGTGGAAACACCTTTGATCTTGTCGACCACGTCGGTGCCTTCGATCACTTCACCGAACACCGCATAGCCCCAGCCCTGGGTGGTCTTGCCGCTGTGGTTCAGGAAGCTGTTGTCCGCCACGTTGATGAAGAACTGCGCGGAGGCCGAATGCGGCTCCATGGTACGGGCCATGGCAACGCTGTACTTTTTGTTCGGCAGGCCGTTGTCGGCTTCGTTCTGGATGCTTGGGCGCTTGTCTTTCTTTTCCTTCATGCCTGGCTCGAAACCGCCGCCCTGGATCATGAAGTTGCCGATGACGCGGTGGAATACGGTGTTTTCGTAGTGGCCGGCGTTGACGTATTCGATGAAGTTGGCCACGGTCAGCGGCGCCTTCTCGGCATTCAGTTGCAGAACGATGTCACCGTGGTTGGTGGTCAGTTTGACTTTGCTCATGATCGGTACTCTTTCAAGGAATTCGTGGGTTTCGGGGCTTCACTGCCCGCAACCGGTCTGGCTGTAATCGGCCAGGCAGGGCAGTTTAGCGTGCCGGGCACGAATTTCGAGGCTGTTTTTCATCTGGTCGTCGATTAAATTCAATCGTTTGCCGGCCTGGCCTGTCAGGCGCTTGACAGCATCGGCTATGATACGGGCTTTGATTTATCAGGCCGTACCCGGCCGCGCACTTGTCTGTTCAAGGATCCTATGAGCAAGCCCACTGTCGACCCTACCTCGAATTCCAAGACCGGCCCGGCCGTGCCGGTCAACTTCCTGCGCCCGATCATCCAGGCGGACCTGGACTCGGGTAAGCACACACAGATCGTCACTCGCTTCCCGCCAGAACCCAACGGCTACCTGCACATCGGCCATGCCAAGTCGATCTGCGTGAATTTCGGCCTGGCCCAGGAGTTCGGTGGCGTCACGCACCTGCGTTTCGACGACACCAACCCGGCCAAGGAAGACCAGGAATACATCGACGCGATCGAAAGCGACGTCAAGTGGCTGGGTTTCCAATGGTCCGGTGAGGTGCGCTACGCCTCGCAATATTTCGACCAGTTGCACGACTGGGCCGTGGAACTGATCAAGGCCGGCAACGCCTACGTGTGCGACCTGACCCCCGAGCAGGCCAAGGAATACCGTGGCAGCCTGACCGAGCCGGGCAAGAACAGCCCGTTCCGTGATCGCAGCGTGGAAGAGAACCTGGACCTGTTCGCCCGCATGCGCGCCGGTGAGTTCCCGGACGGCGCTCGGGTGCTGCGCGCCAAGATCGACATGGCTTCGCCGAACATGAACCTGCGCGACCCGATCATGTACCGCATCCGTCACGCCCATCACCACCAGACCGGCGACAAATGGTGCATCTACCCCAACTATGACTTCACCCACGGTCAGTCGGACGCCATCGAAGGCATTACCCACTCGATCTGCACCCTGGAATTCGAAAGCCATCGTCCGTTGTACGAATGGTTCCTCGAGCACCTGCCGGTGCCGGCCAACCCGCGCCAGTACGAATTCAGCCGCCTGAACCTGAACTACACCATCACCAGCAAGCGCAAGCTCAAGCAACTGGTGGACGAGAAGCACGTCAACGGCTGGGATGACCCGCGCATGTCGACGCTGTCGGGCTTCCGTCGTCGTGGCTACACGCCCAAGTCGATCCGCAATTTCTGCGAAATGGTCGGCACCAACCGTTCCGACGGCGTGGTGGACTTCGGCATGCTGGAATTCAGCATCCGTGACGACCTCGACCACAGCGCCCCGCGCGCCATGTGCGTGCTGCGTCCGCTGAAAGTGGTGATCACCAACTACCCGGAAGGCCAGGTCGAGAACCTCGAGTTACCGCGCCACCCGAAAGAAGACATGGGCGTGCGCGTCCTGCCGTTTGCCCGGGAAATCTACATCGACCGTGAAGACTTCATGGAAGAGCCGCCAAAAGGCTACAAGCGCCTGGAGCCTACCGGCGAAGTGCGCCTGCGTGGCAGCTACGTGATCCGCGCCGACGAGGCCATCAAGGACGCCGACGGCAACATCGTCGAACTGCGTTGCTCGTACGATCCCGACACCCTGGGCAAGAATCCGGAAGGTCGCAAGGTCAAGGGCGTGATCCACTGGGTGCCGGCCGCCGCCAGCGTCGAGTGCGAAGTGCGCCTGTACGATCGCCTGTTCCGTTCGCCGAACCCGGAAAAGGCCGAAGACAGCGTCAGCTTCCTGGACAACATCAACCCTGACTCCCTGCAAGTACTCACTGGTTGTCGTGCCGAGCCTTCGCTGGGCAACGCACAGCCGGAAGACCGTTTCCAGTTCGAGCGCGAAGGTTACTTCTGCGCGGATATCAAGGACTCGAAACCCGGTGCTCCGGTATTCAACCGTACCGTGACCTTGCGCGATTCCTGGGGTCAGTGATCAAGTCTTAAGGGAAACCCTGTGCTTACGATCTACAACACGCTCACCAAGAGCAAAGAAGTCTTCAAGCCGCTGGATGGCAACAAGGTCCGCATGTACGTCTGCGGCATGACCGTGTACGACTACTGCCACATTGGTCATGGCCGCAGCATGGTCGCTTTCGACCTGGTGACCCGCTGGCTGCGGTTCAGCGGTTATGACCTGACCTACGTGCGCAACATCACCGACATCGAAGACAAGATCATCAACCGTGCCCGCGAAAACGGCGAGCCTTACGATGCGCTGACCGAGCGGATGATCAAGGCCATGCACGAGGATGAGGCGCGCCTCAATATCCGCAAGCCGGACCTGGAGCCTCGTGCCACGGACCACATCCCTGGCATGCTGAGCATGATCCAGACCTTGATCGACAAGGGCTACGCCTACGCACCGGGCAATGGCGACGTGTACTACCGCGTCGCCAAGTTCATGGGCTACGGCAAGCTGTCGCGCAAGAAGATCGAAGACCTGCGCATCGGCGCGCGTATCGAAGTCGACGAGTCGAAAGAAGACCCGCTGGACTTCGTGCTGTGGAAGGGCGCCAAGCCGGGTGAGCCGAGCTGGGCGTCGCCGTGGGGCGCCGGGCGTCCGGGCTGGCACATCGAATGCTCGGTGATGTCCACCTGCTGCCTGGGCGAGACCTTCGACATTCATGGCGGCGGCAGTGACCTGGAGTTCCCGCACCACGAGAACGAAATCGCCCAGAGCGAAGCGGCCACCGGCAAGACCTACGCCAACGCGTGGATGCATTGCGGCATGATCCGGATCAACGGCGAGAAGATGTCCAAGTCCTTGAACAACTTCTTCACCATCCGCGACGTGCTCGACAAGTACCACCCGGAAGTCGTGCGTTACCTGCTGGTGTCGAGCCACTACCGCAGCGCTATCAACTACTCGGAAGACAACCTCAAGGACGCCAAGGGTGCCCTGGAGCGTTTCTATCACGCGTTGAAGGGCCTGCCGAACGTGCCGGCCGCTGGTGGCGAAGCGTTCGTGGCGCGTTTCACCGAAGTGATGAACGACGACTTCGGCACGCCGGAAGCGTGCGCGGTGCTGTTCGAAATGGTGCGTGAGATCAACCGCCTGCGTGAGAGTGATCTCAATGCAGCGGCCGGTCTGGCGGCTCGCCTGAAAGAACTGGCCAGCGTACTGGGTGTGTTGCAGCTCGAAGCCGATGACTTCCTGCAGGCCGGTGCCGAAGGCCGGGTGGACGCCGCCGAAGTCGAGACGTTGATCCAGGCGCGCCTGACTGCGCGCGCCAACAAGGATTGGGCCGAGTCCGACCGCATCCGCGACCAGCTCACCGCCATGGGTGTGGTGCTGGAGGATGGGAAGGGCGGCACGACCTGGCGTCTGGCGGACTAAGATCTTTTAGCGTTCGCAATACCCCTGTGGGAGCGGGCTTGCTCGCGAATGCGGTGTATCAGTTAGTGATTTGTTGACTGACACACCGCATTCGCGAGCAAGCCCGCTCCCACAGTTTTTTGCATGCCAACCCTGGCAATCATTCTTTTATGAGCTAGTACTGTCAGGTCGATTCGACGTTCTCTCTGGCAGGGTTCTTCCATGTTGGCTCATTGGTCTCTCGCGGCAATTCATCTGCTGGCCTTCGCCCTCGGGTTCTGGGCGGTGCTGACGCGCGGCACGGCACTGCGACGACTGGCGAGCGGTGTGGATGCGGTTCGGGGTGTCTTGGTCGCTGACAACCTGTGGGGCCTGTCGGCGCTGGTGTTGTTGGTGACGGGTGGGATGCGGGCGTTTGGCGGGTACGAAAAAGGCACGGATTATTACCTGCACCAACCGCTGTTTCACCTGAAGATGACTTTGTTCCTGCTGATCCTGTTGCTTGAGATCGCGCCAATGATCGCCCTGATCAAATGGCGGATGGCCCTGGGCAAAGGGGCTGCGATCGATCCTTCGAAAGCTGGCCGGTTTGCACGGATCAGCCACATCGAAGCTTTGTTGCTGATCTTGATGGTGATCGCCGCCACGGGCATGGCGCGCGGCGTGAGCCTGGGTTGACCGACCGCGAACGCCTGCTTCGTCATCATTAAAACGAAACGTCTGACAGCCATGCTAAGCGCCATGTCATTAGTATCGGTTCAACGGGCTGGACGAAAAAAAGGCGGGGGCAGGGTGAGGTACGGTCGACCAGAATCTTTAGCCAGCCATTGCGACGATGCAAACGGGCTGGCTACGGACTGCAGCAAGGCTCAGGGAGTTTGCGGCTTGTCGGGGGCAGTGAGGCCCGCCTGAATACGCTGGTAAATCTCTTCGCGATGCACCGCAACGTTTTTCGGGGCGTTGATGCCGATCCGGACCTGTTGGCCGCTTACGCCCAGAATGGTGATCGTGATGTCGTCACCAATGTTTATGCTTTCACCGACTTTGCGGGTGAGTATCAGCATGGTGTTCTCCTTGATTGCTTTATAGGGCACCTGATTCAGACAGTGCAGATGTCGGTACTGCTTATAGATTAGTGCTAAGTGTCACAATGTGGGTGCCTCTTTCTGACGTGCAGATGCTGCATTAATTCCCAGGGTGCGACTATACAGAGACGCCGGGCAGGATTCTCGTGTTTTGAGCATTGTTTGCGGCGATCTTGACGGTCACGGGTGCTAAAATCCGTGCCTCATGTCTTCCGGGGGAAACGTTGTGCGCAAATTGGCTTGGGTTATCGCGGTATTGGTGCTGGCAGGATGCGGTGAAGGGCGTGACGTCGAAGCACCGAAGCCCAAACCCGTAGCGACCTCCGCACCAGCCGCCGCTGCCGCCCCGCAGTGGGCCGTCGAGGTTCGCGGCGAGACGCCGCAAGCAGTCAGCGACCTGACCGGTTGGCTCATCGAACACAGCTTCATGTCGAACGTGGTGCGGGAAAACGGCCAGGTGCGCGTCCTGGTCGGCCCTTTCAGTTCCAAGGCCGAGGCCGAAGCCAAGCAGGAACAGGTGACGGCTGCCCTGGTCCGGGCGAAAAAACGCAACATCGAGACGTTGGTGGTGGATTACCCGACGGCCCAGTAATCGGGCAGCACAAACAAGTCAGCCAAACCACAAAACCTGTGGGAGCGAGCTTGCTCGCGATAGCGGTGGATCAGCCAATGTCGATGTTGACTGACATGCCCCTATCGCGAGCAAGCTCGCTCCCACAGTGGGTTTTGTGCTGTTCACGAATGTCAGCTCAGCCGCAGGCCTTCAAATTCACCGGCCCCACGAACTCGTTCCCACGGCCCATGACGCATGCCACGCTCTGGTTGCGCTGACGCTCCCAGCTTTCGACCGGGTAGGTCTTGTCCCAGGCTTCATACAGGCGCCGGTCCTGTTTCGAGAGGCGCAGGCCATATTGCTTGCTCATGTAGAAATAGGTCCGGGCGATCATCCCTCGGATAGAAGGGCGGGGCATGACCTTCTTGGCCTTGAAATCCACTTGGGTCAGGCATGAGCCGTACTGACCCTTCTGCACCGGCAACCAGCCGAAACTGAAATTGCTGCGATCACCGTTCACTTCCCCGATGCTCGGCACCAGGTTGTGCAGGTCGGCCTCGGCCCGTTGATAGACCGGGTCATAGCGGGTGCAGTTCTTGCGACCACCTTGTTGCCAGCATTGACGCTGATGGCCGATCTGCCACGCCGGGACAATATGTTCCCATTCAATGCGGGCGGCGCGGCTGGCATTCTTGCGCGGTACATAGCCGCAGGCGGCCAGGTTCACGCGATTGCCGGTGTATTTGCAGCCACAGTAGAACTCGGTGGATTGCGGTGCGTAGAGTTTCCAGGCGACTTTCTTGGCTTCGTTGAAGGTGCGCGGCGCACCGGCCTGTGCGCCCATGGCGATAAACACAAGCAAAAAAGCTAAACAGCGAACACTCATCAGACTCAATCTTCCTTCGGCACAACCCAGAAAACCTGCACACCACCATCGTCGCGATAGGCGAGGGTCACGTTGTCGTTCTCGTCGATTTCTTCCAGCAGGCGCTCCCACTCATCCACCGGCTCGTCGGGAAGACGGAAGATCAGGGCTGCCTTGGCTTTTTGCGCGGTGGGGGCGTTGATGATTTTCGAGACCCGCAGGCCGAGTCGCGTATAGGAATCTAAGGGGGTAGTTGCAGCGGAGGGCGGGGCCACAGGATTATCCTTATTAAGCTGTACGTGCATACAGTATTTAACCGTAGGCGTTTACGCAACTACTTAAAATTCAAGAAAATCGTCTGACAGCGCTTTTTTCGTTTTGGTGTAGGAGAAAGGAATTTTTTATTGTCTGGAATAAACGGGTGGCTCAACCGCTCTGGCCTGTGGCGGATTTGCGCGAGCGCTAAAGAAATTGCCTCGGCGGGCGATGTCCTGCGTAGGAATCCCATCCATGGAGTTTTGTCATGTCGTTTTCTATCGGCTTTCCCAATGCGGCGGCCGTGACCATTGGCGGTCAGTCCGCAGCCACCCTGAAGGCCTTGAACGAGGCGAGTACCGAGGCCGCCGATGAGGCCCTTGGCGAGACGCCAACGCCCGGCCAGGTCCGTACGGGTACGGGCGCTGAAGCGACCGATCAGGCGCAAGAGAGCGGCAGCACCCAGAGCATTGCCGTCCAGATTTTGCTCAAGCGGATGCAAGAGCTTCAGCAACAGCTCAGGGAGCAGCAGCAACAACTGGCCGCCGCACAGGCGCAGACCTATCCAACCCCGGAAGCCAAGACCTCGGCGGTCATGGCGATTCAGGGACAGGTCGCCGACACCAGTGGTGCGTTGCTGGAGGTCACCGGCCGTTTGGTCACGGAGCTGGCAAAGGGCGCCAGTTCGGGTACGGTGGTCAATACGACGGCCTGAGCTTGGACGTTGAGCCGCGACGTTGCGGATCAAACCGCAACGTTGACAAATCCCCGAAGCCTTACCATAGTTCACTTCACGCAAACGTTTGCGCGGCGTTCCGTGCATTGATTTGCTCACAATAATCATAAGATCGGAGTGAACCCATGAAGTTGCCATTCGCTGGACGCCTTCTCGCTGTTGCCATGCTCGCGGCCGCATCCGCTGCGCTGCCTATCTCCTCGGCATTCGCCCAGACCACAGAAAAACCCAAGGTCGCCCTGGTCATGAAATCCCTGGCCAACGAGTTCTTCCTGACCATGGAAGACGGCGCCAAGGCGTATCAGAAGGAACACTCCGCCGATTTCGATCTGATCTCCAACGGGATCAAGGATGAAACCGACACCGCCAACCAGATCCGCATCGTCGAGCAGATGATCGTGTCCAAGGTCGATGCGCTGATTATCGCGCCAGCGGATTCCAAGGCCATGGTGCCGGTGATCAAGAAAGCCGTCGACGCTGGCATCACCGTGATCAACATCGATAACCAGCTCGATCCGGCCGTCGTCAAAAGCAAGAACATCAACGTGCCGTTCGTAGGCCCGGACAACCGCAAGGGTGCGCGCCTGGTGGGCGAGTACCTGGCCAAGCAACTCAAGGCCGGTGACGAAGTCGGCATCATCGAAGGCGTGTCCACCACCACCAATGCCCAGGCACGCACTGCGGGCTTCAAGGATGCGATGGAAGCGGCGCAGGTCAAGGTCGTTTCCCTGCAATCGGGCGACTGGGAAATCAACAAGGGCAACCAGGTTGCCGCGTCGATGCTCAGCGAATACCCGAACATCAAGGCACTGCTGGCCGGTAACGACAGCATGGCGGTCGGCGCTGTGTCGGCCGTGCGCGCGGCGGGCAAGGCGGGCAAGGTGCAGGTGGTCGGCTACGACAACATCAATGCCATCAAGCCGATGCTCAAGGACGGTCGTGTCCTGGCGACGGCCGACCAGTTCGCCGCCAAGCAAGCGGTCTTCGGCATCGAGACGGCCTTGAAGATGCTCAAGGGCGAAAAAGTCGACAGCGGCACCCACGGCGTTATCGAAACTCCGGTCGAGCTGGTGACCAAGTAGTTATCCTGGCGACACAACGGTGCTCGCCCCTCCGGGCGAGCGCATTGGAGAGTTTGTTATGTCCGTTCGCGACCCGAACGCTGTCCTGTGCGTCAGCGGTATCGGCAAGACCTATGCCCAACCGGTACTGACCGACATCAACCTGACGTTGATGCGCGGTGAAGTGCTGGCGCTGACCGGCGAAAATGGCGCCGGCAAAAGCACCTTGTCCAAGATCATCGGCGGGCTGGTGACGCCGACGACCGGGCAGATGCAATTTCAAGGTCAGGATTATCGCCCTGGCAGCCGGACCCAGGCTGAAGAGCTGGGCGTGCGCATGGTGATGCAGGAACTCAACCTGCTGCCAACCCTTTCCGTGGCCGAAAACCTGTTTCTCGACAACCTGCCCAGCCACGGCGGCTGGATCAGTCGCAAGCAATTGCGCAAGGCGGCCATCGAGGCCATGGCCCAGGTGGGGCTCGATGCAATCGATCCCGACACGCTGGTTGGCGAGCTGGGGATCGGTCACCAGCAGATGGTCGAGATCGCCCGCAACCTGATTGGCGATTGCCATGTGCTGATTCTCGATGAGCCGACCGCCATGCTCACGGCCCGCGAAGTCGAAATGCTCTTTGAGCAGATCACCCGCTTGCAGGCCCGCGGCGTGTCGATCATCTACATTTCCCATCGCCTTGAAGAACTGGCGCGGGTCGCCCAGCGCATTGCCGTGCTGCGTGATGGCAACCTGGTCTGCGTCGAGCCGATGGCCAACTACGACAGCGAGCAACTGGTGACCCTGATGGTTGGCCGGGAGCTGGGCGAGCATATCGACCTGGGCCCACGCCAGATCGGCGCGCCGGCGCTGACCGTTAAAGGCCTGACACGCTCGGACAAGGTCCGCGACGTGTCCTTTGAAGTGCGCAGTGGCGAGATCTTCGGCATCTCCGGTCTGATCGGGGCAGGGCGCACCGAACTGTTGCGGCTGATCTTCGGTGCCGATACCGCTGACAGTGGCACGGTGGCGCTGGGTTCGCCGGCCCAGGTCGTGAGCATTCGCTCTCCGTCCGATGCGGTGGCCCATGGCATTGCGTTGATCACCGAAGACCGCAAGGGTGAAGGCCTGCTGCTGACCCAATCCATCGCCGCCAACATTGCCCTGGGCAACATGCCGGAGATTTCCCGCGCCGGCCTGGTCAATGGCAGCGCCGAACTGGCCTTGGCGCAGCGGCAGGTCGACGCCATGCGTATCCGCAGTTCCAGCCCGACCCAGTTGGTGTCCGAGTTGTCGGGCGGCAACCAGCAGAAAGTGGTGATCGGGCGTTGGCTCGAACGCGATTGCGCGGTCATGTTGTTCGATGAGCCGACCCGTGGTATCGACGTCGGCGCCAAATTCGACATCTATGCGCTGCTCGGCGAGCTGACTCGCCAGGGCAAGGCGCTGGTCGTGGTGTCCAGTGACCTGCGGGAGCTGATGTTGATCTGTGACCGGATCGGCGTGCTGTCCGCCGGACGCTTGATCGACACCTTCGAGCGCGACAGCTGGACCCAGGATGACTTGCTTGCCGCCGCATTCGCCGGCTACCAGAAACGTGATGCGTTGCTCAACGAAGCAGCGCCTAGGGATTTTTCATGAAAACCGCATCTGCCGTCGGCAAATCGAGTGGCAATTTCTATGGCCTCGGGACCTACCTGGGCCTGGCTGGCGCGCTGCTGGCCATGATCGCGCTGTTCTCGGCCCTGAGCAGCCATTTTTTGTCCTATGACACCTTCAGCACTTTGGCCAACCAGATTCCGGACCTCATGGTGCTGGCGGTCGGCATGACGTTCATCCTGATCATCGGTGGCATCGACCTGTCGGTGGGGTCGGTGCTGGCGCTGGCCGCATCGACGGTCAGCGTGGCCGTGCTTGGCTGGGGCTGGAGCGTCTGGCCATCGGCCTTGCTCGGCATGGCCGTGGCGGCGCTGGCGGGTACGGTCACCGGTTCGATTACCGTGGCGTGGCGGATTCCATCGTTCATCGTCTCCCTCGGCGTGCTGGAGATGGCCCGGGGCCTGGCGTACCAGATGACCGGTTCGCGGACCGCCTACATCGGCGACTCGTTCGCCTGGTTGTCCAACCCCATCGCCTTTGGCATTTCACCTTCGTTCATCATTGCCTTGCTGGTGATCTTCATTGCCCAGGCGGTGCTGACCCGTACGGTGTTCGGCCGCTACCTGATCGGCATCGGCACCAATGAAGAGGCCGTGCGCCTGGCCGGTATCAATCCCAAGCCTTACAAAATCCTGGTGTTCAGCCTGATGGGCTTGCTGGCCGGTGTGGCCGCGCTGTTCCAGATTTCGCGTCTGGAGGCGGCGGATCCGAACGCCGGTTCGGGGCTTGAGCTGCAAGTCATCGCTGCCGTGGTCATTGGCGGCACCAGCCTGATGGGTGGCCGCGGTTCGGTCATCAGTACCTTCTTTGGCGTGCTGATCATCTCCGTGCTGGCGGCGGGCCTGGCGCAAATCGGCGCCACTGAGCCGACCAAGCGCATCATTACTGGCGCGGTGATCGTGGTGGCGGTCGTGCTCGATACCTATCGCAGCCAGCGCGCCAGTCGGCGGGGCTGAACCATGGCGACGATCAAGGATGTAGCAGCGCTCGCCGGAATTTCCTACACCACCGTGTCCCACGTGGTGAACAAGACGCGGCCGGTCAGCGAGGAAGTGCGACTCAAGGTCGAAGCGGCCATCGAACGCCTGGACTACGTGCCCAGCGCCGTGGCCCGGTCGCTCAAGGCCAAGACCACGGCGACCATCGGCCTGCTGGTGCCCAACAGCCTCAACCCTTACTTTGCCGAGTTGGCCCGGGGCATCGAGGATTATTGTGAGCGCAACGGCTACTGCGTGATCCTGTGCAACTCCGACGACAACCCGGACAAGCAACGCAGCTACCTGCGGGTGCTGTTGGAAAAACGCATCGATGGCCTGATTTTCGCGTCCGCCGGCGGCGATGTCGGCCTGGCCGAGGGGCTGGCCAACGTGCGCACGCCCATGGTGATCGTCGACCGCGGGCTCGATGGCGTCGACGCAGACCTTGTGCGTATCGATCATGAATACGGCGCCTACCTGGCGACCCGGCACCTGCTGGAGCTGGGCCATCGCGATATCGCCTTTATCGGTGGCCCGGCCAATACCAGCGTGGCGCAAATGCGTCTGGCCGGTTACTGCCGTGCGCTGAAAGAGGCTGGGATCGAGCTGCCCGTCGGGCGCATGCTCGAGAGCGATTTCACCAGTACCGGTGGCTACCGCGCCGCCGCGCAACTGCTTGAACAGCATCCGCCCAGCGCGATCTTTGCGGCCAACGACATGATCGGCATCGGTGTGCTGCGCGCCGCGGCTGAACGCAACGTGCGCGTGCCCAGCGAACTGTCGGTCATCGGTTTCGATGACATCCAGATGAGCCGTTATGTCTACCCGGCGTTGACCACGGTCGGGCAGTCGATCCTGCAGCTCGGCGAGATGGCGGCCGAAGTGCTGCTGCTGCGTATCGCGACACCGAGCCTTGCCACCGACCAGCGGATTGTGACGCCGAGTATTGTCCTGCGGGAGTCGACTGCGCCGCTGTCCGGTACATTCGCCCAATACCGCTGAACCGAATTGATGAGTAGTGATGTATGCCAGCAAAAGTAGTGGTAATAGGCAGCCTGAACATGGACCTGGTGACCCGGGCGCCGCGTCTGCCGCGCGGTGGTGAAACACTGATCGGCGAGTCGTTCGCAACCATCCCGGGCGGCAAGGGTGCCAACCAGGCGGTGGCCGCCGCGCGCCTGGGGGCGCAGGTATCGATGGTCGGTTGCGTGGGCAATGATGCCTACGGCGAACAATTGCGTGGCGGGCTGTTGGCCGAGGGCATCGACTGCCAGGCGGTCAGCGTGGTGGAGGGGGCCAGCGGCGTGGCGCTGATCGTCGTCGACGACAACAGCCAGAATGCGATCGTTATCGTTGCCGGTGCCAACGGCGCGCTCACCGCCGAGGTCCTGGACCGTGTCGATGAAGTGCTGCAAGGCGCCGATGTCATCATCTGCCAGCTCGAAGTGCCGGATGCCACCGTCGGCCACGCCCTCAAGCGCGCTCGTGAGTTGGGCAAAATCGTCATCCTCAACCCGGCGCCAGCCTCCCGGACGTTGCCGGCCGACTGGTACGCCTGCATCGACTACCTGATTCCCAATGAAAGCGAAGCAGCGGTCTTGAGCGGGCTGGCGGTGGATTCCCTGGAAACCGCCGAAGCCGCCGCGGCGCATCTGATCGCCGCCGGCTCTGGCAAGGTGATCGTGACCCTGGGTGCCCAGGGGCTGGTGTTCGCCAACGGTGCCCGCTTCGAGCACTTCCCGGCCCCGCGGGTCAAGGCCGTGGACACCACGGCGGCCGGAGACACCTTTGTCGGCGGTTTCGCGGCAGCCCTGGCGAGCGGCAAAAGCGAGGTCGACGCGATTCGTTTCGGCCAGGCCGCCGCCGCGCTGTCGGTCACCCGCGCGGGCGCGCAGCCTTCAATCCCCACGTTGCTGGAAGTACAGGCTTTCAAATCATGAAAAAGACACCGTTGTTGAATGTGGCACTGTCACGACTGATCGCTTCCCTGGGCCATGGCGACAAGGTGGTCATCGGTGATGCCGGCCTGCCCGTGCCGCCCCAGGTCGAATTGATCGACCTGGCCCTGACCCATGGCATTCCTGACTTCGTCAGTACCTTGAAGGTGGTGCTCAGCGAAATGCAGGTGGAAAGCCATGTCCTGGCCGAGGAGATCCTCGAAAAACAACCATTGGCCCTGGCGGCCCTGGAGGCGCTGCATGCCGAGGGTGCGCTGGGCGAGCGGGTGCTGGTCAGCCATGAACAATTCAAGGTCATCAGCCGACAGGCGCGGGCGATCATTCGCACAGGCGAGTGCTCTCCGTACTGCAATATCGTGCTGGTCGCTGGAGTGACGTTCTAACCCTGTTCAACCTTGCACAAGGAGTGCGCCATGCACCGCTATGCTCAGAAAATGCATCAACTGATCCGGAGTCTGCTGCTTTTGTCATTGATCACCGCAACGAGCGCCCAGGCGGCGGAAAAGATCGACCTGATCATCGACACCGATCCAGGGGCCGATGACGTGGTGGCGCTGTTGTTCGCCCTGGCGTCACCCGAGGAGCTGCATATCCGTGCGCTGACCACTGTCGCCGGCAATGTGCGCCTGGACAAGACCTCTCGCAACGCTCGCCTGGCGCGGGAATGGGCGGGGCGCGAAGACGTGCCGGTCTACGCTGGTGCGCCGAAACCGTTGATGCGCACGCCGATCTACGCGGAAAACATCCATGGCAAGGAAGGCCTGTCGGGTGTCACCGTGCACGAGCCGAAGAAGGGGCTGGCCGAGGGCAATGCCGTCAACTACCTGATCGACACCCTCAAGGCGGCCAAGCCCCACAGCATCACCATTGCCATGCTGGGCCCGCAGACCAACCTGGCCCTGGCGCTGGTGCAGGAGCCCGACATCGTCCAGGGCATCAAGGAAGTGGTGATCATGGGCGGTGCGCATTTCAACGGCGGCAATATCACGCCGGTGGCGGAATTCAATCTGTTCGCCGACCCGCAGGCGGCCGAGGTGGTGGCCAAGAGCGGCGTGAAGCTGACGTACCTGCCGCTGGACGTGACCCACAAGATCCTCACCAGCGAAGCGCGCCTGAAGCAGATCGCGGCGCTGAACAACAATGCCAGCAAGCTGGTGGGCGATATCCTCAACGAATACGTCAAGGGCGACATGGAGCACTACGGCATGACGGGCGGGCCGGTGCATGACGCGACGGTGATTGCCTACCTGCTCAAGCCGCAGTTGTTCACTGGCCGTTCGGTCAATGTCGTGGTGGACAGTCGCGAGGGCCCGACGTTCGGGCAGACCATCGTCGACTGGTACGATGGCCTGAAAGCGCCGAAGAACGCGTTCTGGGTGGAAAACGGTGATGCCCAGGGCTTCTTCGACCTGCTGACCGAGCGCCTGGCGCGCCTCAAGTAACCTGCCTGGCTGTGCGCCCGCAGGTTGGGCCTGCGGGTGCGTGAGCATCAGTCCACGGTGTCGACGACGCTCGGGTAGCGTTCGAATGCCTGCTGGATGAAGTTGCGGGCGACCTCCGTCCCCAGTTCCCTCACCAGCAATTCTATGCCGATGATTGCCAATTCCTCGGGGCTGCTCGGGCTATAGGAGCTATGGCCCTCCGACCATTTGGCATTGATGGTGGCTTCGATGCTGACGGTGCTCATGGTAGGGCTCGCGAGTTGGAGGGCTGTAAGTGGAGTTAAGCATTTTTGCCCTCGGTTTGGCACTGCGACTTAGGCATTGGAGGAGGGCTGTGCGACACTCTTTTTTTTGTTTTTAAAGGAGCCCCGCCGTGCAGATCGATTTGAACGCTCCGGATGGCCTGACCCTAGAGGCGGTTCGTCAATTGCTGGCCTCGGCCAGTGATGACGAGCATACCCAGCTGCGCGTGACCAAGGGCGGTATCGCCTATTTGTCCTCGGGTGTGGTCGGTGGCGCTGACATCGATGGTTTGCTGTTTCGGCTCGAGACCTGGGCCAAGGGCTCGGGATACGTCGGACGGGTCGCTGCCAGCGACGAGGTCTGGGTCATGCAGATCTACAATGCGCTGAAGGATAACTGGCCCAATCCCCCGTTCGATTACATCGACGTTTATTGAGCGGTGTTCATATCCAGTCACGATTCATGTCTGAACTGCAGTGGCGGCTCAGGCAAACTGCCGGTTTCCGGATGAGCGAGGCCGACGGCTGTGGTGTTGAAACCAAGCGCCGTTTGGGTTGTCGCACGCTCTCTGTTTACCTATAGAAAAAAGGAGGCTTCATGCCTTGGAAGCTCGCGTCATTGAGTACTCTGTTGGCCGCCGTGGTCTTGAGCGGTTGCAGCAGCACCTCGGAATCGACCCCCGAACCCGTGGCGACCGAGACCGGTCACAGCCGCTGCGAGGCAAAGGGCGCCGAGTTCGCCATTGGCAAGCAGGCCTCGCCACAATTGCTGGAGCAGGCCCGTACCCGAGCCGGCGCGCAGATTGCCCGGATCCTCAAGCCCAACGACATGGTGACGCTTGAGTACCGCTCCGATCGCCTGAACCTCAATACCGATGCCAACCTGGTGGTCAACCGGGTGAACTGCGGCTGATTGCCGGTTTTCAATCGCCCATAAAAAACCCCGTCACATGGACGGGGTTTTTTAGTACGCGGAGAAATTACTCAGCGCGAACCTGTGCAGCTTGCATACCCTTTTGGCCTTTCTCAGCCACGAAGGAAACGGTCTGGCCTTCTTTCAGGCTTTTGAAACCGTCGCTTTCGATAGCTTTGAAGTGTACGAACAGGTCGTCACCGCCACCTTGAGGAGTGATGAAGCCGAAGCCTTTTTCATCGTTGAACCATTTAACGGTGCCGGTTTGGCGATTAGACATGGTGTATCTCCAAGAAACATATATTTTCAGTGTACTGTGCTGCTCAGGCCAACTGGGCACACCCGGGTATCATAGTCGAAATGTTCGATTTGGGACCCCCCCAGACGCGCTGTTTGCCAATCAGTCGTGTTTACTTTACTGCCTTTACCCGCTGAAAGGCCCGGTTTTAAAGGCTTTCAGCCGAAAGTAAAGACGATAAAAAAAGCTGTAAAACCTGAATAAATCGTTCAAAAAAGCCTGAAATCAGTGTTTTTCAACCCTGCCGGGCCCGCTCAGGAAGCCTGCTTTCTCACTTTTTCGTCTTGTTGTCGGCCTTGCATTTTGCGATCTGGCCCAGTGCCTTTTGTTGCAGCTCCGGGGTGGCCTTGTTGTCCATCAAGGCCTGGATGTCCGAGGCGGGATAGGACTTGATCGCATCGGCGCCACAGGCGCAATGAGCCTTGGCAGCGGCCGGGCCGATCTGGGGCGTTGCCGCCTCCGTGCATTGGGCCATGTATTTTTCGCGCTCGCCTTTGGGCCAGTCGGCATGGGCGGTCAGTGGAAGCAGCAGGGCGAGGGGGGCGACTACTGCAAACAGGGTATTGAGACGCATGCGAAGATGCTCCTTTCGGGTCGATGTCTTGATATCTGAGGCGTTGCGCTCGGTTCAGTTCAGCACTCTGGCATAAAAACCCTGGATTTACGCCTGCTTCAATTCGAGCGCGGCGATGACCGTTCATCTGTGCTAGCATGCCGGGCTCGGGTATTTCCAGGCTGCGGATGACAAATCGTCCCGGCGGCAAATGTTCGAAATAACCCTGATTTGAATCCCAGTCACTCTGGTTCGGTTTTCCCGGTTGGCCGCAAGGCTCCTGCCGCTGTAAGGCAGGCGTTCGTCATTGAATGGCCTGGACTGGATCTTGTACTGGCTCATCCCAACCCACGTGACCTTTGGTAGGGGTCACCACTAGGAGAGGAGGCGCCATGCCAACTATTACTCTTCCCGACGGCAGTCAACGTTCATTCGATCACCCGGTTTCCGTAGCCGAGGTCGCCGCATCCATCGGTGCGGGCCTGGCCAAGGCCACCCTGGCCGGCAAGGTCAACGGCAAGCTGGTCGACGCCAGTGACGTCATCGACAGCGACGCCACGCTGCAAATCATCACGCCAAAGGATGAAGAGGGGCTGGAGATCATTCGCCACTCTTGCGCGCACCTGGTCGGCCATGCGGTCAAGCAGCTGTACCCGAGCGCGAAGATGGTCATCGGTCCGGTCATCGACGAAGGCTTCTATTACGACATCGCCTTCGAGCGTCCTTTCACGCCGGACGACATGGCGGCCATCGAACAGCGCATGCAGCAGCTGATCGAGAAAGATTACGACGTCATCAAGAAAGTCACCCCGCGCGCCGAAGTCATCGAAGTCTTCAAGGCCCGTGGCGAGGACTACAAGCTGCGTCTGGTGGAAGACATGCCGGACGAGCAGGCCATGGGCCTGTACTACCACGAAGAATACGTCGACATGTGCCGTGGCCCGCACGTGCCGAACACGCGCTTCCTGAAATCCTTCAAGCTGACCAAGCTGTCCGGCGCCTACTGGCGTGGCGATGCGAAGAACGAGCAGTTGCAGCGCGTCTATGGCACTGCCTGGGCGGACAAGAAGCAACTGGCGGCCTACATCCAGCGCATCGAAGAAGCCGAGAAGCGCGATCACCGCAAGATCGGCAAGCGCCTGGGCCTGTTCCATACCCAGGAAGAGTCCCCTGGCATGGTGTTCTGGCACCCGAACGGCTGGACCCTGTACCAGGTGCTCGAGCAGTACATGCGCCAGGTTCAGCGTGAGAACGGCTATCTGGAAATCAAGACGCCGCAAGTAGTGGACCGCAGCCTGTGGGAGAAATCCGGGCACTGGGCCAACTACGCCGACAACATGTTCACCACCCAGTCGGAAAACCGCGACTACGCCATCAAGCCGATGAACTGCCCCTGCCACGTGCAGGTGTTCAACCAGGGCTTGAAGAGCTACCGCGAACTGCCGATGCGCCTGGCCGAGTTCGGTGCCTGCCACCGCAACGAGCCGTCGGGTGCGCTGCACGGCATCATGCGCGTGCGTGCATTCACTCAGGACGATGCACACATCTTCTGCACCGAAGAGCAGATGCAGGCCGAATCCGCCGCGTTCATCAAGCTGACCATGGACGTCTATCGTGACTTCGGCTTCACCGAAGTCGAGATGAAGCTGTCCACTCGTCCGGAAAAACGCGTTGGCTCCGACGAGCTGTGGGATCGCGCCGAAGCGGCCCTGGCCGCCGCCCTTGATAGTGCGGGCCTTGCGTACGACCTGCAGCCGGGCGAGGGGGCCTTCTATGGTCCGAAGATCGAATTCTCGCTGAAAGATTGCCTCGGTCGTGTGTGGCAGTGTGGTACCTTGCAGCTCGATTTCAACCTGCCGATCCGTCTGGGCGCTGAATATGTGTCCGAAGACAACAGTCGCAAGCACCCGGTCATGCTTCACCGCGCGATCCTCGGTTCGTTCGAGCGTTTCGTCGGGATTCTGATCGAACACTACGAGGGTGCGTTCCCTGCGTGGCTGGCGCCGACCCAGGCAGTGATCATGAATATCACTGATAAACAGGCAGATTTTGCCGCCGAAGTCGAAAAAACTCTCAATCAAAGCGGATTTCGTGCCAAGTCCGACTTGAGAAATGAAAAGATCGGCTTTAAAATCCGCGAGCATACTTTGCTCAAGGTTCCCTTTCTCTTGGTTATCGGAGATCGGGAGGTCGAGATGCAGACTGTCGCTGTGCGTACTCGTGAAGGTGCTGACCTGGGCTCGATGCCCGTCGCCGAATTCGCTGAGTTTCTCGCGCAAGCGGTTTCCCGGCGTGGTCGCCCAGATTTGGAGTAATTATTATTAAGCGTGAAATGAGACAAGATAAACGAGCTGCACCGAAAGCCCCGATCAACGAGAATATCTCGGCACGCGAGGTTCGGTTAATTGGCGCTGACGGCGAGCAGATTGGCATCGTCTCGATTGATGAAGCGCTTCGTATTGCTGAAGAAGCCAAGCTTGATCTGGTAGAAATTTCCGCAGACGCAGTCCCACCGGTTTGCCGGGTGATGGACTACGGCAAGTCGATCTTCGAGAAGAAGAAGCAGATTGCCGCGGCGAAGAAAAACCAGAAGCAGATTCAGGTAAAAGAAATCAAGTTTCGTCCAGGGACGGAGGAAGGGGATTACCAGGTAAAACTGCGCAACCTGGTACGTTTCCTGAGTGATGGGGACAGGGCCAAGGTATCCTTGCGATTCCGCGGCCGTGAGATGGCCCACCAGGAGCTGGGGATGGAACTCCTCAAGCGGGTTGAACAAGACCTGCTCGAGTACGGTTCGGTCGAACAGCATCCTAAGATGGAAGGACGCCAGCTGATTATGGTCATCGCCCCGAAAAAGAAGAAGTAATCACCAGGGCACGGCAGGCCTTGCGATTATGTTTATCAACTGAATGCGGAGTATCCGAACATGCCAAAGATGAAGACCAAAAGTGGTGCTGCTAAGCGGTTTCTGAAAACTGCTAACGGTATCAAGCACAAGCACGCTTTCAAGAGCCACATCCTGACCAAAATGTCGACCAAGCGTAAGCGTCAACTGCGCGGTAGCAGCTTGCTGCATCCGTCTGACGTGGCAAAAGTCGAGCGCATGCTGCGCCTTCGTTAATTTTTGGATCAAGAATAGAGGAAGTAACTCATGGCTCGTGTAAAGCGTGGCGTCATTGCCCGTAAGCGTCACAAAAAAATTCTGAAACTTGCTAAAGGCTACTACGGCGCGCGTTCCCGCGTATTCCGTGTTGCCAAGCAAGCGGTAATCAAGGCAGGCCAATACGCCTACCGTGACCGTCGTCAGAAAAAACGTCAGTTCCGCGCTCTGTGGATCGCTCGTATCAATGCTGGTGCTCGTGTTAACGGTCTGTCCTACAGCCGTTTCATCGCTGGCCTGAAAAAAGCGTCCATCGAGATCGACCGTAAGGTTCTGGCTGATCTGGCAGTGAACGAAAAAGCGGCGTTTGCTGCGATTGTCGAGAAAGCTAAAGCCACCTTGGCTTAAGTACCCCCGGCAGTCACCGGGGCCTACATCTGTGGGCCCAGGTGTCAAACGTCATAAATAGGGGAAGAGCCTTAAAGCTCTTCCCCTATTTCGTATCTGGAGTCTGTACATGGAAAACCTGGACGCGCTGGTCGCTCAAGCACTAGAGGCTGTGCAAAGCGCTGAAGATATCAATGCCCTGGAGCAAATCCGGGTTCACTACCTTGGCAAGAAGGGCGAGTTGACTCAGGTGATGAAGACCCTGGGGAACCTGCCAGCCGAAGAGCGCCCGCAGGTCGGTGCGCTGATCAACGTTGCCAAGGAGCGTGTCACAGAGGTCCTCAATGCGCGCAAGGCGTTGTTCGAGGAGGCGGATCTGGCTGCCAAGCTCGCCGCCGAGTCCATCGACGTGACCCTGCCTGGCCGTGGCCAGACTTCCGGTGGCCTGCATCCGGTGACCCGGACGCTGGAACGCATCGAGCAGTTCTTCACCCACATCGGCTACGGCATTGCCGAAGGCCCTGAGGTCGAAGACGACTACCACAACTTCGAAGCGCTCAACATCCCAGGCCATCACCCGGCCCGGTCGATGCATGACACCTTCTATTTCAACGCGAACATGCTGTTGCGCACCCATACCTCGCCGGTACAGGTCCGCACCATGGAATCGCAACAGCCGCCGATCCGCATCGTCTGCCCAGGCCGTGTGTACCGCAGCGACTCCGATATCACCCACTCGCCGATGTTCCACCAGGTCGAAGGCCTGCTGGTTGATCGCGACATCAATTTCGCCGACCTGAAAGGCACGATCGAAGAGTTCCTGCGGGTGTTCTTCGAAAAAGAACTGGCCGTGCGTTTCCGCCCTTCGTACTTCCCGTTCACCGAGCCGTCGGCTGAAGTCGACATGGAATGCGTGATGTGCAGCGGCAAAGGCTGCCGCGTCTGCAAGCAGACTGGCTGGCTGGAAGTCATGGGCTGCGGCATGGTTCACCCGAACGTGCTGCGTATGTCCGGGATCGATCCGGAAGAGTTCTCCGGCTTTGCTTTCGGCATGGGCGTCGAGCGCCTGGCCATGCTGCGTTACGGTGTGAATGACTTGCGCCTGTTCTTCGACAACGACTTGCGATTCCTTGCGCAATTTCGCTAGGTCGCTAGTCCGTAACGAATCTATTAGGAGAGCAGGATGAAATTCAGTGAACAATGGCTGCGCGGCTGGGTAAGCCCGCAGGTAAGTCGGGACGAGCTGGTTGCTCGCCTGTCGATGGCCGGCCTTGAGGTCGACAGCGTCACGCCGGCCGCCGGTGATTTCAGCGGTGTGGTCGTGGGCGAGGTGCTGGGCACCGAGCAGCACCCAGACGCTGACAAACTGCGGGTTTGCCAGGTCAGCAATGGCGCGCAAACCTTCCAGGTCGTCTGCGGCGCGCCCAACGTGCGCCCGGGCCTGAAGATCCCGTTCGCCATGATCGGTGCCGAACTGCCGGGCGACTTCAAGATCAAGAAAGCCAAGCTGCGCGGCGTCGAGTCCAACGGCATGTTGTGCTCCCAGGCCGAACTGCAGATTGGCGAAGGCAATGATGGCCTGATGGAACTCCCGGCAGATGCGCCGGTGGGCCAGGACATCCGTGAATACCTGGGCCTGGACGATGCGAGCATCGAGGTCGACCTGACGCCGAACCGTGGCGATTGCCTGTCCCTGGCCGGCCTGGCCCGTGAAGTCGGCGCGCTGTATGCCGCTCCCGTGACGCGTCCTTCGGTTGCGAGCGTGCCGGCCGTGCACGACGAAGTGCGTTCGATTGAAGTCCTCGCGCCGGCCGCGTGCCCGCGTTACCTGGGCCGTGTGATCCGTAACGTCGACCTGTCCAAGCCGACGCCGCTGTGGATGGTCGAGCGCCTGCGTCGCGCCGACGTGCGCAGCATCGACGCCGCTGTCGACATCACCAACTATGTGATGCTGGAGCTGGGTCAGCCGCTGCATGCGTTCGATCTCGCCGAAATCAACGGTGGCATCCGCGTGCGCATGGCCGAAGAGGGTGAGAAGCTGGTGCTGCTCGACGGCCAGGAAGTGACCCTGCGCAGCGACACCCTGGTGATTGCCGACCACGCCCGCGCCCTGGCGATTGCCGGCGTGATGGGCGGCGAGCACAGTGGCGTCTCCGCCACGACCCGCGATGTATTCCTGGAAAGCGCGTTCTTTGACCAGATCGCCGTCGCTGGCAAGGCCCGTTCCTATGGCCTGCACACCGACGCCTCGCACCGTTACGAGCGTGGTGTGGACTGGCAACTGGCCCGTGAAGCCATGGAGCGCGCCACAGGCCTGCTGCTGGACATCACCGGTGGCGAAGCCGGCCCGATCATCGAGACCGTCAGCGAACAGCACCTGCCCAAGATTGCCCCGGTGACCCTGCGTGCCCAGCGCATCACCCAGATGCTGGGCATGGAAATGGACCCGGTCGAAGTCGAACGCCTGCTCAGCGCCCTGGGCCTGAACATCAGCGCCGATGGGGCAGGGCAGTGGCACGTCGAAGTGCCAAGCCATCGTTTCGATATCAGCCTGGAAGTCGACCTGATCGAAGAACTGGCCCGCTTGTACGGCTACAACCGCCTGCCGGTTCGCTACCCGCAAGCACGCCTGGCCCCACAGGCCAAGGCTGAAGCCCGCAGCGACCTGCCGGAACTGCGCCGCCTGTTGGTGGCCCGTGGGTATCAGGAAGCGATCACCTACAGCTTCATCGATCCACGCCAGTTCGAGCTGTTCAATCCGGGTGTCGAGCCACTGTTGCTGGCCAACCCGATCTCCAACGACATGGCAGCCATGCGCTCGTCCCTGTGGCCAGGCCTGGTCAAGTCGCTCCAGCACAACCTGAACCGCCAGCAGGATCGCGTGCGGCTGTTCGAAAGCGGCCTGCGTTTTGTCGGTCAGCTGGAAGGCTTGAAGCAAGAGCCGATGCTGGCCGGTGTCGTCTGTGGCAGCCGCTTGCCGGAAGGCTGGGCGCAAGGTCGCGATGTCGTCGACTTCTTCGACGTCAAGGCTGACGTCGAAGCGGTGCTGGGCTTCGCCGGCGCGCTCGACGCATTCACTTTCGTTCCGGGCAAGCACCCGGCGCTGCACCCGGGGCAGACCGCGCGCATCGAGCGAGACGGGCGTGAAGTCGGCTATGTCGGTGCCATTCACCCAGAACTGTCGAAAACCCTGGGCCTTGATCGTCCGGTCTTCGTTTTCGAGCTGGTTCTGGCCGAAGTGGCACTGGGGAAAATGCCGAAATTCCAGGAGTTATCGCGCTTTCCTGAAGTGCGTCGTGACCTTGCGTTGCTGGCCGACCGTGACGTTGCTTCCAGTGCTGTATTGGAGGTAATTCGTGAAAATGCAGGCGAATGGCTGACGGACCTCAGGCTATTTGACGTGTATCAGGGTAAAGGCATTGATCCGCATAGAAAAAGCCTTGCAGTTGGCTTGACCTGGCAGCATCCATCGCGCACTCTTAATGACGATGAGGTGAATACCGCAACGCAGAATATCCTCACCTCGCTCGAAACCAGGTTGAACGCCACGTTAAGGAAGTGACGTATGGGGGCTCTGACGAAAGCTGAGATGGCGGAACGTCTGTATGAGGAGCTGGGCCTGAATAAACGGGAGGCCAAAGAATTGGTCGAACTGTTTTTCGAAGAAATCAGGCACGCTCTGGAAGACAACGAACAGGTCAAATTGTCCGGTTTCGGCAATTTCGACCTGCGGGACAAACGCCAGCGGCCTGGCCGCAATCCGAAAACGGGAGAAGAAATCCCGATCACGGCTCGCCGTGTGGTCACCTTTCGTCCAGGGCAGAAGTTGAAGGCCCGAGTTGAGGCTTATGCTGGAACCAAGTCATAACGACGAACTACCCGTCATCCCGGGCAAACGCTACTTCACCATTGGTGAAGTCAGCGAGCTGTGTGCGGTAAAACCACACGTGCTGCGCTATTGGGAGCAGGAGTTTCCTCAACTCAACCCGGTCAAGCGCCGCGGAAACCGTCGGTATTATCAGCGACAAGACGTGCTGATGATCCGGCAGATCCGCGCGCTGCTGTACGATCAGGGGTTCACCATCGGCGGAGCGCGCTTGCGCCTCTCCGGTGATGAGGCCAAAGACGATACAACCCAGTACAAACAGATGATCCGCCAGATGATCGCCGAGCTCGAAGATGTACTGGTGGTGCTCAAGAAATAAATTTCTGCTTTTAAATACTTCCAGTTTTCAAAAGCTTGCGATATATTCCTGAGCGTTCCGTTGAGAAGCGGAACAAGATTCACGCCTAGTCGGGGCGTAGCGCAGTCCGGTAGCGCACTAGCATGGGGTGCTAGGGGTCGAGTGTTCGAATCACTCCGTCCCGACCATATTTTTCAATGACTTAGGCCAATGTTCACAGCATTGGCCTTTTTCATGTGCGTGATTTTTGTGTGACTCCTAGATTTTTCACGCCTGCTTCCTCTTCAAAGCACGACCAATCTCTCATCACCGTTTTTCACACCCGACCGCTCGTTCCTGCCGCCGAAGTCTGACGGAATCAGGAACACGCTGGTGCCAAGTCCCGGCACCGGAATCTCCCAATCCCATCTCAACTTGCAGACTTCTTGCTCGCGGCAACCTGTGTTCACCTTGAACAAGTCCATTGTCTGCAGGTGCGCCGGCAATTCCCCGAAGAGGATCGATTGCTCTTCCCACGTCATCGGGTAGGGCTCGCGAACCTTTCCGCTGGTCGCCGTTGGGCACGGAGGAGAGTGCATTCGGGTGGTGTCGGGGAAGAAGACGCTGCTGTTGGCGGATGAAGTGCAGCAATCTGCTAGCATTCAGCCCGCTGGACGGAAGAAAGGCTGGTCGCTTGTGCCCGCTTTGAATGACTACTTAGGGAAAAGATATGTCGGTCTACTCAGTTACCATCCCCTGTTTCGCACAGATGCTGCGATCTCTATCGTCTCTTTTGTCTAAGGGCGAGACTTGCGCTCGTGAACGCGGCTATGACTCGCAGATTCTGCTTGAAGCTCGGCTTGCACCGGATATGCACAATCTAGCCCGACAAGTTCAGTATGCTTGTACTCAGGCGCAGGAGGCGGTCCAGCGGCTTACACAGCAGCCGTTGCAATCGCTCGCTCCCCCCGAAAACTTGGCTGCAGCGAAGGCACTGATCGAGCGTACTCTGGCGGTTCTTGCTTCGGTGGACCGTGCCCAGGTGGATGAAGGTGCAGAGCGACAAATCGCTATCGCGCTACCAAATGGCATAACGTTCGATATGACCGGCAGTGAATACGCGGTGAACTGGGTCACGCCACAGTTCTATTTTCATCTAGTCACGGCGTACAACATCCTTCGTCATAACGGCGTACCTCTCGGGAAAGCTGATTACGTACAGCACATGTTCGCCTACCAGCGCCAGTAATTGGCTCTTGGTAAGCACTTGTAGGCATTCGATTGCAGCGAGCGCCAATAAAAACGGCCATTCTTACGGCCGGGCACGGCTGGTATGGAAAGCTCGTATTCCCAAAAGACATTGAGATCAGTTTGGACTAGGGCTCGTCATCAGACTGTGCGGTTGCTCTCGCTCTTCAGCGGCGCGCAGGCTGGCGGTTGCGGTGTGGAAGCAGGAAAGTCCAGCTCCAGCACGTTGGTCAGAGGCTCGCGGAGGTAGATGCGCTTCGTGCGATACTCATTTGAGCTACTGGCGCAGTTGTCTTGGGGATGCGTTCAACAGGCGGCGCATAAGTCGCCGTAGGGCCGTGGCATCCTGGTATCCCACCTGCTCGGCGATAGATTCAACGGAGTGTCTGCTGGTTTCCAGTAGCACGCGGGCCCTGTTCAGCTGCACACGCTGGATCAAATATTGGGTTGAAAGGCCGGTTGCTTTTCGAAGGTGCCGGGACAGCGTTCGCTCAGACATGCCGACGTACGCTGCAAGGCTCGGAACGCTGGGAGGGTGGGGCAGGCAGGCTTCTATGTAAGCGGTGAGGTTGGCGACCAGTGTATTGCCCCGGGCCATGATCGCTGGGTTGATGAATGGGGATTGCAACTGTCGGCCGTCGAGTAGAAGAGCCTTGCCCACATAGTCGGCGAGCGTCGGCGACAGGCGTCTGCGCAGCAGGTGCAGCATCAGGTCGGTTTGCGCGAAGGCTGCGCCAGCGGTCGTCAAGGGTGGGTCGCAAAGCACCATGACGTTGGGGTCGACAATGCAGTCAGGCGCAATGCTCGACAGCCAAGGGGCGAGCCACCAGGAGGTCGTTACCTTTCGACCGTCCAGCAATCCTGCGGCATGCAGGAGAAAGACAGCCGAGCACGAGGCGGCAATCTCCTTGCCTTCATTCACATGTGCCCTCAGCGCTGGCAGTGTCTGCAGTACCCAGTCTTGCTCAAGACGCTGCAGCAGCGCGTCGAGGTCGCTGATGCCAAGGCCCGGAATGACCCAGCAGGAGTTGTCCTCGACGTCTGTCGTCAGTTCGTCGACCAACAGTTGCATGCCTTGCCCTAGCGTAATCAGCCCTGGCTGCGGCCCGCAAACTCGCCAGCGTGGCACGGCAAGGCCTTGGCGCTGCGCAAGTGTCGCGGCGGTGCCGAGGATGTCCAGGGTGGCCGCGACGCTTGAGGCGAACGACTCGGGAAAGACTAGAACAGTGAAATCGTACATTGTCCGATTATGCCCGAAAGAAGACGAATCGGTCACTTATGGCGTGGAGAGATAACTGGCCCAATGGCGCTTCCAGTTAACAGTGAGGTTTCACCATGCCAAACATCTTGATCAAGGTGCCTACGGGGGCTTTCAATCAGCCACAGCGCCAACAGCTGCTTCGAGGCGTGAGCAACGTGGCAATGCTTAATGAGCACATGGGCGATGCCCCTCAGCAGCGTGCTTTGTGCTGGGTGCTCATTGAGGAAATTCAGGCCGATGAATGGCTGTGCGGAGGCGTTGCTCCTCATGCCAGGGCCGTTCCATGCATTGTCATCGTCAAGGTGCCTGCCGGCGTTCTTGATGCGCCGATGCGCCAGCGCTACGTGCGTGAATTGCATTGCGCAATACAATCGAGCCTGACAACGGAGGATCAGCGCCAGTTGCTGACCTCAATACAGATCCAGGATGTGGTCGATGGTACTTGGGGGGCGAACGGTGATATTTGGCATCTGGCCGACTTCACCCGTGCAGCCGGGTACGGACATCTTGCTCCCTAGGCTGTAGGCCTTCCAGAAAGTGCACTGCCTGGAGACCGTCTCATTGCTCGTCATTGCCAGGCATGCGCTTCCCGGCGGAACCTGATATTACCCGCTTCGTGATGAGGTAGAGGTGTCGGCCAGGATGCGGCCTACATCATGCCCAGCTTGATGCGATTTGTTCGCGCTGTGCCTGTTTAGCAGGCAACTTTCGAGTTTTCCGATGGGAGCGGTTTATCTATTATTCGAAAAGCCATATATTCGAAAAACCGTATATGAATCGAGGCTTCACAATGACCAGCAAAGCCCGTGTCCTGTTCGCTGAGAATCGATATGGCTGACCATCTGACACCGACCACTGTTTTCAAATGCCTGGCTGATGACACTCGCGTGCGCACCATGCTGCTCATCACTCGTGAAGGAGAGCTTTGTGTTTGCGAGCTGACCTGCGCGTTGAACCAGAGTCAGCCAAAGGTCTCCAGGCACCTGGCGCAGTTGCGTACTTGCGGCCTGTTGTCGGACCGTCGGCAAGGCCAATGGGTGTATTACCGACTGCACCCGAATCTCCCCGATTGGGTTCATCACGTGCTGACCACGACGCTGGAAAGCAACAAGCACTGGTTAAGCCCTGATGCCAAACGCCTGGATGGAATGGGTGATCGCCCTGTGCGTGCAGCCGTTTGCTGCGAAAGCCAGACCGCCTGATTACGCCTTCGACGACGCCTTCGGAATAATTGCGCAGGACAAAGACGATGTTTGATGACCCTATTCCCCAGCTCGATACTGAGCTGGTTGATCTCCCCTCGGCGGACAAACTCGGTATCGAAGAGACCTCCATCCACAAGCCGCGCATTTTGCTGCTGTACGGATCCACCCGTGAGCGTTCCTTCAGTCGTCTGCTGGTGGAGGAGGCTGCTCGGTTGCTGGAGCACCTCGGCGCTGAGACGCAGATTTTCAATCCGTCAGGTTTGCCACTGCCCGATGACGCGCCCGACGATCATCCGCGTGTGAAAGAACTGCGCGACTTGGTGTTGTGGTCCGAGGGACAGGTCTGGTGCTCTCCGGAGCGCCACGGAAACATGAGCGCAGTGTTCAAAGCGCAGATTGATTGGGTGCCACTTGCAATGGGCGCGGTACGTCCGACCCAGGGCAAGACCCTTGCCGTCATGCAGGTGTGCGGCGGTTCGCAGTCGTTCAACGTGGTCAACCAACTGCGGGTACTGGGACGTTGGATGCGCATGTTCACCATTCCCAACCAGTCTTCCGTGCCGAAGGCCTACATGGAGTTCGACGATAACGGTCGGATGAAACCTTCGCCGTTCTACGACCGTGTCGTGGATGTGATGGAGGAGTTGGTGAAGTTCACGCTGCTGCTTCGCGACCGTCAGGACTATCTGGTTGATCGTTATTCCGAGCGCAAGGAATCGGCGCAAGAACTCATGAAACGTGTCAATCAGCGTTCTATCTGACCCCATATCGCATACATCGGCCCGTTCGACACCCAGTCGAACGCCCACTCACAACAGATACAGAGCACAACAACATGACTATCAAAGTTGGCATCAATGGTTTTGGTCGTATCGGTCGCCTCGCTCTGCGGGCTGCCTGGAGTTGGCCTGAGTTCGAATTCGTGCAGATCAACGATCCAGCGGGTGACGCGGCCACTCATGCTCACCTGATCAACTTCGACTCGGTGCATGGCCGTTGGAACAACGAAGCCCGCGCCGAAGGCGACAGCGTCGTCATCGACAATAAGCGGATCAAAGTCACGGCCAACAAGGCGATCGTCGACACAGATTGGTCGGGCTGCGATCTGGTGATTGAAGCCAGCGGCAAGATGAAAACCGTCGCAGTGCTGCAGGCTTACCTGGACCAGGGGGTCAAGCGTGTGGTGGTGTGCGCTCCGGTGAAGGAAAAAGGTGCGTTGAACGTCGTCATGGGCGTCAACCAGCACCTGTTCGACCCGGCGCAGCACCGTATCGTCACCGCTGCCTCGTGCACCACTAATTGCCTGGCCCCCGTCGTGAAAGTCATCCATGAAAAGCTGGGCATTCGCCACGGTTCGATCACCACCATTCACGACCTGACCAACACCCAGAGCATTCTCGATCAGCCACACAAGGATCTGCGTCGTGCGCGTGCCAGCGGCATGAGTCTGATTCCAACCAGTACCGGCTCGGCCACCGCCATTGCCGAAATCTTCCCGGAGCTGCGTGGGCGCCTCAATGGTCACGCCGTACGTGTGCCGCTGGCCAATGCGTCGCTGACTGATTGTGTCTTTGAAGTCGAACGGGCCACCACCGTCGAAGAGGTCAATCAGTTGCTCAAGGACGCTGCCGAGAATGAGCTCAAAGACATCCTCGGTTTTGAGGAGCGCCCGCTGGTGTCCATCGACTACCGTACCGACCCGCGTTCATCGATCATCGATGCGCTGTCGACCATGGTCATCAACGGCACCCAGGTCAAACTTTACGCCTGGTATGACAACGAGTGGGGCTATGCCAACCGCACGGTCGAACTGGCCAGAATGGTCGGTCTGGCAGTCTGAGGAGCGGCCATGAAAGCGTTGTCAGCCCTTGCGCCGTCAGTGCGGCAGTACCTGCTCGTGACGGGTAACTACTGGGCCTTCACCCTCACCGACGGCGCTTTGCGCATGTTGGTGGTGCTGCACTTTCACGCGTTGGGCTACAGCCCGCTGCAAATCGCGGCGTTGTTTCTGTTCTACGAACTCTTTGGCGTGATCACCAACCTGGTGGGTGGTTACCTCGGCGCCCGGCTGGGCCTGAACCGAACCATGAACATCGGGCTGGGCCTCCAGGTGGCGGCGCTGTTGATGCTGACAGTGCCGGTCGCTTGGCTGACCATCCCTTGGGTGATGGGGGCTCAGGCGTTGTCCGGGATCGCCAAAGACCTGAACAAGATGAGCGCCAAAAGCTCCATCAAACTTCTGGTCCCCGATGGGCAACAGGGCAAACTCTACCAATGGGTGGCAATCCTCACTGGCTCAAAGAACGCGCTCAAAGGTGTCGGCTTCTTTCTTGGCGGAGCTTTGCTGGCATTGCTCGGTTTCAAAGGCGCGTTGCTGGCCATGGCAGGTGGCCTGACGCTGATTTGGATCAGTAGCTTGATCCTGTTGAAGAAGGACCTGGGCAAGGCCAAAGCCAAGCCCAGGTTTCGTGACATCCTGTCCAAGAGCCGGGCGATCAACATCCTTTCGGCGGCGCGGATGTTCCTGTTCGGCGCCCGTGATGTCTGGTTCGTGGTGGCCTTGCCGGTGTACCTGAGCAGCGTGTTCGGCTGGGATTTCTGGAAGGTTGGCGGCTTCCTGGCGGCCTGGGTGATTGGCTACGGCATCGTCCAGTCCTTTGCGCCCAACATCACTGGAAAGAAACGAGGTCACGTGCCGGATGGTCGTGCGGCGTTTCTGTGGGCACTTGCACTGGCGGGTCTGCCTGCGGCCATTGCGCTCGGTCTGGACACCGGGCTGTCGCCACAAATGGTGCTGTTGGGTGGACTGATGGTTTTTGGTGCTTTGTTCGCCGTGAATTCGTCGCTGCACAGCTACCTGATCGTGTCCTACGCCAAGGAAGACGGCGTGTCGCTGGATGTGGGGTTTTATTACATGTCGAACGCCATGGGGCGCTTGATCGGCACCGTGCTCTCTGGCTGGATTTACCAGGTGTTTGGATTGGGCGCATGCCTTTGGCTATCAAGCGCATTCGTGTTGCTGGCCGCCTTGATTTCCATCGCTTTACCCAGGCATGCCGAGGCGAGTTGAAGCCGCTAGGCAGGACGGCGTTGGCCCCCTCAGATACGCCTTGGCGTAGAAGGCGCTATCCACTTTTATCTTGAAGGCCGAGTCGACTGTCTTTTGCTTTCAACGCACCAGTGCCGAAGGGTTTTCCTGCAGCAGCACCGAGTTGTGCAGGGTAGCGAGCGCTTCCTTCAATAGGGATTGATCCTGCGCATCCTGGGACTTCTTGCTTTGCTTGGCGGCGTATTCCAGCAATACCAAGTGACTGCGGCTGGCTGAAGCTTGCTTCGGCACCACCGTCTCTTCAATCATTTTGCCCATGACGTACTTCTGTGTCCGTGTGTCCTGGCTGGCGCTTTGCGTGACGGAGGCTTTGCTCAGTCGGCCGTCCTTGTAGGCGAGGCTGGCCGAACTGCGGGCCTCGTCATGCACTTGTACGTAGAGATAGTTCTGCGAGTCGGTCGTTTTGCCTATCGCAGGTGCTTTCCCGCCCTTCAGGCTCTTGTGATAGCTGGCCGATAAACTCGATTGCTGGACTTGATCGACGCTGCGATTGCTCATTATGGAACCTGCAACGACAGTTTTCTGCGACAGGGTATAAGCAAAGCTATCGACTTCTGACGGGCGCATCGGGTTGGACGCGTTGTTGGTTTGTTTGATGGACGCCTCGAAGTCTGCCAGCCCAGTCAGCAGGCCTTTGTCCGTCGCGTTACGGGTCAGTGACTGTGACGGGGCAACGCCCTGTGGATAGTGGCTGTTCATGGCGCTGAAGGCGTCCTTGAACATCTCCATCAGGGCAGCCTTGGCGCTGCCACGCTCCTGCACTCGCTCAAACTGGGCGAGGTAGCTGTTCAGTGCGTTGGCCTGTTGCTTGGCATCGCCCAGGATTGCGCTGTTCTTCAGATCCACGCTCAGGTTCAATTCGCCATCCGGACCACTCATTTGCGTGGTGCGCCTCTGGCTGTCGGCGCGGTAGGCAAGGATCAGGTCCTCACCGTCCACGCCCTTGAGCTTGGCGTTCAGATCAATGGATGCCAATACGCTGGAGTCGAACTGCGTCAGCTTGCCCAGGTCGAGCTTGGGAGGCTCGGCGGTCAACCCGTCGACAGCGGCCTGGAAGGCACTGCCAAGCACACCAATCGCCTTGAGTTCGTCCTCGCTCAGCGGGCCCCCGTCCACCGTAGCCTGAACGCCAAGTCCATTGTCCTGGCTGGTCAGGCTGAAGGTAACCGTCTTGCCACTGGCGGTCTTGATGCTGAGGGTGATCAGGTTGTCGGCTTTATTGTGCAGCAGCGCCTGTTCGGATTTTATCTCGGCGGCGTTGTGAGCCCTGTCCGTGGTGGTATGGAGCACTGACTGGGAAATGCTCGAACCACTCTTGGCGAACTGCTCCACCAAGGCTGCGCCCAGGCCGTGGAAACGGTTGGCTATCGACAGCGATCTGGGGTTGGTCCCCATGACGCGAGTGACGGCATCCTGACTGGTCTTTTCCCAGACACGAACAATCTCCTGGCCGGGCAGTTGCCCGAGTCGGGAATAGGTCTGTGATTCGACATCGGCCACGGGGTTGCCCAGGCTGACCGTTGCCGATGGTCGAGCCGGGAGGGCATCAGCACTCTCTATCACTGTTGCAGGCGATGCCGCGACGGCAGAGCGAGTCGGGATCTGGATGGGAATGGCAGGGCTGATCGGGGATAAGGTAGTCATGACAGTCCGTGTCGACAGAGCAGGGTTATGCTCAATGTAGTGAATACACCGCCCGATTGAAAGCGTGGGCGCTGAAATAAGTGGCATAGAGCCATGATGTTTTGGCCCGTTAGCGAATGCCGGAATGGCCCAGCTCAATCTGAAAAAGATTGGGTTTTTCATGGGAGCGTCAGGCAGGGGGGCGGATCAGTGCTGCGTGATCAATCTATCTGATAGTAGATTGAGCCCAAGCCGCTTATCGGATTCAGGCATAGCGCTTTTCCAAAGTAGAGGGATCCTCATGAAAGCCGTAGTTTACGAAGCCTTTTCCCAACCCCCACGTTTGATGACCGTCGAAGACCCGACCCCCGAGCGTCACGGTGTGGTGGTTCAGGTCCTTGGCACGGGCGTCTGCCGAAGCGACTGGCATGGCTGGAAAGGTCATGATCCTGATATTCAGCTGCCCCATGTGCCCGGTCACGAATTGGCAGGGATCGTGGCTGAGGTCGGTAAAGATGTCACAAGATGGAAGGTGGGCGATCGCATTACCGTCCCTTTTGTCGGTGGCTGTGGGGCGTGCCCGGAATGCAATAGCGGCAACCAGCAGGTGTGCCACAGCCAGTTTCAGCCGGGCTTCACCCATTGGGGCTCTTTCGCCGAGTATGTGGGGATCCACAAGGCGGATTTGAACCTGGTCGCGCTGCCTGAAAACATGGATTTCGCCACGGCGGCGAGCCTGGGCTGTCGCTTCGTCACCTCGTTCCGCGCGGTTGTCGATCAAGGCAAGATTACGGCGGGCCAGTGGGTGGCGGTTCATGGTTGTGGCGGTGTGGGGCTGTCCGCGGTGATGATCGCCCACGCTATCGGGGCGAACGTCATCGCCATCGATATCTGCGACGATAAGCTCAAGCTTGCCCAGTCGCTCGGCGCCGTTGCGACGGTCAACGCAAGCCGGGTGCCGGATGTGACCGAGGCGGTGCTCGAGATGACGAAGGGTGGCGCTCACGTTTCGCTGGATGCCCTGGGTCATCCAACGACCTGCTTCAACTCCATCAATAATCTGAGACGGCGTGGCAGGCATGTCCAGGTCGGGTTGATGCTGGCGGACCAGAGCACGCCGGCGATTCCGATGAGCAAAGTCATTGCCTACGAGCTGGAGATCTGTGGCAGCCATGGCATGCAGGCTCACCGTTACGGCGCGATGATGGAGATGATCACGTCCGGCAAGCTGGCGCCTGAAAAACTGGTCGGCAAGACCATCAGCCTGGAACAATCCATTGATGCGCTCATGAACATGGATCGGTTTGACACGGCAGGCGTTACGGTCGTGACGCAGTTCTAGGCGTTCGCCGCCGGCTGGCCGAGGGATTCCCGATAATGCGCTTCGTCGACCTCGGTCAGGGTTGCATAGCCGTCGTAGTGATAGATGCGATGTTGGTCTCGGGCGTAGCGGTCGTTCAGGAATTGGAGGGTAGCCAGGTCGATCCGCTTGGCGCTCACCGGTCGTCGGTGGCAGAACAACTTGCGCGTGCCCAGTTGCAGGAAATCGGGATGGGGCACGCGGACCTCCTCAGGATCGAACGCCACCTCCAGCGGCTTGCCTTCCGAGAGAATCAGGGTAGGGCTGATGGCATAGGTGCCGAGAATGCGGGTATCCGAGGGATGTAGCCGCTTTTTCGCCTCGCCGTAGTAATACACCGCATCCCGATCCTTGGCCCAACCATGCCCGCAGGACTCGAACGTGGCCGCTTGCGCCTTACGAATCGGCTCCGGGAGGTGGTAAAAAATCCGGTGACAGAACACGGTCTTACCGTCAGTCAGGTAGGGCGCACCCAGTGAGCGGAAATGCTCCGCGGGTTCCTGGGAAAATCGTTCGGGTACCTCGGTTTCGGCGTTATGAAACGGGATCAGATACAAACCCTGGGCGTCGCCGCACAGATGCGTGTCCAGCAGTTTGAAAGTCGCCGCGTCCAGCCCGTTGATCACGCGTCCATGGAAATACACCTGGCGGCCCAGCTCGAAACCGAGACCGATGGCACGTAAGGGCAGTGTTTCTGCAGACGTTTGCGATTCTTCAGGCAAGGGCTGTAGACGGTGCCACCAATAGTCCTTCAACTGCGGATGGGCTTCGAAGTAAGGAGCCCACGCTTCTTGCAAGGCCGCATCGATGATGCCGCCAGAGCCCAGCGGGCCGTGCTTGTCACCGACCAGCACGGGCGAGTAATCCTGGTCATTGCGATAGAGCTGGGTCACTACGAAGCTTTCTACGTCGACATCAAGGCGTTTCTGGCGCCTGTAGACGTGCCGGTGATCGCGGTAATAGTCGAACCCCAAGTGGCGAAAGCTCGGGCCATGGGCTTCACGCAAGCGGGTCCCGGCGACGTAGACGAACGTGTCGTCCACGGCAAAATAGTCATCCTCGTATTCGCTGGCGCTGACCACGCGGCCGCACTCATCAAACACTGGCTGCGAGCATTTGAGCAGGTGGAAATCGCCAACGTAGCGAATGCTCTTGCCAGTCAGGTAATAGGCGCGGTGTCGGTCTTTGGCGTAGCGTTCGTTAAGCACGGTGAAGGTCGCCAGGTCGGCACTGTCGATGCGGTAGAAGTATTCATAGGAAATGCTCGAACCTTGCTGCGCTTGCACGATGATCGACTGCCCATCGGTGCCCCAGCGATGGGCGAGCATCTGGAAGTCGTACGGGTTTGCGATCGGCAGCGGCGTGCCGTCCTTCTGGTGCAGGGGCTTGAAGCCCTTGTAGACCTGACCGTCGATCACTCGATAGGACGGGTGGTTGCAATACCGCACCCGCACCGTGGCGCTGGCGATAAAATGCCCCTGCAAAAAGATATTCACCCCGTCGCTGAACAGGGCGGACGCTGAAGTCACCGAGGCTGGTGACGCTGGCAACAGGGCCAGGCTGTCGTGCCGTGCCTCGGGGATCTGGCTGATCGCGTAGTCGCCGAACCAATAGGCGCCGGTTGCGTCACGCCAGTACTGGTGGCCGAGGCTTTCCAGGCCGTTATCGAAACGAAACGGCAGGGCCTGCAGCGCGTGGTAGCCATGGCGTTCCCGGTAGGCCGGAAGCAGGTAGTAATCGCGCAGGGCGTCGCGCAAGACCCAAGGGTTGCGTCGATGTCGCCAAACCGGCTGATCGGCAAGCAAGGGCGAGGGCGGATAGTGCCCAGCGCTGGCAGATTGAGCCAACTCGCCGGGTGGTGCACCTTCGGGGTTGAGCATGATGTACACATCAGGCACTTGCCCGTCGCCCAGCAGCATGCCGTCGACGAAGGCGAAACCTTGATGCCATTCAAGCTGCAGCGGCTCCCAGTCAGCCTTATCCGTCCCTGTGATTGTCATGTTATTGCGATCTGCTCTCCAGGGAGGTGGAACACCAAGCCAATGATCGCCGCCGCCACGCTCAAAAAATGAACTTGAACAGCGCAATCACCACGATCAGGCCAATCAGGAAAATGATACCTACGGTACCGCCAAGGAATTTCAACATAAAAACGCTCTCATCGGATGGGCTTAATCGTCTAGACCGCTACCGATAACGCGCGTTTCGTTGAATATTCATGCGTGGTGATCAATGAACCGCAAAGGACCTTGGCACCGGCACATGCTCGAACTTTGAAATGGTCTTGATCCAGTAGCGGCGATAGTCCGTCTGGTCCGGTGCCAACGGTTTGTGGCTGGACCATGGATGTTTCTCCTTCAGGCTGGCGCGGTACGCTTCCCATTCTTTCTGCTCGGCCACTTCCCGGGCTTTGCTCCGGTCGTCGAACCAGCCCAGGACGTAAGCTTCGCCCTGGTCCGTGCCGTGCGCTATCAGCAAATAAATCTCTGTCATGACTGACCTACCGTTCTGTCCTGCGCCCCAGTCGCGGGGTCTTATCCTGGGTATCGGCCGTTATCCTCTGTTTTTGAGATTTATTGATCTGGCCGAGGTCGACCCCGTCGCATCCCTGGGTGGTGCTCAGGTAGCACTTGTCGGAATAGACGCTGCCCACGTCCCAGAACACCGAGGTGCGCAGCACTTCGTCCTCGGACTTGGTGTTGCATGGGCGGCAAATGACGCGAAGCTGAGTGCCAGGCACGCTGGCAGGGATTTGGTCAGGCTCATTGAAGTGGCTCTATTCTTGGAATTGTGAGCGGGGGAATGTCCCCTGGCACTTCGACTTTAAGTCCCGGTGGTGGGTGATGCTTGAGCGCAACGGCCAGAGTTGACTGGGAGCGCCATGAACCGGGAGAAACGCGAGCTACCAGACACATGGACGGTGGTGGGGGCGTGTCTGGTGATTGCAGGTGGCATGTACGCAATCAAAGCGAAAGGGTAGTGGTCTGGCAGATACCCAGCGATCTGGCTACTGGTTCCTGGCCAAAGCGGCCTGTTTTCCATCGAACGCATATTCCTGTGGGAGCGAGCTTGCTCGCGAAGAGGCCGGCACATCCAGCATATTCATTGGCTGTGACAACGCATTCGCGAGCAAGCTCGCTCCCACATTTGATCTTCAGTGGACGTAAGCCCGGTTTAGAACTTGAAGCGTCCCACCAAGCCCTTGAGCTGCCCGGAAATATCCGTCAGACGCCCCGAACCGGTCTGCGCCGAGTGGGCGAATTCCTCGACCAACTGGGCATCGGCATGGATCTGCGCGATGTGCCGGTTGATGTCTTCGGCTACCTGGTGCTGCTCCTCTGCCGCTGTGGCGATCTGGGTGTTCTGGTCGCGAATCGAGTCCACCGAGTTGCGGATCTTGTCGAAGCTATCGCGGGCCTGTTGGATGCGCTCCACGCTGGTTTGCGACACCTGCAGGCTGCTTTGCATCTGCTGGGTGACTTCCTGGGTGCGCCGAGCAAGGTTGCCCAGCAGGCTGTCGATCTCGCCGGTGGAATCGGCGGTACGCCGGGCCAGCGCTCGAACCTCATCGGCTACCACGGCGAACCCGCGACCTTGATCGCCGGCCCGCGCGGCTTCGATGGCGGCGTTGAGGGCCAACAGGTTGGTCTGCTCGGCGATCGAGCGAATGGTGTCGAGGATGGTGTTGATGTTCTTGCTGTCCTGCTCCAAGGCCTGCATGGTCTGGGTCGACTTTTGCAGGTCGTCGCTCAGTTTCATCACGCTGCCGGTGGCTTCGCCGATGTGATGCTGGCCATCGTGTACATCGCGATAGCCTTCGTCCGCACTGGAGGCGGCCTGGCTGCAAGAGCGGGCCACTTCGTTGGCGGTGGCGACCATTTCATTGAAGGCGGTGCTCACCAGTTCCACGGCCTGGCGCTGGCGCCCGGCAGCGTCGTTCATGTTCTGGGCCACGTGGCTGGTATCGGCTGCGGCAGTTTGCAGGTCGGAAGAGGCGCTGCCGATGCGCTGCATCAGTTGCGCGATCATGCCCAGGAACTGGTTGAACCAGCCGGCCAAGGTGGCCGTTTCGTCCTTGCCTTGCACGGAAAGTTTGCGGGTGAGGTCACCTTCACCTTCGGCGATTTCCTGCAGGCCGTTGGCAACACCGCGAATCGGCCGCACGATGACGCTGGCGAAACTGGCACCCACCACAGCGAACACCACGGCCAGCACGGCAGCAATGGCGGCGATCAGCCAAGTCAGGCTCGAAGCCTCGGCCATCACTTCATCGCGTTTGATCAGGCCGATGAAGCGCCAGCCCAACCCTTTGGAGCTGACCACGTTGGCCATGTAGGGCACGCCGTCGATTTCGATCTGGGTCACGCCATCGCTACTTTTGGCCAGCGCGGCATAGTTGGGGCCCAGGTCGGCCAGCGGCTTGAAGTTGTGCTTGGCATCGGCGGCGTCCACCAGGACGTTGCCGTTGGCTTCGACCAGCATCAGGTAGCCGCTTTCGCCCAGCTTGATGTTCTTGACCAGTTCGGTGAGCTGTTTGAGCGACACGTCCAGGCAAACAACACCTACCAATTTGCCGCTGGCGTCAGCGACAGTTTGTACGGTGCCGATCAGCGACACATCATCCGGCGCCCAGTAATAGGCGTCTGTGCGCACAGTCGTGCCCGGTGCGGCCATGGCGGCCTTGTACCATGGGCGCACGCGCGGATCGTACTTGGCCATTTTGGGATCGTCCGGCCAGCTCGCGTAGCCGCCGTCATCCATGCCCACGGAAAGATAGGCGGTGGTCGGATGGCTCTTGGCGAATCTTTCGAAGATTTCCAGAAGCTGTTGATTGATCTCAGGGAAGGGGGCTTGTGCGGCGTCGGCGCTGGAATAGTTTTTCAAGCCCTTGGCGGCGATGACCCGCGGATCCCTGGCGAAGAGTTCGACGTTCTGGCTGATGCCATCGAAGAACTGCTTCATGCCGTTGTCGATCTGACGGATTTCACGGCCGCTGCTGTCCAGGAAGTTGGCTTTTGCGGCGTCGCGCAGGTTCAGCACGACAAGCACCGCCACCAGGATAACCGGGAGGCAGGCAATGGCCGCGAACGCCCATGTCAGCTTCTGTTTGATATTCATGACTTCTCCCGCGGAATATTTTAAGTGTTGGAACGGCGGAAACAGCAGTGGTTGGCGTTGCGAGTCTCTGGAAGGGAAAAGCGCCCATGCCTACTGTCAGTGTATCGACCAAAGTCGTAGGCACTTGAGGCTTTCCATCATGGCGCGGACCGATCGGTAGACGGCGCAGGCGCGACTGCAGCCGGCTTGATTAGCCTGGAAGATAGCGTGGTTTGCCCTGCGCCTTCGCCCTGCGGCTCAAGGCACCTACGTACAGCCAATCCTCATCGTCTTTGATGTATTAACGAGGCCCTATGCCAAGCGCATTCGAGAGCGTACTCAAAAACAAGAACATGGCTTATCGGCCACTCGGATCGGCACCCGCCAGTCAGGCGCCGATCCGCGTTGCGTTTGTATTGATGGACAACTTCTCGATGATGTCTTTCACCGGTGCGGTGGACGCGCTGGTGACGGCCAACCTGATGAGCGACATGCCCCTCTATGAAGTGCTGACGGTGGGGGTTTCAGGAGGGCAGGTGACGAGCGACCTGGGCATTGTCATCTCGACGGACATCGAACTGGCGCAGATGCCGGAAAACCAGGACGTGCTGATTGTCGCCGGGGGCTTTCGCGTGAAGTTGCAAGGCCACCCCTTGCTGCGGCGCAAGCTACGCGCCAATGCGGCGTGCGGGGCGATCCTGGGAGGGCTGTGGAACGGCGCCTTCTTTGTGGCCGATGCCAATCTGCTGGACGGTTTCGAATGCGCTGTCCACCCGGAAAGCCGCGCCATGATGGTGGAGGTGTTTCCCCACGTGAAAGTGTCCAGCCGGGCCTATGTGGTTGACCGGGAGCGAGTCAGTTGCGCGGGCGCCAATAGCTCGCTGCGCATGATGCTCCAGTTGATTCGCCAGACGGGCGGGGCGGCACTGGTGGGCGCCATCGAGGAAATTCTTCGCTGTGACGAGTCAGGCGATGATGCTTCGGATTTGCCGCCGGTTTTCGTCGAGACCGACCCGACGTTGCCGGAAAGCCTCAAGCTGGCGTTGGAGCTGATGTGGCAAAACGTAGAAGAGCCGTTGACCATCGATGAGCTGGCGGCGTGCGTGAAGATTTCCAAGCGGCAGTTGGAGCGGCGGTTCTGCAGCTTTCTCGGTGCGACCCCCACCCGCTACTACCTGGAGTTGCGCTTGACGCGTGCCCGCCAGCTCATCCAGCAAACCAATCGATCCGTGACCGAAATCGCCGTGGCGACAGGCTTCGTCAGCTCCCCGCACTTCCAGCGGCGTTTCCGGGAATTTTTCGGCGTTCCACCGGGCAGTTATCGTTCCAAGCTTGAGCGAAAACACGCGCTGCGGTGAGGCCTGGAGGTTACGCGTTTTTCCGTGCGGCGAGCGGCTCGATCTCTCGATCAGGTCGCTCGGACCTTCTGGATCATGTACAGAACAATACAACCTGTGGCACACATCCAAATGATCGACCCAGTCGCAGCCATGATCAATAGGAGGTCTGAGTCTTGCTCGATCATGTCTGGAACGGCATACGCGAACCAAAGCAGTGAGACAACAGCGTAGGCCAACAGCGACATCAGCAGTTCGAATATCTTTTTTGCGTGCATGAATCTTCCCCACCCGCCAAAAGTAGGCAGGCGCTTCAGGTTATCGGGTCAGGTTGCCTTTTTTCCGTCTGTGCAGAAATAAAAGGGTCTTGCAGTAGTTGCTGGCGAGTGGTTGCAAGGCCTCGCCATCAAATACGAAGACATCCATGTCAGAGCGTTTTGCTCTAGTAGTGGTTTTCGCACGGGGGCGAAAGACGACGCCGCAGACTAGCGATGTCGGGATCAGCTCTTGTCGTCTGGTTGTACTTCGGCAGGCAGTTCATCGGACTGCGAGGCGGTCAAGGTGGAGCCGTTGCAGAGCACTTTCCCTACTTCATCGGCCACCGTGCCCTCGACGATTCGTCCCTGCATTTCGTCAAACTGAACGTTTTCCAGGGCCTCAACGCTGTTGTACATGCCCGTGTGACGGACATTGTGGTTGGCGCAGTCGAGCTCCAATTTCGTATAGCTGGTGAAATAGGCCCCCGCTCTTCGTACAGTGGCATGAATGGCAGGGCCGCTTTCATCAAACGAGACGATGGAATATTCGGCATCCGAATCGTCGTAGTTGTATTTGATTTTCTGAACGTCCGCTGTGGCGCTGCACGCTACGAAAAATACGGCGATCGATATAACCGTTTTCATGCTTTCTTCCATGAAATAAAGCTGAAGCTAAGGGGTGGAGTGGCAAAGTGAAATCATTTTGCTCGGCTTGTAACATTGAGTCAACAATCCAACGGCACGACCTGGTAACAGTTCGTCAAAAAGCCCGATTGCCAGCGGAACTTTATAGAGGATCAGGGTTCATGCGCAACAGGCGCGCGAGTGGGTAAACGTTTTCCTCGACACCGCTGGGCTGCGCCTCACAGAGTGAAGCTTGAATTCGCCGGATTGCCGGTTTTTTTTAGATTTTTTCACCTGAACACCCACGGCTGGTATTGAACAGCGCCGATTACGCAAATACTTCTGCGCGGGAAAACGAATGAGAACTTGTGGGAGCGGGCTTGCTCGCGAAAGGGCCGGCATATCCAACAGCGTCGTCGACTGATACACCGCTTTCGCGAGCCAGCCCGCTCCCACAGTTTCATTGGAGGTCACAGGCACTGCTGTCAGGGCATCTGTGGCAGCTCCTGCGGCCGCAGATCGAACACCAGCACCTCGGCATCCTGGCCGTTACTGAAGGTCAGGACCTGCTCCTCGCGCACTCGCACGCCATCACCTTCCTGTAACGGCACGCCGTTGAGCTCGACAGCGCCTCGGGCCACGTGCACGTAGGCATAGCGATCCGGGGCCAGGGTCAGGGTGGCGCTTTGCTCGCCATCGAACAGCCCAGCGTAGACCCGGGCGTCCTGGCGCACCTGCAGCGAGCCGGCGGTGCCGTCCGGGGAAATGATCAGTTGCAGGCGACCGCGTTTTTGTTCGGCGCTGAAGTGTTCCTGTTGATAGCGCGGGGTGGCGCCGCTGACGTTGGGCACGATCCAGATCTGCAGGAAGTGCACCGACTCGTCCGCGCTATGGTTGAACTCGCTGTGGGCCACGCCGCTGCCGGCGCTCATCAACTGCACGTCACCCGGGCGAATGACCGAGCCTGTGCCCAGGGTGTCCTTGTGTTCCAGCGCGCCTTCGAGCACATAGGAAAAGATCTCCATGTCCCGGTGCGGATGCTGGCCGAAACCCTTGGCCGCGGCGACCCGGTCGTCGTTGATGACCAGCAGGTCGGAGAAGCCCTGTTCGTTGAGGTCGCGGTAGCTGGCGAACGAGAAGGTGTGGAACGAGGTCAGCCAGCCGTGGCGGGCAATGCCGCGGCCCGAAGCTTTGCGAAGGGTCAGCATGATCAATTCTCCTGATGTCTGTGGGCGACGGCTGGGCCGTTCGCCGGGTTCAGAAGAAGGTTAATGGTTATCCGGATGTTCAATAAGCAGGTGGAAAACGAAAGACTGTCCGCTTTAGGTGGACAATAGAGAGCCCTACCGGCAGATGCTTCGCTTCGACATAATGCTGATCGTTAGCCTGACGATGAACCTGTGGGAGCGGGCTTGCTCGCGAAAGCGGCGTAACAAGCAATATTCTCATCGACTGACACACTGCTTTCGCGAGCAAGCCCGCTCCCACATGGGATCATCTGCTGCCTGCCGTTTCCCTGGATTTTTTGGCGTCTTTCCCGATGAAAACCGTTGCAATGGTGCTGTTCCCGGATTTCTTGCTGCTCGACATGGCCGGGCCCCTTGAGGTGTTTTCCATCGCCAATCGTTACCTCGCAGGGGATCTGCGTTATCAACTGCTGACCCTGGGGACCGAGCGCGGGGCGTTGCGGGCGTCCAATGGCGTGGCGGTGCAGGCCGATATCCATATCGACCAGGCATGGGCGGCCTATGACGTGTTGCTGGTACCGGGCGGGCCGGGGGCCTATAACGATCAGCATCCGGGGCTGCACACCTGGTTGCGGGCGGCGGCGCAACGGGCTACGCGCTACGGCTCCATCTGCACCGGGGCCTTTGTGCTCGGTGAGGCGGGTTTGCTCGACGGTTATCGCGTCACCACCCACTGGCATTACACCGAACGCCTGATCCAACGTTTCCCCAAGGCCCTGGTGGAAACCGACAAGATCTTCCTGCAGGACCGGCGCCTGATCACCTCCGGTGGTGTCACCGCCGGGATCGACCTGGCGCTGTCCATCGTCGCTCAGGACCACGGCCGTAAAGTCGCGTTGGACGTGGCCAAGGTGCTGCTGGTGGTGATGAAACGCCAGGGCGGACAGGCGCAGTTCAGCCCCTCGGTGGTGGCGGTGTCGACGCAGGAATCGGCCATTACCCGGGTGCAGAATCATGTGATGGAACATCTGGAAGAACCCTTCACCATCGAGCGCATGGCCGCGTTGGCCGCCATGAGTTCGCGGCATTTCGCCCGGGTCTTCGCCCGTGAAGTGAAGATGACGCCCATGGAGTTCCTGCAAGGCGCGCGCATCGACCGGGCGCGTCAGTTGCTGGAAACCACCGACCTGCCGCTCAAGACCGTGGCGTTTCGCAGTGGCTTCGGCAGTGTGCGGCATATGCGATTTTTGTTCAGTGAGAAGCTCGGTCTGACCCCGGTGCAGTATCGCCAGCAGTTCAGTTGAGCCATCGGTGTCCGTCCAGGGCACCGTGATGTCCGTGGCGCTCCCTGTGCCAGCATTGTCCTGAAGCCTGTGCCTGCCAAGATAACGACGAACCCTTTGGAAAGGATGCGCAGGAGCCAGGGCAGACGTGTTCGGTAATCCGCACGCTGACGCCCGCACCGGTTATCCGGCGCTGGATCGCCCATGAACAGTTTCGTCAAACCCGATAGCGAGCCGGCGGTGGGCTTCGGTCCGTTTGCCTTCTGCCGGCAGCAGCGGCTGGTCACCCGTGACGGCCAGCCCCTCGCGCTGGGCGGCCGTGCCCTGGATGTCCTGCAGGTGCTGGTGGAGCACGCCGGCCACTACGTCAGCAAGCAGACACTTATCGCCCACGTCTGGCCGGACAGCGTCGTGGAGGCCATCAACCTGCGGGTGCACATCGCGGCGCTGCGGCGGGCCTTTGGTGACGGGCGCGATGGCGCTCGCTATATCCTCAATCATCCTCGGCAAGGCTATTGCCTTGCGGTGCCCCTGGCGGTGCAAGAGCGCGTTGGGTCACCTTTCAGTCCCCAAACCGAACGGCACAACCTGCCCATGCGCTTGAGCCCGGTGGTGGGTCGCGACCACGTCCTGGGGCGGTTACTGGTGCAAGTGCCCCGTCAGTCACTGACCACAGTGACCGGCCCCGGCGGGGTCGGCAAGACCACCGTGGTGGTGCGGGTGGCGGAGCTGCTGCTCGAGCACTTTGAGGACGGTGCCTGGTTCGTTGACCTGGCGGCCGTCAGCGATCCCTCACAAGTAGTGGCGCAAGTGGCCGGTGTGCTGGGCGTGGAGCAGGGGGCTTTGGGCCGCGTCCTCGAACCCTGTCGGATGTTGCTGGTGCTCGACGGCTGCGAGCACCTGCTCGATGCCTGTCGGGAACTGGTCCAGACACTGGCTGCGGCGGCGCCCGGGGTGTCGCTGCTGCTCAGCAGTTGCGAACCCTTGGACTTGCCGGACGAAAGGATTGTGTCACTGCCGGGCCTGGCCGTGGCGTCGCCCCTGGAACCCGAGCACCAGATCGAGGCATGCCCGGCGGTGCAGTTGCTGATCGAGCGGGTGGGCGCCCGACAACAGGGATTCAAACCGGGTGGCCGCGACTGGCCGACCCTTGCACAGATCTGCCAGCGCCTGGACGGATTGCCGCTGGCGTTGGAATTGGCGGCGGCCCAGGTCGATGCGTTGGGGGTGGCCGGGGTCCTGGAACAACTGGATCACGGTTTATCACTCTTGAGCCACGGACGGCGTACGGCGGTGGCCCGGCATCGCAGCCTGGAGGCGGTGCTGGACTCGAGTTTCGAGCGGTTGAGCGCTGACGAACAAACCGCATTCCAGCGCCTGGCGGTGTTCGAAGGGCCGTTTACGCTCAAGGCGGCGCTGGCCGTGATCAGTTGCGCTGAACTGAGTGTGGGACAATTGCCCCCGCTGCTGTCGCGGCTGGCGAGCGTGTCGCTGCTGATGGTCGAGCCGCGTGCCGAAGGGGTTCGCTTCTACCTGCTCCACACCACTCGCACCTATGCCATGGACAAACTGCGGCGCAGTGGTCAGTGGCCTGTGTTTCATCGGCGTTACGTGCTGCAAGGTGCTTGGGGAGTCCGGCGTTCACGGCCTCAACCGTCAAGTCAACGTCTGGAGCAGCGCGCCGGCTTCCAATAGGTCGGGGGTTTCGAAACCTTCGGTGAAACGTCGATAGACGGGGCCGAGCAGTGCCTGCGCGGCATGCGCTTGCCCTTGGCGCTGCCACAAACGGGCCAGGGACGTGGCGCTGCGCAGTTCCCAGGCCAGGGCCTGGTGACGACGGGCGATGCCCAGGGCGGCCAGCAGTTGCGCTTCGGCTGCTTCTTCAAGAGACGGTTCGTTGCGGGCCAGCAAGGTCTCGGCATCGACCCGCAGGATCTCCGCCGAACACCAGCCCGCGGCGCCACTGCGCGCCCGATCGATTTGCGCCGGGCTGACGACGTCGCTGCGCAGGGTGACGGCGATGTCCTGGATCAAGCCGTTTGTCGGGCGCGTTGCCAGGGGCTGGCCATCGAATGCGTCGTCGTAATGGCAGGCCCAGTCATGGAACAGCATCACCGAATGTTTCTTGGCTTGCTGCTTCAGCAGGTCGAGCCTTTCTCGGGCGGTCGGATGATCGCCGGTGTAGTGGGCGATCACGCAACCGGCCAGCGCCAAGGTGTAGCAGATCGAAATGCCGTGGTTGATCTGCACGGCGATCTGCAGCGCCAGGTTGGCGGTGCGTCGGGCTTTCTCGGCAAAACCTTGCAGCCAGAGGATGCGCGCCAGAACCGTCAGCGCGGCCACGCTCTGATCGTATTGCACGCCGAAGCCGTGGCTGAAGCGGCTGAGGTGACCGCTCTGGGCCAGGCGCTGGATCACCTGTTCGGCTTCGCGCCGCGCCGCGCCCTGGTCGCCGGTGAAGTGCAACGCCAGCACCCGCAGGCGTTGGGTGCTCAAGGACAGGGTCGGGTCGCCCTGCAAGCCCAATCGGTCGAAATCCCGGCTGTGTGCCAGGGCCTGTTGGTAGTCACCGCAACTGAGGTCGACGGTCATTTGTCCGGACACGGCCCGCAGCTCGCCGGCCAGGTCCTGGCATTGCCGGGCCAGTTGCCGGGCCGTGGCGAAGGCGCGAACAGTGGCCGGTGTGCCGCCCTCGGTGTGGTAGTTGAAACTGGCGTGGGCCAGTTCCAGGGCCAGGGTCAAGCGCGGGCATGGCGCGGGACTGGCGCGCAACAATCGCAGCGCTTTGTTGACGTAGAGGCCGTGTTCCTTGAGCAGCGACAGCTCCTGCCAGAGGGGCAGGGTACGGGCGGTCAGGCGGATCGCGACGGCGTGTGAACCTTGCGGGCCCAAGCCTCGGTCGAGCGCCGCGCGGATGTCGTCGCGATAGTCGGCGTAGCGGGCGATCCACAGTCGGGTGGGGGTGTTTTCCCAATCGCTTTCCGCTTGCCCCATGAGCGCCAGGCAGCGCTCGGCGTGGCGTTCCTGGCTGGCCGCCAGTTCCCCGGCCTCGGCCAGTTGCTCCAAGGCATAGCGGCGGGTGGTGTCCAGCAGGCGATAACGCACCTCTTCATCGCCGATCTCTACATTGAGCAACGATTTGGCGACCAACTGGCTGACCGACACCAGCACCTGCTGGGGCGCGACATGCTGGCCGACGATCACCGCGGCGGCCGAGGCCAGGTTGAAACTGCCCATGAACACCGCCAGTCGCCGCAGGCAGGTCTGCTCGCAGGCCGTGAGCAAGGCGAAGCTCCAGTCCAGCGTGGCGCGCAGGGTTTGCTGGCGCGGTGCGGCGTCGGTGTCGTTGTGAAGCAGGGCGACGTTGTCTTGCAGTTGCCGGTGAAGTTCCTCCAGGGTGAAGCGGCCGAGTTGTCCGGCGGCCAGTTCGATGGCCAGGGGAATGCCATCCAGCCGCTGGCAGATGTCGATCACCAACGGCACCTCGCGGTCGGTCAGTTCGAAGTCGTCACGGCTGGCCATCGCCCGTTCGGCAAACAGTTGCAACGCCGGGTATTGCAGGGCGGGATAGCCCTCGATGGGCATCTCCCGAGGCGGGAACGCCAGGGCGTCCAGGCGTTGCACGTGTTCGCCTTCGGCGCGCAGGCCTTCGCGGCTGGTGGCCAGGATGTGCAGGTGAGGGGCGCCGCGTAGCAGGGTTTCGCTGAGCTGGGCGATGGCGTCGATCAGGTGCTCGCAGTTGTCGATCACCAGCAGCAGATGCCGCTCCCTGAGCTGCCGGGCGATGGCGTCCAGTGGATCGCCGTCCTGCAGTGGCAGGTCGAGCAATGCGCAGAGGTTGGGGGCGATCATGGCCGCATCGTTGAGCGACGCCAGGTCCAGCAGATGGGTGCCGTCACGGTAGTGGCCGATCAGCCGTTCAGCGACCCGCAGGGCAACGGTGGTCTTGCCGATGCCGCCGGTGCCGACCAGGGTAATGAAGCGTTTTCGCGGTAGCTGGGCCACCAGGTTTTCCACCAGGGCCTGGCGTCCGATCATGCGCGTGCGCTGCAGCGGCAGGTTGCGCGTCAAAGACGGATGAGGGATGTGCGCCCATTGGTCGAGCGGTTCGAATGACAGCGGCGCGACAAAGCTGTAGCCGCGCTGCGCCACGGTGACGATGTAGCGCTGCCCGGCCTGGCCATCCCCGAGGGCCTTGCGCAGTGCCGCGACGTGCACGCGCAGGTTGGTGTCTTCCACCACGCTCCTGGGCCAGACCCGGGCGATCAGTTGCTGCTTGCTCACCACCTCGCCAGCCTGTTCGAGCAACACCAGCAGAATCTCCACGGCCCGCCGTCCCAGGCGCAACGGTTGCTCACCCTCGAGCACCAGGCGCTGGCGAGGATGGACCCGGTAAGGGCCGAAATGCACCGTCTGTTCGACGGGCAGGCTGAGGAATTGGCTCATGTTGCTCTCAATGTTCTGGTCCCGGTGCCTGGGCTTTACCCGAGCATATTCCTCAGGTTTGGCTTCAAGCGCAACGGCGCAGATCCCTCACACCTACCTGACAGACACCGCGTTCCTGTGGCGAGGGGATTTATCCCCGCTGGGCTGCGTAGCAGCCCCAGAAGCCCCATCTGCAATAAGCCTGACACACCTAAATGTCAGTTCTTGGGACTGCTTCGCAGTCCAGCGGGGATAAATCCCCTCGCCACAAAAGCAATCTCCGCTGGTTTTTTTAACACCGCCGTTCCGAAAAAATTAACAACGTTTAACTCACGCAGGTGCCCCCCATGGCCGGACCATAAAGCGATCCACCCACCTCAAGGAGTCACGTCATGAGCACCTTCATTACCCGCGACGGCACCGAGATTTACTACAAGGACTGGGGCAGTGGTCAACCGGTGGTCTTCAGCCACGGCTGGCCGTTGAACTCGGACAGTTGGGAGGCGCAGATGATGTTCCTGGCGTCCAATGGCTACCGGGTGATCGCCCATGACCGCCGTGGGCACGGGCGCTCCAGCCAGCCCTGGGACGGCAACGACATGGACACCTACGCCGATGACCTGGCCGAGCTGATCGAGCGGCTGGACTTGAAGGACGCGGTGTTGCTCGGCTTCTCCACCGGCGGTGGCGAAGTGGCGCGCTACATCGGTCGCCATGGTGCTGCCCGTGTCGCCAAGCTCGGCCTGATTTCGGCGGTGACGCCGCTGATGCTCAAGACCCCGGCCAACCCCGGCGGTCTGCCTGTGGAAGTGTTCGACGGTTTCCGCCAGGCGTCCCTGGCCGACCGTTCTCAGCTATACAAAGATGTGGCCAGCGCGTTTTTCGGAGCCAACCGTCCGGGCGCCAAAGTCTCCCAAGGCATGATCGACTGGTTCTGGATGCAGGGCATGCTCGCCGGCCACAAGAACACCTACGACTGCATCAAGGCGTTCTCGGAGACCGATCTTTCCGAAGACCTGCGCAACATCGACGTGCCGACCCTGGTGGTCCATGGCGATGACGACCAGATGGTCCCCATCGAAGCTGCCGGCATTGCCGCCGCCAAGTTGCTCAAGCACTCGCAGCTGCTGATCTACCCCGGCGCGCCCCACGGCCTGACCGACACCCACAAGGACCGCCTGAACGCGGACCTGCTGGCGTTCATCCAGGGTTGACGCAAGCAAGCTAAGACCTGTGGGAGCGAGCCTGCTCGCGAAGGCGTCAGGACAGTAGATATGAATGCAAGCTGACCCACCGCCATCGCGAGCAGGCTCGCTCCCACAGTTAAAACGGGACCTCACACCCATGAACCGCAACGATTTACGCCGTCTCGACATGAACCTGCTGGTGATCTTCGAGGCGCTGATGTTCGAGAAAAACCTGACCCGCGTCGCCGAAAAGCTGTTCATGGGCCAGCCGGCGGTGAGCGCGGCGCTGGGGCGGCTGCGGGATCTGTTCGATGATCCGTTGCTGATCCGCCACGGTCGCGGCATGGAGCCGACGCCGCGGGCCCTGGCGATCCTGCAAGAGCTGCAACCGGCCATGGACACCATCTCTGGCGCGGTCAGCCGGGCCAAGGCGTTCGATCCGTCCACCAGTTGCGACGTGTTTCGCATCGGTCTGTCCGACGATGCCGAATTCGGCCTGTTTCCTCCATTGCTGAGCCAACTGCGCGAAGAAGCGCCGGGGATCATCGTGGTGGTGCGCCGGGCCAACTTCCTGCTGATGTCGTCGCTGCTGGCCAGCGGTGAAATCAGCGTCGGTGTCAGCTACACCACCGATCTGCCGGCCAATGCCAAGCGCAAGAAACTGCGGGACATTCCTTGCAAGGTCTTGCGTGGCGACAAGCGCCCGGGGCCGCTGACCCTGGATGAATACTGTTCGCGGCCCCACGCCATGGTTTCGTTTTCGGGCGACCTGAGCGGCAACATCGACCTGGACCTGGCCCGCATCGGCCGGACCCGCAAAGTGGTGCTGGCGGTGCCGCAATTCAGTGGGCTGCGGGCCTTGCTGGCCGGCACCGAGTTGATCGCCACCGTGCCCGACTATGCCGCCTGCGCGCTGGTGGAAGGCTGCGCGCTGCGTGCCGAGGACCCGCCGTTCGAGATCAATGCCGCCGAGCTGTCGATGGTCTGGAGCGGGGTGCATGACAACGACCCGGCCGAGCGCTGGCTGCGCTCGCGCATTGCCAGCCACATGTCCCAACCATTGCCGGCCGCTGCCGCTGCCTCGGCCGCCCCGGACGGAGCCCACCGATGAACCTGACCGATGAGCGCCCGTTGCAGGACCTGGGCTTGTTGTTCCTGCGCCTGAGCGGCGGGCTGTTCCTGCTGTGGGTCCATGGGCTGCCGAAGCTGTTGCACTACAGCGTCGAGCTGACCCGCATTGAAGACCCGTTTCACTTGGGCGCGGCGCCGACTCTGATCCTGGCGATTTTCGCCGAGGTGCTGTGTCCACTGCTGATCATGGCCGGTGTGCTGGTGCGCCTGGCGTGCCTGCCGATCCTGTTCCTGCTGGCGGTGGCGCTGCTGCTGGTGCACCCGCAGTGGAGCCTGGAAGAAGGCCAGTTTGGCTGGTTGCTGCTGATTGTATTTACCAGCGTGTTCATTGCCGGCCCTGGACGCCTGGCGCTGAACACGCGTTTTGATGGAGTGCTTCGCCATGTCTGAATCCCGAACTCTGGAATCCACCGCAAGCCCGGCAGTGCCCGGTTTCGATGAAATCGTCACCTTGGTGGTCAAGCACCGGATCAAGGTTGGACAGAACGATGCCTACGAGGCCTGGTTGCGGCGCATCGTGACTGTGGCCGGTCAGTGGCCGGGGCACTTGGGCGTCGATGTGGTCCGGGGCAAGCAGGATGGGTTGTCGCTGTTTACCTGCGTGCTGCGTTTTCGCTCCACCGAGGCCATGCAGCGCTGGCTGGACTCCGCCGAGCGGCGTGAATTAGTGGCCGAGGCCGCGCCACTGTTGGCCGACGGCGATCAGATTGAGGTCGGTTCCCATAAGGAATTCTGGTTCGCCCCGCTGGCCGATGCCGCCACGCCACCGCCGCGCTGGAAACAATCGGTGGTGACGCTATTGGTCATCCTGCCCCACACCTTGCTGGTGCCGTTGCTCTGGGGCCCGTTGCTGCAACTCAACGCGTTTCTGTCCAACTACGTGGTCGCCACGTTCCTGATCACAGTGACCATCGTGCTTTCGGTGGTGTACGTGTGCATGCCGCTGGCGACCCGCCTGTTCGCGCCGTGGCTGGAAGCGTCCAAGGCCCATGAACACCTGGAGCCCTAAGCAGCGCCGAACTTTTGTGACAAGCACTGTTGTGGCGAGGGGATTTATCCCCGTGGGATCGCGAAGCGATCCCTCTAAATGTCGCCGCCTATCGATTCATTTATCGTCAAAGGAAATCCCATGAACGCCGATCTGATTCTGTTCAATGGCCAGTTCCATACCGTCGACCGCGAGAAACCGCGCGCCAGTGCGGTTGCCATCAGCCAGGGCCGCTTCGTTGCCGTGGGCACCGACGCCGAGGCTATGGCCTTGCGCGGCAGCGGCACCCAGCTCATCGACCTCAAGGGCCGCACGGTCATTCCTGGGCTCAACGACTCGCACTTGCACCTGATCCGCGGCGGCCTGAACTACAACCTGGAGCTGCGCTGGGAAGGCGTGCCGTCCCTGGCCGATGCCTTGCGCATGCTCAAGGACCAGGCCGACCGCACGCCAACACCGCAATGGGTGCGCGTGGTGGGCGGCTGGAACGAATTCCAGTTCGCCGAAAAACGCATGCCGACCCTGGAAGAGCTAAACCAGGCCGCTCCCGATACGCCGGTGTTCGTGCTGCACCTGTATGACCGTGCCTTGCTCAACCGGGCCGCGCTGCGGGTGGCCGGCTACACCCGTGACACGCCGAACCCACCGGGTGGCGAGATCGTGCGTGACAGCAAGGGCGAGCCCACCGGCATGCTGGTGGCGCGGCCCAACGCGATGATTCTTTACTCGACGCTGGCCAAGGGACCGAAGCTGCCGCTGGAATATCAGGTCAACTCCACCCGCCAATTCATGCGTGAACTCAATCGCCTGGGCCTGACCAGTGCCATCGATGCCGGCGGCGGCTTCCAGAATTACCCGGACGACTACGCAGTGATCGAGCAGTTGGCCCGCGAGCAGCAGTTGACGGTGCGCATCGCCTACAACCTGTTCACCCAGAAACCCAAGGAAGAACTCAGCGACTTCAAGAACTGGACCGGCAGCGTCAAGTTGCACCAGGGCGATGATTTCCTGCGGCACAACGGCGCCGGGGAAATGCTGGTGTTCTCGGCAGCGGATTTCGAGGACTTCCTCGAACCGCGTCCGGATCTGCCGCCCGGCATGGAGCAAGACCTGGAACCGGTGGTCCGGCACCTGGTGGAGCAGCGCTGGCCGTTCCGCCTGCATGCCACCTACGACGAATCCATCAGCCGCATGCTCGATGTGTTCGAAAAGGTCAACCGCGACATTCCGTTCAACGGCCTGCCCTGGTTTTTCGATCACGCCGAGACCATCACGCCGAAGAACATCGAGCGCGTACGGGCGTTGGGCGGCGGGATTGCGATCCAGGATCGCATGGCCTTCCAGGGTGAATACTTCGTCGACCGCTACGGCGCCAAGGCCGCCGAAGCCACGCCGCCGATCAAGCGCATGTTGGCCGAAGGCGTGCCGGTGGGCGCCGGCACCGACGCCACCCGCGTCTCCAGCTACAACCCGTGGACCTCGTTGTACTGGATGGTCAGCGGTCGCACCGTCGGCGGCCTTTCGTTGCACGAAGAGGGCCTGCCGCGCCTGACTGCGTTGGAACTGTTTACCCACGGCAGTGCCTGGTTCTCGTCGGAGCAGGGCAAGAAAGGCCAGATCAAGGTCGGCCAACTGGCAGACCTGGCGGCCCTGAGCGCGGATTTCTTCAGCGTCGAGGAAGAAGCCATCAAGTGGATCGAGTCGGTGCTGACCGTGGTCGACGGCAAGGTGGTGTATGCCGCCGGCGACTTCGAAAAACTCGGGCCGGCCAGCGTCCCGGTGCTGCCCGACTGGTCGCCGGTGGTCAAGGTCCCGGGCCACTGGCGCCCGACGTCACCGTTGCAGGCTCAGGTCCACCAGTGCAGCGGTCCGTGCACGGTGCATTCCCACAGCCATGAACGGGCACGATTGTCGAACGTCCCGGTCAGCGATTTCCAAGGCTTCTGGGGCGCGTTTGGCTGTTCCTGCTTTGCCTTTTGACTGAGTACAAACACCTATCCCCTGTGGGAGCGGGCTTGCTCGCGAAAGCGGTGTGTCAGCTTGCAAGGTTGTTGGATGTGACGACGCCTTCGCGAGCAAGCCCGCTCCCACATTGGGTTCATAGCATCCATCCCAAAGGAGTCATCCCATGAGCAACGTTCCCGCCTACAACCGTCTGAACAAAGACGACGCGGTCGTCCTGCTGGTCGATCACCAGACCGGCCTGATTTCCCTGGTCCAGGACTTCTCGCCCAACGAGTTCAAGAACAACGTGCTGGCCTTGGCCGACCTGGCGAAGTTCTTTGGACTGCCGACCATCCTGACCACGAGCTTCGAACAAGGCCCTAACGGCCCGATCGTGCCGGAGCTCAAGGAAATGTTCCCGGACGCGCCGTACATCCCGCGTCCAGGCCAGATCAATGCCTGGGACAACGAAGATTTCGTCAAGGCGATCAAGGCCACCGGCCGCAAGCAACTGATCATCGCTGGCGTGGTCACCGACGTCTGCGTGGCGTTCCCGACCCTGTCGGCGCTGGCTGAAGGTTTCGACGTGTTCGTGGTGACCGACGCCTCGGGTACGTTCAACGAAACCGTGCAACAGGCCGCTTGGGTACGCATGACCGCTGCCGGCGCGCAGATGATGAACTGGTTCTCGGTGGCCTGTGAGCTGCACCGCGACTGGCGCAACGACATCGAAGGCCTGGGCAACCTGCTGTCCCAGCGTATTCCGAACTACCGCAACCTGATGAACAGCTACTCGGCGCTGACGGCCAAGTAAGCGGTCCATGCTCAATGACGCCCGCCTTGTGCGGGCGTTTTTTTGTTTGGCATTAGCGCCTCGCAAATTGTGCCGACGCTATCGCGAGCAAGCTTTGCTCCCACAGGTTTCCCCACAGATCCAATGTGGGAGCAAAGCTTGCTCGCGATGACGGTGGCACATCCCCACAGCTAGGCAATCAGACTCACCAAGACCACAATGCCCAGCCAATCCCCCCTGACTGTCCACCCCAGGAATGACAATGAATCCCTTCGAAGAAATGCGCATCTTTGCCCAGGTCATGGAGTCGGGCAGTTTCACCGCGGCGGCGGAAAAACTGGGACTGTCCAAGCAGTTCGTCAGCCGCAAGCTGATGGAACTGGAACAGCGCCTGGGTGTGCGCCTGCTCAATCGCTCGACCCGGCGGTTGGACGTCACGCCCCTGGGTCAGCGCTATTACGAAGCGGCGCTGCGCCTGCTCAATGACGTTGAACAGGTGGAGCAGGGCATCAGCGGCCAGACTAGCGAGCCTCGCGGCACCCTTCGCCTCAGTGCGCCGCTGTCCTTCGCGGTGGCGCACCTGGGCAGCCTGCTGCCGCTGTTCCTGCAGCGCTATCCGGGCGTCAGCGTCGAGGTGGACCTGAGCGACCGCTCGGTGGATCTGCTGGGGGAGGGCTATGACCTGGCACTGCGCATCGGCGTGCTGGAGGATTCGACGCTGATTGCCCGGCGCATCGCGACCATCGAGCGGGTGTACTGCGCCAGCCCCACCTACCTGGCGCAAAAAGGCACACCCGTGCGGCCTGAAGACCTGCGCAATCACGACTGCTTGCCCTATGGTCACAGCCGTCAGGTGCAGTGGCGTTTCGTGGGGGCCGGCAAACCGCTGACCCTGGAGGTCACGGGACGCATGCGCGCCAATAATGGGGATTTGCTCAGGGACGCGGCCATCGCCGGGATGGGCATCACCTATCTGCCCGCTTTCATCCTCGGCGATGCCTTGAAGGATGGGCGGCTGATCAAGGTCCTGGAAGGCTTCGAGACCGAACCGTTGGCGCTGTCGGCGGTGTATCCCCAGCATCGACAAAGTGCACGCCCGGTGCAGGCGTTGGTGGAGTTCTTGCGCGAACAAATGCAATAAAGCGCCGCAACGCATTCAGCCGTCACATGACGGCTGAAGCATCTACGGCGCTTTGATCAGGCGGCGAGGTTGGCGCTGCTCAGTTCTTTTTTGTACTGCGCTTTCATGGTTTCCATGTCTGCACCTAAGGCATCGAGTTTGGCCTTGCCCAGCAGTTTTTTCGCGTGGGGGAACATTTCCTTTTCTTCTTCCTCGATGTGGTGCTCAAGCAGTTCCTTGACCACTTTCACCCGACCGGCGAATTCCGGCTGGGTGGGATCGGTGGCTTTCAGGTCCGGCAGCACCAGCGAGTCGACGGTACGGTGTTCTTCCTTGGCCTCGTAATACATTTCGGCCTCGTCCTTGCCACCGGCCTGCTTGAAAGCCGGATAAAGAATTTCTTCTTCGAGGCGGGTGTGGATGGAAATTTCCATTTCCAGTTTCGCCAACAGGTCGGTACGTTTTTTCACGGCACGTTCGGTCGACTCGCTCAGTTGAGTCAGGATGGCTTTGACGCGTTCGTGGTCGGCTTTCAACAGATCGATGGCATTCATAGGTAGCTCCTCGGCAATACACGGATGCGGGCAGGCTTCGAGCGCCAACGCCGCGTAGGAGCTGAATTGCATCAGCTGTGCCAGCCGAAGATCGATTTAAAACCCTTTAAAAACAATAAGTTGCAAGGATAATAATTTCCGGGGTCGTGCAAGCTGCATGAGCGGGGTGCAAAACGCGTTGCACTTTGCGCTGGTGGCTAGACATGTTCGATCCGTTGTCGGACCCGGCTGGCGAGTGCCAGGCAGGACGTCAGCCCGGGCGATTCGATCCCGAGCAGGTTGATCAACCCTGGCACCCGGTGTTCGGCCTCGCTGCTGATGACAAAGTCGCGGGTCGGTTCGCCGGGCGCGGAGATCTTCGGGCGGATGCCGCTGTAGGCCGGTTGCAGGCTCTGGTCCGGCAGGCCCGGCCAATAACTGCGGATCGCCGGGTAAAACGCTTCGGCCCGGGCCGGATCCACTCGGTAGTCCTCGCCCTCGACCCATTCGGTGTCCGGCCCGAAACGCGCCTGGCCGGCCAGGTCCAGCGTCATGTGGATGCCCAGGCCGGCGGCTTCCGGGGCGGGATAGACCAAGTGCCGGAACGGTGCCCGCCCGGTGAGGCTGAAGTAGTTGCCCTTGCACAAAAAGTCCTCGGGCACCGATTGCATCTCCAGGCCTTCGATGCGGCGGGCGAGGGCGGGTGCCTGGAGGCCGGCGGCGTTGATCAGCAGGCGACAGGACAGGGTCATCTGCGCCGTGCCGCCCAATTCCAGCATGAACCTCCCGGTGATGACGCGAGTACCCAGCAAAGGCGTGTGGAAAGCAATGTTCGCCCCGGCCGCTTCGGCGTCACCCAGCAAGGCCAGCATCAGAGCGTGGGAATCGACGATACCGGTGGAAGGCGAATACAGCGCGGCGACACAGGACAGGGCCGGTTCCAAAGCCTGCGCCTGTTCTTGGTCGAGCAGGCGCAGGTCGTCCACGCCGTTCATCAAGCCCCGCTCAAGCAATGTCTCGAGTCCGGCCACCTGCGCCTGATCCGTGGCAACGATCAACTTGCCGAGCCGGCGGGTGGCGACGCCGTGGCTTTCGCAATAGTCATACAGCCGTCGCCGGCCTTCGACGCACAACTGCGCCTTGAGACTGCCCGGTGGGTAATAGATGCCCGCGTGGATGACTTCGGAGTTGCGCGAACTGATGCCCATGCCGATGGCTTCGGCCGCTTCGATCAGCAGCACTTCATGACCGGCCCGGGCCATTTCCCGTGCCACGGCGAGCCCGACGACCCCCGCGCCTACGACGACGCACTCGATATCGACATTCAATGTTGTTTCTCCTTCACGGCTTGCAGGTTGCGGGTTGAGGATAGCCCTGCTTGGGTAGTGGGTGTGGCGTGGACTCGATGTATGCTCCCGGTACTCAAAAGCTTGCAGGGACATGCGCACGACACCTGGCCAAAAGCGCACGTTCCGCAAAGCCGCTTCGAGATTGACTTGCCTGGCCATCCTCAGCACTATCTGCCCATGATTTACACACGCCGAATGAACATGATGTGTTCCTCCATGACCGCTTCTGGCGGGCCATGAGGTCATGCGTGCATAGAATTTGACGTGTTACCCCAAGCCCCGCCAGAGATGGACGGGGCTTTTTAGTTCTCCGTCCGAACATGGCTGACGGAGAGTGAAATGTTCGAGATTAGACGAGCCAGACACAGCGATTCCCAAACGGCATTCGACATTCGCCGTCTAGCGATCCAGCACCAATGCATCGGCGCCTATACCGAGACGCAGCTATTGGCGTGGACGGCGGGTGCGGCCGAGGATGGCTATCACACACTGATGGAGAAGCACTTCTATCTGGGCTGTATAGACGCAGAGCCAGTGGCGACAGGCATGCTTGATCTGGAGAACAGCGAAATTGGCGCGATCTTTGTGCATCCTGATTTTATGCAACGGGGTATCGGCAGGAGAATCCTGGATCATCTCGAATGCCTCGCGCGAGGGTTGGGCCTGGAAGAAGTCAAGCTTGATGCGACTTTGAATGCGGCGGACTTTTACCGACGCTGCGGTTTTGTGGGTGAGGTACCTGCGATCTACCATTCCCCTTCGGGGCTTCAACTGGCGTGTGTTCCCATGGTTAAGGGGCTTTTATAGGAAGGTTTGATTGATCGCATAAGAACTGGAGCAAGAAAGGCTGCGATCACGGGTTTCTGAAAATCCATCATCCCCCAAACGCAGAAACGGCACCCAAAGGTGCCGTTTCTGTTTTCTACGAGCTACCGCTACGCGATCAGCCCGTCAAACCAGCCTGCTGAACCAGCGTCAGCAACGGCTGCGGGTACACACCGAGGAAGAACGCCAGTGCGGCGATGGCCAGCAGCATCACGCCGCCTGCCTTCTGTTCCCAGTGCAACTCGGCGTCGTGGCGACGCAGGTTCGGTTCCATCAGGTACAGGGTGACCATGACGCGCAGGTAGTAGAACACGCCGATGGCACTGCCCAGCACCAGGGAGCCGACCAGCCACCATTGGTGAGCCTCGACGCCGGTGGCGATGATGTAGAACTTGCCGATGAAGCCGGCGGTCAGCGGGATGCCGGCCAGGGACAGCATCATCACGGTCAGCACGGCGGTCAGGTACGGACGGCGCCAGAACAGGCCGCGGTATTCGTACAGGGCATCGGCGTCGCGGCCGTTGTACGGCGAGGACATCAGGGTGATCACGCCGAACGCGCCGAGGCTGGTGATCACGTAGGTGACCAGGTACACGCCGATGGCTTCCACGGCCAGGCCTTTGCTGGCGATCAGGGCGATCAGCAGGTAGCCGAAGTGGGCGATGGACGAGTAACCCAGCAGACGCTTGAGGTTGCTTTGGGTCAGTGCCAGCAGGTTACCGAACAGGATCGACGCGATGGCGATGATGGTCAGCACGTTGCTCAGCACACCGCTGCTGGCCACTGGCGAGATCTGGAACAGCCGCACCATGACCGCGAACACCGCCACTTTCGACGCGGTGGCCAGGAACGCCGCCACTGGCGCCGGGGCGCCTTCGTAGACGTCCGGGGTCCAGAGGTGGAACGGTACCAGCGACAGCTTGAACGCCAGGCCGATCAGCATCATGCCCAGGCCCAGTTGCGCGATCGGGCTAGGCAGGCCGGTGGCCGCCAGGGCCTGGCCGATGCCGACGAAGCTCAGGGTGCCGGCTTCGGCGTAGAGCAGGGCCATGCCGAACAACAGGAACGCGGAACCGGCCGCCGACAGCACCATGTACTTGATGCCGGCTTCCAGGGAGCGCTTGTTGAAGAAGGCGTAGGCCACCAGGCCGTAGACCGGTACCGAGAGCAGTTCCAGGCCGATGAACAGGCTGGCCAGGTGCTGCGCGCTGACCAGGACCAGGCCACCGGCGGCGGCCATCAGGATCAGCAGGTACAGTTCTTCGCGGTTGCCCGGGTAACCCGAACCGCCATCGCCGAGGTAGGCGTGGGCGAGGGTGACGCAGGCCAGGGTGGCGACCAGGATCAACGCCATGTAGAGGCAGGCGAAGCTGTCGACCTGTATCAGCGGGGTGACCGCCAGTGGCGCGACTTTCAGGGCCGGCAGGATCGACAGCAGGGCCAGGTTCAGCCCCGCCACCGACAGCAGGAAGGTCTGTGAGTGATTGCGCCGCCAGGCGATCGCCAGCATCACCACGATGATCGTGGCGCTGGTGATCAACAGCGGCGCAAGCGCGATAAAGTGTTGAATCGTGAATTCCATAGCGCTCTTACCGGGCCGAAGCGAGTTGAGAGAAGGCGGTGCCGAGCCACTGCTGCACGCCATGCATCGTGGCGGCAGAGGTGTCGAGGAACGGTTGCGGGAAAACGCCGAGGTAAACCAGCAGCACCGCAAGGCCGAGCACCATGATCAGTTCGCGACCGTCCATGCCACGCAGCACTTCGTCCGACTTGGTCGGGCCGAAGTAGGCACGGTGGATCATGATCAGCGAGTAGACCGAACCGAACACCAGGCCGGAAGTGGCGATGGCGGTGATCCACGGAGCGCTGGCGAACGTGCCGATCAGGATCAGGAACTCGCCGACGAAGTTGCCAGTGCCCGGCAGGCCCAGGGAAGCGGCTGCGAAGAACAGGCTGATGGCCGGCAGGTAGGCGATGCGCGACCACAGGCCACCCATCTCACGCATGTCCCGGGTGTGCAGGCGCTCGTACAACTGGCCGCTGAGGATAAACAGCGCTGCCGCCGACAGGCCGTGAGCCAACATCTGGATCACCGCGCCTTGCAGGGCGAGCTGGCTGCCGGAGTAGATCCCGATCAGCACGAAGCCCATGTGCGAAACGCTGGAGAACGCGATCAGGCGCTTGATGTCGGTCTGGGCGAATGCCAGGAACGCACCGTAGAAAATCCCGATCAGGCCCAGGGTCATGGCGATCGGCGCGAACTCGGCCGAAGCGTTGGGGAACAGCGGCAGGGCAAAGCGCAGCAGGCCGTAGGCCGCGGTCTTGAGCAAGATACCCGCCAGGTCCACGGAACCTGCGGTCGGCGCCTGGGCGTGAGCGTCGGGCAGCCAGGAGTGGAACGGCACCACCGGCAGCTTCACCGCGAAGGCGATGAAGAAGCCGAGCATCAGCACGTACTCGGTGGTCTTGGACATCTGCACTTTCAACAGGTCGGCGTAGTTGAAGGTAATCACACCGGTGTTGTTGAAGTTGACCAGCACCAGGCCAAGGATCGCCACCAACATGATCAGGCCGGAAGCCTGGGTGAAGATGAAGAACTTGGTCGCCGCGTAGATCCGGGTTTTCTTGCCGTCCGAAGAACTGTGACCCCAGAGCGCGATGAGGAAGTACATCGGCACCAGCATCATTTCCCAGAAGAAGAAGAACATGAACAGGTCCAGCGCCAGGAACACGCCGATGACGCCGCCCAGGATCCACATCAGGTTCAGGTGGAAGAAACCCACATGACGCTGGATCTCTTTCCAGGAGCAGAGTACCGAGAGGATACCCAGCAGGCCGGTCAGCAGGATCATCAGCAGCGACAGGCCGTCGAGGGCCAGGTGCACGCTGATGCCGAAGCGCGCGATCCAGACGTGCTTGAATTCAAGCGCCCAGGTCGGATCGGCGCCAGGAGCCGGAGCAAATGAATAGTCGCCGGTCGCCCACAGCCAGAGGCCGAGCGCGAGTTCCAGGGACATGGTCAGCAGCGCAATCCAGCGCGGGAGCGTGGAGCTGGAGCGCTCCGCGATCCAGCACAGCAGGCCGCCGATGAAGGGGATCAGGATTAGCCAGGGCAGAATCATGACGGGCTCGTTTCCTTTCGCAAGTTCGCAAGGTTCATATCAGACCGCTACCAGCACGATGGCGCCGATAACCAGCACGGCGCCAGCCGCCATGGAAGCCGCATACCAACGCAGTTGACCGGTCTCGGTACGGCTCAGGGCAGTGTGGCCGCCCTTGGCCATGCGCGGGATCAGGCCAATGGTCTGGTCGAGCGGGTCTTTGCGCAGAATGTGGCTGATCGCAAGGTATGGCTTGACGAACAGTTTGTCGTAGATCCAGTCGAAGCCCCAGGCGGCGAACCACCAGGCCGAAAGGAATCGCCCGATGCCGCTGTTGGCGATCGCCGTGACGAAACGACGCTTGCCCAGGAACAGCAGGGCGGCCAGCAGGATACCCGCCAGGGCGATGGCGCCCGAGGCGATTTCCAGGCTGTGCTTGGCTTCGCCGCCGGCATGGCCGACGCTTTGCGGCAGCACATCGGCCAGCGGTGGGGTGATCAGGGCGCCGACGAAGGTCGACAGCACGATCAGCACCGACAGTGGCAGCCAGTGGGCAATGCCGTGGCCGGCATGGGCTTCGGTCTTGGCTTCACCGTGGAACGCGATGAAGATCAGGCGGAAGGTGTACAGCGAGGTCATGAACGCACCCACCAGGCCGGCATAGAGCAGCGCCTGGTTACCGCTGGCGAACGCTTCCCAGAGGATCTCGTCCTTGGAGTAGAAACCGGCGGTGACCAGTGGCAGGGCCGCCAGGGCCGCGCCGCCGACGATGAAGCTGGTGTAGGCCAACGGCAGTTTCTTCCACAGGCCGCCCATCTTGAAGATGTTCTGCTCGTGGTGGCAGGCAACGATTACCGCACCGGACGCAAGGAACAGCAGCGCCTTGAAGAAGGCGTGGGTCATCAGGTGGAAGATCGCGCCTTCCCAGGCACCGACGCCCAGGGCCAGGAACATGTAGCCGATCTGGCTCATGGTCGAGTAGGCGAGGATGCGCTTGATGTCGGTTTGTACCAGCGCGGCAAAACCGGCCAGGACCAGGGTCACGCCGCCGACGATGCCGACCAGGTGCAGGATGTCCGGCGCCAGGGCGAACAGGCCGTGGGTACGGGCGATCAGGTAGACGCCGGCGGTCACCATGGTTGCGGCGTGGATCAGTGCCGAGACCGGGGTAGGGCCGGCCATCGCGTCCGCCAACCAGGTTTGCAGCGGCAGTTGCGCGGATTTACCGACGGCGCCGCCCAGCAGCATCAGGGTCGCCAGGACGATCCAGAAGTCACCGACCTTGAAGTGCTCGGGTGCCTTGACCAGCAGTTCCTGGATATTCAGCGTGCCCAATTGTTGGAACAGGATGAACAGGCCGATGGCCATGAACACGTCGCCGATCCGGGTGACGATGAACGCCTTGAGTGCGGCATTCCCGTTGTTGCGGTTGCTGTAGTAGAAACCGATCAACAGGTACGAGCACAGGCCCACGCCTTCCCAGCCGAAGTACAGGAACAACAGGTTATCGCCGAGCACCAGGAACAGCATGCTGGCGATGAACAGGTTGGTGTAGGCGAAGAAGCGCGAATAACCGGCTTCACCGCGCATGTACCAGGAGGCGAACAGGTGGATCAGGAAACCCACCCCGACCACCACGCCGAGCATGGTCACCGACAGGCCGTCCAGGTAGAGGGCGAAGTTCGGTGTGAAGCCTTCAACGGCCATCCACTGCCACAGCACCTGCACGTACCTGCCACCTTCCGGTGGGGCGACGTTGAATTGCCAGATCACGTAGGCCGTGACGATGGCAGACAGGCCGATGGAACCCACGCCAACCAGTGCCGAAAGGTTTTCCGACCAGCGTCCACGAGAGAACGACAGCAGCAGGAAACCAATGAGGGGGAATACGAAAGTCAGAAAGAGTAGGTTCATCCGCGCATCTCGCTGGCAGCGTCGATATCGAGAGTGTGGAAGCGGCGATACAGCTGCAACAGAATCGCCAGGCCGATACTGGCCTCGGCGGCTGCCAGGCTGATCACCAGGATGAACATGATCTGTCCATCCGGCTGCGCCCAGCGAGCGCCCGCGACGATGAAAGCCAGGGCGGAGGCATTCATCATGACCTCCAGGCTCATCAGCACGAACAGAATGTTGCGGCGGACCATCAGGCCAACCAGACCGAGGCAGAACAGGATGCCGGCAACCGCCAGACCATGCTCGAGAGGGATAGCAGGCATGTGATTACTCCTTCGCCTCGTTACGGCCCAAATGGAACGCCGTGACGGCTGCGGCAAGCAGCAGCATCGAGGCGAGTTCGACCACCAGCAGGTACGGACCGAACAGGCTGATGCCCACGGCCTTGGCGTCTACGGTGGTGTGGCCGATGGCCTGGCCGCTCTGGTGAGCGAACAGCACATACAGCAGTTCACCCAGCAGCAGGGCGGACAGGATCACCGGTCCCGCCCAGATGCCGGGCTTGAGCCAGGAGCGTTCCTGCTGGACCGCGGCCGGGCCGAGGTTGAGCATCATCACCACGAACACGAACAGCACCATGATGGCGCCGGCGTAGGCGATCACTTCCAGGGCACCGGCGAACGGTGCACCGAGGGCGAAGAAGGTCATGGCCACGGCGATCAGCGAAATGATCAGGTAGAGCAGGGCGTGCACAGGGTTGGTGTTGGTGACCACACGAAGCGTGGACACCACCGCGATACCCGATGCGAAATAGAAAGCGAATTCCATCTTTCTTCCTTAAGGCAGCAAGCTCTTCACGTTGATCGGTTCGGCTTCGTTCTGCGCGGCGCCTTTTGGCTTACCGGCAATGGCCATACCTGCAACACGATAGAAGTTGTAATCAGGGTTTTTACCGGGACCGGAAATCAGCAGATCTTCTTTCTCGTACACCAGGTCCTGACGTTTGAACTCGGCCATTTCGAAATCCGGCGTGAGCTGGATCGCGGTGGTCGGGCAGGCTTCCTCGCAGAGGCCGCAGAAAATGCAGCGCGAGAAGTTGATGCGGAAGAAGTCCGGGTACCAGCGACCGTCTTCGGTTTCAGCTTTCTGCAGCGAGATGCAACCCACCGGGCACGCCACGGCGCACAGGTTGCAGGCCACGCAGCGCTCTTCGCCGTCGGGGTCGCGGGTCAGGACGATGCGGCCACGATAGCGTGGTGCCAGGTAGACCGGCTCTTCCGGGTATTGCAGGGTGTCACGCTTGCGAAAGCCATGGCCGAAGATCATGACCAGGCTTCGCAGTTGGGTACCAGTACCCTTAACGATGTCGCCAATATATTTGAACATGGGTCAAATCCTCACTGAACCGCGGCCGCAGGCGCGTTCATCAAAACGATCGCAGCGGTCACCAGCATGTTGATCAGGGTCAGCGGCAGGCAGAATTTCCAGCTGAAGTCCATCACCTGGTCGTAGCGTGGGCGCGGGATCGAGGCGCGCAGCAGGACGAACAGCATGATGAAGAACGCGGTCTTCAGGGCGAACCAGACGAAGGACAGTTGCGGCAGGATGCCGAACGGACCGTGCCAGCCACCGAAGAACAGCGTTACCAGCAGCGCCGAGATCAGGATGATGCCGATGTATTCACCGACGAAGAACATGCCCCATTTCATGCCGGCATATTCAATGTGGTAACCGTCGGCCAGTTCCTGCTCCGCTTCCGGCTGGTCGAAGGGGTGACGGTGAGTCACGGCTACGCCCGCGATGAAGAAGGTACAGAAACCGAAGAACTGCGGAATGATGAACCACAGGTTCTGGGCCTGGTACTCGACGATGTCGCGCATGTTGAACGAGCCGGCCTGGATCACGATGCCCATGAGCGCCAGGCCCATGAACACTTCGTAGGACACGGTCTGGGCCGAGGCCCGCAGGCTGCCCAGCAGGGCGAACTTGTTGTTGCTCGACCAGCCGGCGAACAGCACCGCATACACCGACAGACCAGCCATGGCGAAGAAGAACAGCAGGCCGATGTTCAGGTCCGCCACGCCCCAGGTCGGGGTGATCGGGATGATCGCGAAGGCGATCAGCAAGGCGCTCATGGCCACGACCGGTGCCAGGGTGAAGATCACCTTGTCGGCAAACGGCGGCGTCCAGTCTTCCTTGAAGAACATCTTGATCATGTCGGCGGCGATCTGGAACATCCCGTACGGGCCAACGCGGTTCGGACCGTAGCGGTCCTGCCACCAGCCCAGCAGGCGACGTTCGACGAAGCTCAACAGTGCGCCTGCGACCACCACGGCCAGCAGGATCACGATGGCCTTGAGGACCGTCAGGATCACAGCGATCACTTCAGGGGTGAACCAGCTCATTGCGCTGCCTCCTGCAGACCGTCGACGGTTTTGCCGAAAATCGCTGGCGGGATGCCTGCCAGGCCGGCCGGCAGGGCCACCAGGCCGGCGCCCAGTTCTTCATTGATGCGCAGCGGCAGACGCAAGGTCTGGCCGGCCACGTTCAGGCTCAGCAGGGCACCGTCGTTGACGCCCAGGCGGTCGGCTTCGGACTTGGCCAGCGACACGTAGGCGGCCGGGATGCGTTCCTGCACCGGAGCGGCCTTGGAAGAGTTCTCTTCGCTGCCGAACAGGTGATGGAACGGCACGACCTGCCAGGTGCCCGGTGCCGGATTGAAGGCGCGCGGCACGCTGGCGAACCAGCTCAGGCCATCGCCTTGGCTTTCGATCAGGCGGGTGCCCGGGTCGCCTGCACGCAGGTGACCACCGACTTCGTCCTGGAACTTGTTCCAGGCTTGCGGCGAGTTCCAGCCCGGCGACCAGGCGAATGGCACCTGGGAACGCGGTTCGGTCGAGCCCGAGTAGCCTTCCATGGAGAACGAGAACGCGGTGTCGTTGTCCTGGGAGGTGCGCGGTTCGTGAACGCTGATGTCGGCGCGCATGGCGGTGCGACCGGAGTAGCGCAGCGGTTCGCGCGCCAGCTTCAGGCCTTTGATGCGGAACGAGGCGGACGGTGCGGCGTCGACGATGGCGGCCAGTTGCTGGCTGCTCGAAGCGACGGCGGCGGTAACGTGGTCCAGTTGCGTCCAGTCGATCGGCTGGTCCAGCAGGGTGGCGCGCAGGGCGTGCAGCCAGCGCCAGCCTTCATGGACCAGGATGCTGGCGTCCAGGTAAGTCGGGTCGAAGACCTGGAAGAAGCGCTGGGCGCGACCTTCCTGGCTGACCAGCGTACCGTCGCCTTCGGCGAAGCTCGCCGCCGGCAGCACCAGGTGGGCGCGGTCGGTGGTGGCGGTTTTCTGATGGTCGGCGACGATCACAACCTTGGCTGCGTTCAGCGCGGCATCGACCTTGGCCTTGTCAGTGCGGGTGAACAGGTCGTTCTCCAGCACCACGATGGCGTCGGCGCTGCCGTCGATCACCGCTTGCAGGGCGGCGTCCACCGATTCGCCACCGAGCATGGCCAGGCCGAGGCTGTTGGCTTCCGGGACGATCAGGCTGATGGAACCGTTCTTCTCGCGCAGCTTCAAGGCCTTGGCGATGTTGGCCGCGGCTTCGATCAACGCCTTGGAACCCAGGGAGGTGCCGGCGATGATCAGTGGGCGCTTGGCCGCCAGCAGGGCGTCGGCGATGCGTTGGGCCAGGGCGGCCGCTTCGCTGTCCAGGCCGTCGACGGCCGGGGCGCTGGCGTCCAGGGCGTGGGCCACGGCGAAACCGATGCGGGCCAGGTCGTCGGGAGCTGCGTGGACGCATTCTTCGGCCACGTCGTCGAGCTTGGTTTCAGCGAGGCTGGCGATGAACAGCGGGTTCAGTGCGTGCTGGCCGATGTTTTTCACTGCGGCGTCGAGCCACGGCTGCACGCGCATGGCGTCGGCCATGTCTTCGGCCTTGCCCTTGACCGACTGGCGCAGGGCCAGGGCCATGCGGGCGGCGGTCTGGGTCAGGTCTTCGCCAAGGACGAATACCGCATCGTGGTCTTCGATGTCGCGCATGTTCGGCACGGGCAGCGGGCTGTCCTTGAGCACTTGCAGCACCAGGCGGATGCGTTCCAGCTCACCGGCTTCGATGCCACTGTAGAAGTGCTCGGCGCCGACCAGTTCACGCAGCGCATAGTTGCTTTCCAGGCTGGCCCGTGGCGAACCGATGCCGACGATGTTGCGACCGCGCAGCAGCTCGGCGGCCTTGTCCAGCGCTTGGTCCAGGCTCAGCTTGGCGCCGTTTGCCAGCAGCGGCTGGCGTGGACGATCCTTGCGGTTGACGTAGCCATAGCCGAAGCGGCCACGGTCACACAGGAAGTACTGGTTCACCGAACCGTTGAAGCGGTTTTCGATGCGACGCAGTTCACCGTAGCGCTCGCCCGGGGAGATGTTGCAACCGCTGGAGCAGCCATGGCAGATGCTCGGCGAGAACTGCATGTCCCACTTGCGGTTGTAGCGCTCGGAGTGAGTCTTGTCGGTGAACACACCGGTCGGGCAGACCTCGGTGAGGTTGCCGGAGAACTCGCTTTCCAGGGTGCCGTCTTCAACGCGACCGAAGTACACGTTGTCGTGGGCGCCGAATACGCCCAGGTCGGTGCCGCCGGCGTAGTCCTTGTAGAAGCGCACGCAGCGATAGCAGGCGATGCAGCGGTTCATCTCGTGGGAAATGAACGGGCCCAGTTGCTGGTTCTGGTGGGTGCGCTTGGTGAAGCGATAACGGCGCTCGTTGTGGCCGGTCATCACGGTCATGTCTTGCAGGTGGCAGTGGCCGCCTTCCTCACAGACCGGGCAGTCGTGAGGGTGGTTGGTCATCAGCCATTCGACGACGCTGGCGCGAAACACTTTCGCTTCTTCGTCGTCGATGGAGATCCAGCTGCCGTCGGTGGCAGGGGTCATGCAGGACATGACGATCCGACCACGCTTGTCGTTTTCGTCGGTGTACTGCTTGACCGCACACTGGCGACAAGCGCCAACGCTGCCAAGGGCGGGGTGCCAGCAGAAATAAGGAATGTCGAGGCCCAGCGACAGACATGCCTGTAACAGGTTGTCTGCGCCATCGACTTCGAGCTCTTTGCCGTCTACGTGGATAGTGGCCATGGTTCAAAGTTCTTCGTTGGCCCGGTGTCAGCGGGCGTGGCTAATGGAATCTTGTTATTCGCGTGAATCAACACAGCCGTTTACGGCGTCATCACACGAGAAGACGAAGGGCACGGACCCTTCGTCTTTTTAAGCGTTTACGCGCCGACTACGATCGGCTTTGCCAGAGGCGGGACGACGGCGCTGGTGGGCGCGATGCCGGCTTCGAACTCTGGACGGAAGTATTTGATCGCGCTGCCCAACGGCTCCACGGCACCCGGTGCGTGAGCACAGAAGGTCTTGCCTGGGCCGAGGAAACCCACCAGACCCAGCAGGGTCTCGATGTCGCCGGCCTGGCCTTCGCCGTTCTCAAGGGCTCGCAGCAGCTTGACGCTCCACGGCAGGCCATCGCGGCAAGGGGTGCAGAAACCGCACGACTCGCGGGAGAAGAACTCTTCCATGTTGCGCAGCAGCGACACCATGTTGACGCTGTCGTCCACCGCCATTGCCAGGCCGGTACCCATGCGGGTGCCGACCTTGGCGATGCCGCCGGCGTACATTTGGGCGTCCAGGTGTTCCGGCAACAGGAACCCGGTACCGGCGCCGCCAGGCTGCCAGCACTTGAGCGTGTAGCCGTCGCGCATGCCGCCGGCGTAGTCTTCGAACAGCTCGCGGCCGGTGACGCCGAACGGCAGTTCCCACAGGCCAGGGTTCTTGACCTTGCCGGAGAAGCCCATGAGCTTGGTGCCCATGTCTTCGCTGCCGTCACGGGCCAGGGATTTGTACCAGTCCACGCCGTCGGCGATGATCGCCGGCACGTTGCACAGGGTCTCGACGTTGTTCACGCAGGTCGGCTTGCCCCACACGCCTACGGCGGCAGGGAAGGGCGGCTTGGAACGTGGGTTGGCGCGACGGCCTTCCAGGGAGTTGATCAGTGCGGTTTCTTCACCGCAGATGTAGCGCCCGGCACCGGTGTGGACGAACAGCTCGAAATCAAAACCGCTGCCCAGGATGTTCTTGCCCAAGAGGCCTGCGGCCTTGGCTTCTTCCACGGCACGGTTCAGGTGCTTGGCGGCGGTGGTGTACTCGCCACGCAGGAAGATATAGCCACGGTAGGTTTTCAGCGCGCGGGCGCTGATCAGCATGCCTTCGATCAGCAGATGGGGCAGTTGCTCCATCAGCATGCGGTCTTTCCAGGTGTTGGGCTCCATTTCATCCGCGTTGCACAGCAGGTAGCGGATGTTGATGGACTCGTCCTTGGGCATCAGGCCCCACTTCACACCCGTGGGAAAGCCCGCGCCGCCACGGCCCTTGAGGCCGGCGTCTTTCACGGTCTGGACGATGTCGTCCTGGGCCATGTCGCTGAACGCCTTGCGCGCGGCGGCGTAGCCGTTCTTGGCCTGGTATTCGTCCAGCCATACCGCTTCGCCGTCGTCACGCAGACGCCAGGTCAGGGGATGGGTTTCGGCCGAACGCTGGATGCGGTTGGCAGGCCCGAAGGAAGTCAGGGTCATACGTAGCCCTCCAGCAGTTTGGCGACGCCGTCTGGCTGGACGTCACCGAAGGTGTCGTCGTCGATCATCAGCGCCGGTGCCTTGTCGCAGTTACCCAGGCAGCACACTGGCAGCAGGGTGAAGCGACCGTCGGCGGTGGTCTGGCCCAGGCCGATGCCCAGCTTGCCCTGGATCTCGCTGACCACCGATTCGTGGCCACCGATGTAGCAGACCATGCTGTCGCAGACACGAATGATGTGACGGCCTACGGGCTGGCGGAAAATCTGGCTATAGAAGGTGGCCACGCCTTCGACGTCGCTGGCCGGGATGCCGAGGATCTCGCCGATGGCGTAGAGCGCGCCATCGGGCACCCAGCCACGTTCCTTCTGGACGATCTTCAGGGCTTCGATCGACGCCGCGCGCGGGTCTTCGTAGTGATGCAGCTCGTGCTCGATGGCCGAGCGCTCGGTTTCGCTCAGGGCGAAACGGTCAGTCTGGATAAGCGTGCTGTTCATGCTTAGCGGTCCACGTCGGCCATAACGAAATCGATACTACCCAGGTACGCAATCATGTCCGCGACCATGCTGCCTTTGATCACCGAAGGGATCTGTTGCAGGTGTGGGAAGCTTGGGGTGCGAATCCGGGTGCGGTAGCTCATGGTGCCGCCATCGCTCGTCAGGTAATAACTGTTGATGCCCTTGGTCGCTTCGATCATCTGGAAGGATTCGTTGGCCGGCATGACCGGGCCCCACGAAACCTGCAGGAAGTGCGTGATCAGGGTCTCGATGTGTTGCAGCGTGCGCTCTTTGGGCGGCGGCGTGGTCAGCGGGTGATCCGCCTTGTACGGGCCTTCCGGCATGTTGCGCATGCATTGGTCGATGATCTTGATGCTCTGGCGCATTTCCTCGACGCGAACCATGCAGCGGTCGTAGGCATCGCCATTGGCCGCCAGCGGTACTTCGAATTCGAAGTTCTCGTAGCCGGAGTAGGGGCGTGCCTTGCGCAGGTCGAAGTCGCAACCGGTGGAACGCAGGCCGGCACCGGTGACGCCCCATTCCAGGGCCTCTTTGGTGTTGTAGGCGGCGACCCCGATGGTACGACCCTTGAGGATGCTGTTCTGCAGGGCGGCCTTGGTGTATTCGTCCAGGCGCTTGGGCATCCACTCGACGAAATCCTTGACCAGCTTTTCCCAGCCGCGTGGCAGGTCGTGGGCAACGCCACCGATGCGGTACCAGGCCGGGTGCAGGCGGAAACCGGTGATGGCTTCGATCACCGTGTAGGCCTTCTGGCGGTCGGTGAAGGTGAAGAACACCGGCGTCATGGCGCCCACGTCCTGGATATAGGTACCCAGGAACAGCAGGTGACTGGTGATACGGAAGAACTCGGCCATCATGATGCGGATGACGTCGACCTTCTCCGGTACCTTGATCCCGGCCAGTTTCTCGACCGAAAGCACGTACGGCAGGTTGTTCATCACGCCGCCGAGGTAATCGATGCGGTCGGTGTACGGGATGAAGCTGTGCCAGGACTGGCGCTCGGCCATTTTCTCGGCACCACGGTGGTGGTAGCCGATGTCAGGCACGCAGTCGACGATCTCTTCGCCGTCCAGCTGCAGGATGATGCGGAACGCACCGTGGGCCGAAGGGTGGTTCGGGCCCAGGTTGAGGAACATGTAGTCCTCGTTGGCGCCCGAACGCTTCATGCCCCAGTCTTCAGGCTTGAAGCGCGCGGCTTCTTCCTCGAGCTGTTGCTTGGCCAGGGACAGGCTGAACGGGTCGAACTCGGTGGCGCGGGCCGGGAAGTCCTTGCGCAGCGGGTGACCTTCCCAGGTCGGCGGCATCATGATGCGGGTCAGGTGCGGGTGGCCGGGGAAGTCGATCCCGTACATGTCCCACACTTCACGCTCGTACCAGTTGGCGTTCGGCCAGATGCCGGTCACGGTCGGCACGCTAAGGTCGCTCTCGGACAAGGCGACCTTGATCATTACGTCACTATTACGCTCGATCGACATCAGGTGATAGAACACGGTGAAGTCGACGCCGTCGGGCAGCCCTTGACGCTTGGTGCGCAGGCGCTCGTCCACGCCGTGCAGGTCATAGAGCATGACGTACGGCTTGGGCAGGTTGCGCAGGAACGTCAGGACTTCGACGAGTTTGGCGCGGGCAACCCAAAGCACCGGCATGCCGGTGCGGGTCGGCTGGGCGGTGAACTCCTCGGGGCCAAAACGGTTGTTCAGTTCGACGACCACATCCTGGTCGTCTGCCTTGTAAGGCGGGATGTACAGAGCACTGCCTGTAGTCATGGTTATTTATCGCTTTCGGTCAACGTAAAGAATGAAGCCAGGTTCTCGTTTCTTTTAGAGGAACAGAGCTGGATCAGACTTCGTCGGGGCTGCGCAGGTTGGTGACTGCGATACGCTGTTCGCGGCGCTGTTCCTTTTGCGATGGCATGTCGGCGCGATAGACGCCTTGATCGCCAACGACCCAGGACAGTGGGCGACGCTCCTGGCCAATCGACTCCTGCAACAGCATCAGGCCTTGCAGGAAAGCTTCAGGGCGAGGCGGGCAGCCGGGCACGTAGACGTCCACGGGCAGGAACTTGTCCACCCCTTGAACGACGGAGTAGATGTCGTACATGCCACCGGAGTTGGCGCACGAACCCATGGAGATGACCCACTTGGGCTCGAGCATTTGCTCGTAGAGACGCTGGATGATCGGTGCCATCTTGATGAAGCAGGTACCGGCGATAACCATGAAATCCGCCTGGCGTGGCGATGCCCGGATCACCTCGGCGCCAAAGCGCGCGATGTCGTGGGGCGCCGTGAAGGCGGTGGTCATTTCCACGTAGCAGCACGAAAGACCGAAGTTGTACGGCCACAGGGAGTTCTTGCGACCCCAGTTGACCGTGCTGTTCAGCACGTCTTCGAGCTTGCCCATGAAGATGTTTTTGTGGACTTGATCTTCTAACGGATCGGCGACGGTTTCCCGTTCGCCAATCGGATACTGCTCGTTAGGAGCATCGGGGTCGATCCTGGTGAGATTGTATTGCATTGCCAAAGCCTCATTGTTTCAGCTTCGCTTGCCGCTTGCGCCGAGCTTCCGGAGCCCAATCAAGCGCCCCCACCCGGTAAAGGTAGACAAGACCTGCCAACAGAATTGCTATGAAAACGAGAGCTTCGACGAATCCGGTCCAGCCGCTTTCGCGGACGGACACAGACCATGCAAAGAGAAAGAGGGCTTCGATATCGAAGATCACGAAGAGCATCGCGACCAGATAGAATTTGGCTGAGAGCCGCAAGCGGGCGCCACCGGTAGGTAGCATGCCGGACTCGAACGGTTCATTTTTGCTGCGGCCCCAGGCTTTTGACCCAAGCAGGCTCGACACACCGAGCATGAAAGCACACAGGCCAACAACGCCCAGAAGGAAAATGGCAAAGCCCCAATTGTGGGCCATGAGTCCTGTCGCTTCGGACATGCTGGAAATCCTTAACAGAGAGCAAAGGTCTCTGAGCTTGAATGAAATAACGCAGTGACGATATGTCGCAGCAATCAATCGCGGTGATTTTATGGCTAAACACCGGGCAAGTAAAATTCCTATAGCGAAATTATTTATTGGAATAAGGACATAGCGCACCTCCAGGACCCTGCGGCCCAGACCTGGTGGGCGTTGGCCGGCTATTCATCAATAATATTTCGTGCGGAATGTAACAATGATAACGACTTCCAAATGATAATTATTATTATCTGTAGCGGCCTTTCTGCGGTGCACTTAGTATTGTGCCTGAGAGACTGTCTTACATCGCCGCTACTGCAATTGTCAGCGCCGCACGTTTTACTCCTTTTCGGACTGCCCAATACTGCGTTCGATCAATTTTTCTAGCCGTGCGCCGACGTTTTGTGGGGGAGGGGGTTGGTGAGGGTTGGATCTGCGTGGGGGACTGCTCCTGTGGGAGCCAGGCTTGCTCGCGATGCCGGCAACGCGGTCCCGAGGCAGACAGCGTAATCGTTCATCGCGGGCGAGCCTGACTCCCACAGATGCAGGCTTGCTCTTACAGCGTAGGTTGCTTCAAAGAAAACGGGTGAAAAAACCAGGCTCGTGCCGATTTTTGCTCGTCAGCCCCCCCCCGCTTAATCGATACATCGCGACTTCCCTTGAAGGAATGATGTCAAATGGCTATCTTTGTGCCTCATTCATCTAATCATCTATATCAATACTTGATTAGGCTGACGCCCCTTCTTAGATAGCCGCGCCAGGTTTCATCGTTCGCGGCGGATGACCATAAGGAATGCCATGAACTCTTGGATCGCGAATATGAGCGTTATGCTCAAGCTGGCTTTGGGCTTTGCCGTTGTGCTGCTTCTGACCGCTATCCTCGCCGCGACCGGCTGGGTCAGCTTGGGCAAAATGATCCAGCGTACTGATCGAATGGCCAGCATTGCTGAACTCGGCGATCGTCTTGATCACCTGCGCAGGGCTCGCTTGCAATATCAGTTGGACCGGGGAGATGAACAAAAGGGTGCGTTGATCCAGGCGTCGCTGGAGCAGTTTGTCGCCAAGCAGAAAAGCCTCGCAAACGAGTTGAGAAAACCTGAAAACCTGAAAAAACTTGCGCTGATCGAGCAGGCCAGCACGCAGTATCAAGTGGCACTGAATACGATGCGCGAGGCTTATCGCAATGACGCCGCCATGCGCAAGGAAATGGGCGTCAATGCGGTCAAGGGTGCCGCGCTGATTGCCAAGGTCATCAATGACGTTGAAGCAATGCCTGCCTCGGATGAGCGCCGTTTCGAGCTGTACAGGATCATCCTCAAGGCAAAAGAGGACGTGGCACTGGTGCGTTATGAAGTGCGTGGCTATACCGGCAACCCCAACAGCGCCACCGAGCTCGCCGCCACCCGCCAGCTCGAAAATGCGCTCAAGGGCATCGAAACCCTCAACAGCGCTTTCGGTCCGACCTATGCCGACACCATCAAGCAGCTGGAAGCCGCGCTGATCGCTTACCGCCGTTCGGTGCTGGACTTCACTGCCAGCAATCAGGCCATTGGCAAGGCCGTGCAGGACACTGTCGATTTGGGTGAAACCATCACTCGTCTGTCTGACGAAATGTATGCCAGCCAACTGGTCTCCCGCGACGAAGACAGCGCCCAGGCTCGCATCCTGCAACTGAGCTGCACTGCCTTGGCGATGTTGTTGGGGATTCTTGCCGCCCTGATCATCACCCGCCAGATTACGCGACCGTTGCAGGACACATTGGCTGTGGTCGATCGCATTGCAGCGGGCGATCTTACGCAACACATGACCGTGACCCGTCGTGATGAGCTGGGTGTCTTGCAGCAGGGTATTGAGCGCATGGGCACCACCTTGCGCGACCTGATCGGTGGCATCCGCGATGGCGTCACCCAAATCGCCAGTGCCGCCGAAGAGCTATCGGCTGTCACCGAGCAGACCAGTGCCGGGGTCAACAGTCAGAAGACCGAGACCGATCAGGTGGCTACCGCCATGCACGAAATGTCGGTCACCGTGCATGAAGTCGCGCGTAATGCCGAACAAGCTCGCGCAGCTGCATCAGAGGCCGATGCCCACGCCCGTATTGGCGACCAGGTGGTCGCGCAGGCCATCGTTCAGATTGAGCGCTTGGCCGGCGAAGTCGGGCGCTCCGTCGAAGCCATGAACGAGCTGGAACAGGAAAGCGGGCGCATCGGCAAGATCATGGACGTGATCCGGGCGGTGGCTGAACAGACCAACTTGCTGGCCCTTAACGCCGCCATCGAGGCCGCTCGCGCAGGTGACGCCGGGCGCGGTTTTGCCGTGGTCGCCGATGAAGTACGTGGATTGGCCCAGCGTACCCAGCATTCCACCGAAGAGATTGAAAGCCTGGTGGCGGGCTTGCAGAACGGCACGCGCCAGGTATCGAGCATCATGCGAAACAGCCGCGAACTGACCGATAGCAGCGTGGAATTGGCAGGCAAAGCCGGCGCCTCCCTGAGCAACATCACCCAGGCGGTTTCTGGCATCCAGGCCATGAATCAACAGATTGCCGCCGCCGCGGTGCAACAAAGCTCGGTGGCCGAGGAAATCAGCCGCAGTATCCTGAGCGTGCGCGATGTATCCGAACAGACCGCCTCCGCCAGCGAAGAAACCGCAGCCTCCAGCATCGAGTTGGCGCGCCTGGGTAACCAGTTGCAGCAGATGGTCAGTCACTTCAAGGTGTGAAAAGCGGAGCGGGGAAAACCGGCAAAAAAAAGCCCCGAACCAGTCGGGGCGTCAGATCATCGGCTTTGCGGTTAGCTTTTACTCGGTCCGCAAGGGCCGTTTACGGCGTGTATCAGTGGAACTGTTCTTCTTCGGTGGAGCCGGTCAGTGCGGTCACCGACGAAGTGCCGCCCTGGATCACGGTGGTCATGTCGTCGAAGTAGCCGGTGCCCACTTCCTGCTGGTGAGCCACGAAGGTGTAGCCCTTGGCGGCGTCAGCGAACTCTTGCTCTTGCAGCTTCACGTAGGCGGTCATGTCGTTGCGGGCGTAGTCGTGCGCCAGGTTGAACATGCTGTGCCACATGTTGTGAATGCCGGCCAGGGTGATGAACTGGTGCTTGTAGCCCATGGCGGACAGTTCGCGCTGGAACTTGGCGATGGTCGCGTCGTCCAGGTTTTTCTTCCAGTTGAAGGAAGGCGAGCAGTTGTACGACAGCAGTTGGTCCGGGTATTCCTTCTTGATCGCTTCGGCGAAGCGACGAGCCTCGTCCAGGTCCGGCTTGGCGGTTTCGCACCAGATCAGGTCGGCGTACGGCGCGTAGGCCAGGCCACGGGAGATAGCCTGGTCGAGACCGGCGCGCACCTTGTAGAAGCCTTCCTGGGTGCGGGTACCGGTCACGAACGGCTGGTCGTACGGGTCGCAGTCGGAGGTCAGCAGGTCAGCGGCGTTGGCGTCGGTACGGGCCAGGATGATGGTCGGTACACCGGCAACGTCGGCAGCCAGGCGGGCAGCGGTCAGCTTCTGCACGGCTTCCTGGGTTGGAACCAGCACCTTGCCGCCCATGTGGCCGCATTTCTTCACCGAAGCCAATTGGTCTTCGAAGTGAACGCCGGCGGCGCCTGCCTCGATCATGCTCTTCATCAGCTCGTAGGCGTTCAGGACGCCACCGAAACCGGCTTCAGCGTCAGCCACGATCGGCGCGAAGTAGTCGATGTAGCCTTCGTCGCCCGGGTTCTTGCCGGCTTTCCACTGGATCTGGTCGGCGCGACGGAACGAGTTGTTGATGCGCTTGACCACGGTTGGAACCGAATCCACCGGGTACAGCGACTGGTCGGGGTACATCGACTCGGCGGAGTTGTTGTCCGCGGCCACTTGCCAGCCCGACAGGTAGATCGCCTGGATGCCGGCCTTGACTTGCTGCACAGCCTGGCCGCCGGTCAGGGCACCCATGCAGTTGACGAAATCTTTCTCGGGACGGAAGGCTGGCTTGGCGCCCTGGGTCACCAGGTTCCAAAGCTTCTCGGCGCCCAGTTTCGCAAAGGTGTGCTCAGGTTGAACCGAGCCACGCAGGCGGACGACGTCAGCAGCGGAATAATTGCGCTTCACGCCTTTCCAGCGCGGGTTTTCAGCCCAGTCTTTTTCAAGGGCTGCAATTTGCTGTTCGCGTGTCAGTGCCATGGAGATAAACCTCGTCGCATAGGTCTTGGTGGAAAATTCCTTGCTCCTGCCGACCAGGGATTGGCGTACAAGTCGGTTCAGGCGGGGAGGCGACGGGATGAACGATGGGCTCGAGGGGAAAGTGAGCAGGTAGGGGCGAACTGCGGGCGCATTCGGGCGTCGTGGGCCTCCATACGAACTCAGAGTGATGCCGGGTTACCTAGTTACGCTTCCGTCCCTCGGGACAACTTCGTTCCAGTCGCAACCTCGTCAAACACACCTTGTGGGCGGTACAGACACGAATCGGCTCGCAGGGTAGTTGCAAGCGTCGACCCGAAGGCCCTTGCCAGGGCCCCTGATTAGCGGGAGCGAGGCCATCATGCCTTTGGTTTTTTGGCTCGTCAAACGTTTTGTAGTGCTTTTTTTGTGGCACTACATCTTTGGTCTAATACGACTCATCAGTCAGTTTTTGGTGCTTCAGTTCAGGGTATCGACCTTGACCCGCAAAATCATGTCGTCGCGGCCCTGGGTAGAGTAGCTGCGGGTCAGGCCATGCTTGTCGGCTTGAGTCTGGCGATTGACGCCGGCCAGGGTGATCCATTCGCCCAGGCGGCCGCTGACGGTTGTGTCGGTACTCTGAACGTTCACTACATCGGGACGTTCCTGGCTCATGCGGTCACGGTTGGTACTGATACTGAGATGAACGGTCTCACCGGTGACGCTCGCCGTGACATAAAAACCCTGGGTGACGTTGCGGTATTCGGTCTGGCTTTGCAGGCGGCCGTAGTTGTCGGTCTGGCTGCTGGTGAAGGGCACGCTCTGGCCGACCTGGATCAGCGCCGGCTGGCCTTCGCTGGCCTGCACCTGTTGCACGCCGCCGTCACGGCTGGCGGTGCTGCGGTTGATGATGCGGGTCTGGCTGGGCGCGGCACCGTTGATCGAGTAACCCTGGTCGCCCTGCAGGTTGTTTTCGTTGGTATCGACCGTAATCAGCAGGCGCTTGGGCGCGGTGTCCAGTTGCGCGAGGAATTGCCGAAGTTCTTCGATCTTGCCCGGCTCGGCGTTGACGATCAGTTGGTTGCCGTAGGCGCTGACCTGGCCGTCCTTGCCGATGAAGTTCTGTGCCACCGGCAGCAGGTCGGCGCTGGTGCGGTAGTTCAGCGGCACGACTTGCGTATCGGCCATGGCTGACAGGCTGCTACCAAGCAGCAAGAGGGTCAGCAGGGTGCGTAGAAGCATGTCCATTTCTCCGTGAGACAAAGGCCTGATATTGCCAGTTTGTCGGCCCCGGGTGGCGCAAGTTGAATGTTAGACGGCAAAACGCCCCGGCATCGGTGGATGGCGGGGCGTTTTGTGGTGTTGCAGGATGTTGTTGCATGATGCTTTTTTGTGGCGAGGGGATTTATCCCCGCTGGGGCGCGAAGCGGCCCCACACGGTGCTGATGTCTTGCGGTGTCAGGTTGATCAAGGGGGCTGCTACGCAGCCCAGCGGGGATAAATCCCCTCGCCACAGGGTATTGTGTTGCTGCTTCCAGCGGTGTTCAGGCCGAATGACGGACCATGTCCACATGAGGAATCCCGGCTTCCAGGAACTCCTCGCTGACCACCGCAAACCCCAGCCGCTCATAGAACGGCGTGGCATGCACCTGGGCGCTGAGCATCTGTTGCTGGAGCCCGCGTTTCTCGGCTTCGGCGATCACGGCATGCATCAGCGCATCGCCCACCTTCAGGCCGCGCCAGTCCTTGAGGACCGAGACACGGCCGATATGGCCGTCGGTCAACAGGCGGGCGGTGCCGATGGGAAAGTCACCTTCAAACGCCAGAAAATGCACCGCGCTCTGGTCGTCGGCATCCCATTCCAACTCAGGTGGAACGGACTGCTCGGCAATGAACACGGTCTCACGAATGCGCCGGATCTCGGCGTTATCCTTTTGCCAGTCTGCGACACGAACGTGAATTTTATTCATCGGCGAACCCCAGGCTGCCTTGCTTGACCAGCTCGCAGACCAGGCCGCGACCGTCTTCGTCGGCCAGCCACGGACCGAGGTTCTCGATGTGCAGGGCGTCGGCGGCGCAGATCATTTTCAGCAGTTCGCGCAGCTTGCCCGGCAGGTAACGGCTCTGGCCGCTGGCGAACAGCAGCAGGTCGTCATCGACTTCCGACCAAGCCAGGCGCGCGCTCGGGTTGCGAATGATCACGGCGCCTTGTTCCAGGCTGGCCAGCAGGTCGTCTTCTTCCAGTTCCGGGCCTACCACCAGTTCCGGGTAGCGCGGCTCGGTCATGAACTGGCCGAACCAGGTCAGCAGCAGGCGCTCGTCGCTCATGTGCTCGGCCAGCAGGCCCTTGAGGCGGTCGAGGGCGTCCTGCTGGATCTGGTGCGGGTCGGCTACAGGGCGCGCGTCGGCGTCGGTGTAGCGTTCTTCGTCCGGCAGGAACTGGCTGAGGAAGTCGGTGAAGTGGGTCAGCACTTCAGCGGCGCTTGGTGCACGGAAACCCACCGAGTAGGTCATGCAGTCATCCACGGCCACGCCACAGTGGGCCAGGCGCGGCGGCAGGTAGAGCATGTCGCCCGGTTCCAGGGTCCACTCGTCGGTGGCTTCGAATTCGGCGAGGATGCGCAGGTCGGCGTGCTGCAGCAATGGGCTTTCGGAGTCGCACATCTGGCCGATTTTCCAGTTGCGCTGGCCATGGCCCTGCAGCAGGAACACGTCGTAGTTATCGAAATGCGGACCCACGCTGCCACCCGGAGCAGCGAAGCTGATCATCACATCGTCGATGCGCCAGCTCGGCAGGAAGCGGAAGTTCTCCAGCAGCTCGCTGACTTCCGGTACGAACTGATCGACCGCCTGCACCAGCAGGGTCCACTCGCGCTCTGGCAGCTTGCTGAATTCGTCTTCGGCGAACGGGCCGCGACGCAGTTCCCAGGGGCGCTCGCCGTGCTCGATCACCAGGCGCGATTCGACTTCTTCTTCCAGGGCCAGGCCGGCCAGTTCGTCGGCATCGATCGGGCTTTGGAAGTCAGGAATCGCCTGACGGATCAGCAGGGGTTTTTTCTGCCAGTAGTCGCGCAGGAACTCCCGTGCCGTGATGCCGCCCAGGAGTTGCAGAGGAATATCAGGATTCATGTGTAACCTATTGAAAAAATATACTTTTCAGACGCGAATAAAAACGCCCGGCGCGGCCGGGCGTCTCAAAGGTAAAGCCGTGGCTCAGACGCGCTTGGCTTGTGCCGCTGCGTTGCCAATGTAACTGGCCGGCGTGAGCTTTTTCAGCTCAGCCTTGGCCGCGGCAGGCATGTCCAGGCCATCGATGAAAGTCTGCAACGCTTCAGGGCTGATGCCCTTGCCACGGGTCAGTTCTTTCAGCTTTTCATACGGGTTTTCGATGTTGTAGCGACGCATCACGGTCTGGATCGGCTCGGCCAGGACTTCCCAGCAGGCGTCCAGGTCGGCGGCGATCTTCTGCTCGTTCAGTTCCAGCTTGCTGATGCCCTTGAGGCTGGCTTCGTAGGCAATGACGCTGTGGGCAAAACCCACGCCCAGGTTGCGCAGCACGGTGGAGTCGGTCAGGTCGCGCTGCCAGCGGGAGATCGGCAGTTTGCTCGCCAGGTGCTGGAACAGTGCGTTGGCGATGCCCAGGTTGCCTTCGGAGTTTTCGAAGTCGATCGGGTTGACCTTGTGCGGCATGGTCGAGGAGCCGATTTCGCCAGCGATGGTGCGCTGCTTGAAGTAACCCAGGGAAATGTAGCCCCAGATGTCACGGTCGAAGTCGATCAGGATGGTGTTGAAGCGCGCGATCGCATCGAACAGCTCGGCGATGTAGTCATGCGGTTCGATCTGGGTGGTGTAGGGGTTGAAGCTCAGGCCCAGCTCGTCTTCGATGAAGGCGCGGGCGTTGGCTTCCCAGTCGATGTCCGGGTAGGCCGACAGGTGGGCGTTGTAGTTGCCCACGGCGCCGTTGATCTTGCCCAGCAGCGGCACGGCGGCCACTTGGGCGATCTGGCGCTCCAGGCGGTAGACCACGTTCGCCAGCTCCTTGCCCAGGGTGGTCGGCGAAGCCGGTTGACCGTGGGTGCGCGACAGCATCGGCACGTCGGCGAAGCGAATCGCCAGCTCGCGGATGGCCTGGGCGGTCTGGCGCATCAGTGGCAGCATCACCTCATCGCGGCCTTCGCGCAGCATCAGGGCGTGGGACAGGTTGTTGATGTCCTCGCTGGTGCAGGCGAAGTGGATGAACTCGCTGACATTGGCCAGCTCCGGCAGCTTGGCCGCCTGCTCCTTGAGCAGGTATTCGATGGCCTTGACGTCGTGGTTGGTCGTGCGCTCGATCTCTTTGACGCGCTCGGCGTGCTCCAGCGCGAAGTTGTCCGCCAGGGTGTTGAGCACCGCGTTGGCTTCGGCGGAGAACGCCGGGACTTCAGGGATGGCAGGGTGAGCGGCCAGGCGCTGGAGCCAGCGCACTTCAACCAGGACGCGGGCACGGATCAGGCCGTACTCGCTGAAAATCGGGCGCAGGGCCTGGGTTTTGCCGGCGTAGCGGCCGTCTACAGGGGAAACCGCAGTGAGCGAAGAGAGCTGCATGGGGTGTTCTCGGACAGTCGGGCAACGAAATGGGGCGCGTATCATACATGAAAACAATCGCCGGTCCGTCGCCAACTGACCGGCGTATTACGCGTAACGAGATAAAACTTTTAATACCTGTGGCGAGGGAGCTTGCTCCCGCTGGGCCTGTAGGAGCTGTGTAGGAGCTGTCGAGTGCAACGAGGCTGCGATCTTTCCCCAGACGCTTGAATCTCAAGTGAAAGATCAAAAGATCAAAAGATCAAAAGATCGCAGCCTCGCTTCGCTCGACAGCTCCTACAGGCCCAGTGGGGGCAAGCTCCCTTGCTACAAAAAACCGGTCGAGGCGACTTATTCGTTGCGCATCAACGGGTAAAGCTCTTTAAGCAATTTGCGCCGGCTGATCACCAGTTGCCAGCGATGGCCGCCCAACTGCCGCCACAGCCGGGCCGAACGAATCCCGGCCAGCAACAGGGCGCGGATCTTCGAGGCGTTGCTCGGTTGCTGCAGGTTGCGCATGTCGCCATGCACCTGGATGCGCTGGCGCAAGGTGCTCAGGGTGTCCTGGTACAGCGCGCCGCAGGCCGCGACGACGTTTTCGTGGGACGGGCCGAAGTGCTCGACCTGGGACTGGATCTGCGGCAAGCGTTTGCCGATGGTCTCCAGCAGGTCGTCGCGCTTGGCCAGCTGGCGCTCAAGGCCCAGCATCGAGAGGGCGTAGCGCAGCGGTTCGCGTTGCAGGGCGCTGGGATCGCGCTCCAGGGCGCCGATCAGCGCACGATAGCCTTCGCGCAGGTTCAAGTCGTCGCCGCCGTAGACTTCCAGGGTGTCCTTGGGGTCGCGAACCAGCAGGCTGCCGAGCATGCAGGCCACGCCCGCTTCGGTGGCCTGGCCGGTCTTGGCGATCCTGTCCACCAGCACAGCGGCGAGAAACACACCGCCCAATGCCGTCAGTTGTTCCTGGATGGGGCTCATGCCTTGCTGCTCCAAGGCTCTGCGACTTCGATCACGCCGCCGCCCAGGCAGATTTCGCCGTCATAGAACACCACGGACTGGCCGGGCGTGACCGCCCGCTGCGGGTCATCGAAGGTGGCACGGTAGCCCGTGGCGGTTTTTTCCAGGGTGCAGGGCTGGTCGCTCTGACGGTAGCGAACCTTGGCCGTCAGGCGACGAGGTTCGCTGAGGTCGATCGGGTTGACCCAATAGATGTCGGAGGCGAGCAGGGCGCGGGAAAACAACCATGGGTGGTCGTTGCCCTGGCCGACGATCAGTTCGTTGTGCTCCAGGTCCTTGACCAGCACGTACCACGGCTCTTCCCCGGCGTCTTTCAGGCCGCCGATGCCCAGGCCCTGGCGCTGGCCGATGGTGTGGTACATCAGGCCATGGTGGCGGCCGATGACTTCGCCTTCGGTGGTCTTGATCTCGCCCGGTTGGGCCGGCAGGTATTGCTTGAGGAAGTCGCTGAAACGCCGCTCACCGATAAAGCAGATCCCGGTGGAGTCTTTTTTCTTGGCGGTGGCGAGCTGGTGTTTTTCGGCGATCGCACGCACTTCGGGCTTTTCCAGTTCACCTACCGGGAACAGGGTCTTGGCGATCTGCTCGCCGCCGACGGCATGCAGGAAGTAGCTCTGGTCCTTGTTCGGGTCCAGGCCCTTGAGCAGTTCGGTGCGGCCGTCGATGTCGCGGCGGCGCACGTAGTGGCCGGTGGCGATCAGGTCGGCGCCGAGCATCATGGCGTAGTCGAGGAACGCCTTGAACTTGATTTCGCGGTTGCAGAGGATGTCCGGGTTCGGCGTGCGGCCGGCCTTGTATTCGGCCAGGAAGTGCTCGAACACGTTGTCCCAGTACTCGGCGGCGAAGTTGGCGGTGTGCAGCTTGATGCCGATCTTGTCGCACACGGCCTGGGCGTCCGCCAGGTCGTCCATGGCGGTGCAGTATTCGGTGCCGTCGTCTTCTTCCCAGTTCTTCATGAACAGGCCTTCCACCTCATAACCCTGCTCGATCAGCAGTAGGGCGGAAACGGAAGAGTCCACGCCACCGGACATGCCGACAATGACGCGTTGCTTGGGAGTGTTCGAAGAGGCTGGATCACGCATAGGAATTCAATGAGTGTCTTGAAAAAGGACGCGATTCTATCAGGCCCGGGCGCGCAAGGCTAAAGAGAAGGACGGATAAGCTCCAGGCTATGGCGATGGCCGGCCAGATAATCGTCGATGCAACGGATGATCAGCTCGCTGCGCCAGTGTTCGCGCTGTTCGAGCAGTTCGTCGCGGGTGAGCCATTTGGCGCCGAGGATGCCGTCGTCCAGTTGGTACTCGGGGTGGTGTTTCAAGGCCTTGGCGGCGAAACAGACTCGCTGGTAGGTCACGCCGTTGCTCGGGGCGGTGTAGAGGTAGATGCCGGTGATGCTGGTGGGTTCGACGTCCCAGCCGGTTTCTTCGAGGGTTTCGCGTACGGCGGCTTCGATGAGGGTTTCGTTGGGGTCCAGGTGGCCGGCGGGCTGGTTGAGTACTGCGCGTCCGGCCTTGGATTCTTCCACCATCAGGAAGCGGCCGTTGTCTTCGACGATGGTGGCGACGGTGATGTGGGGGTGCCAGTTCATAAGGTTCCTTTATTGCTCAGATTGGGGGGGATCGAGTACATATCCGTTTTTGTAGTAACGGCCGCTTAGGGTTCCGCCCTGACGGCGGGTCACTTTTGGAAAGAGCGCCAAAAGTAACCAAAAACGCTCTGCCCCACCACTCGGTGCCTCGCCTAGGCTCGGCATGCCCTCACTCCGGCATTGTTCCGTGGGCCCGCCGCGAAGGGCCATCCATGGCCCAGCGCGGCTATCCCGGCATCCATGCCGGGATGCCCACTGCACAATGCCTGCGTTCGGCCAGCGTGGTTAACGGGGCG
>NZ_MUOA01000134.1:0-52665 GCF_002001065.1 Pseudomonas sp. A25(2017) | reverse complement strand
CCCGAACTCAGCAGTGAAACGATGCATCGCCGATGGTAGTGTGGGGTTTCCCCATGTGAGAGTAGGTCATCGTCAAGATTAAATTCCGAAACCCCTATCTGCTGATGCAGGTAGGGGTTTTGTTTTTGCCCGCAGGAAAGTCATTTTGTGTTTCTATGCAACTGTCTTGTGCATGGCTATCATGCGGGCCTCATTATCAGGGCGCAGTCCGCATGCTCACGTTGCTAAAACTTCTGAAGGATGGTCGCTTTCATTCAGGGCAGGCGCTGGGTGCTGCGCTGGGTATCAGCCGTAGTGCTGTATGGAAGCAATTGCAGCACTTGGAAGCAGAAATAGGGCTGTCTGTTCATAAGGTTCGAGGTAGGGGGTATCAGTTGGCTAAGCCTCTGGTGCTTTTGGATGCCGCAGAGATTCACGCAAAAGGCCTTCATGAGTGGCCTGTCCATATCTTTGATGCTATCGACTCGACCAACGCCGAGGCGCTGCGTTTGATCGAGCGTGGGGCGGCGGCGCCGTTCATGGTTTTGGCCGAGCGACAGACCGCTGGTCGCGGTCGTCGTGGCCGTAAGTGGGTCAGTCCGTTTGCCGAGAACCTCTATCACAGCCTGGTCCTGCGCATTGACGGTGGCATGCGGCAGATCGAAGGGCTGAGCCTGGTCGTCGGACTTGCTGTCATGCATGCCCTGCGCGATATGGGGATCGCTGAGGCGGGGCTGAAATGGCCTAATGATGTCCTGGTGGGAGAGAAAAAGATCGCCGGCATCTTGCTTGAGTTGGTGGGGGATCCTGCAGACGTTTGCCATGTTGTCCTGGGCGTGGGGATTAATGTGAATATGCAATCGACTGATGAGGTCGACCAGCAGTGGACATCCATGTGCCTTGAAGCAGGAAGGGATTTTGATCGAAATGAGCTGGTGGCACGATTGGGTGCGAAGCTTCAGCACTATCTGAGGCTTCATCACGCATCGGGGTTTGCCGCAATACAGTCGGAGTGGGAGCAATATCATCTTTGGCAGGGCAGGGCTGTCTCCCTGATTGCTGGTGTTAATAGAATTGACGGTGTTGTGCTGGGCATTGATCACCAGGGTGCGCTGCGTTTGAAGGTAGACGGTGTGGAAAAAAACTTTAGCGGTGGTGAGCTCAGTCTGAGGTTGCGTAATGATTCTTGAGCTTGACTGCGGCAATAGCTTTATCAAATGGCGTGTTCTTCGTGCTGACGGAGTGACGCCTGTCGAAGGTGGCGTGGTCAGCTCCGATAGCGATTTGCTGGTGAGCCTGAGTAACGCCGAGAAGTTCCAGCTCGAGAAATGTCGTCTTGTTAGCGTGAGGACTCTGGAGGAGACAGATTCATTGGTCGCCTCTCTCGTTGATGTGTTTGGGGTGTCGGTGACCCGTGCTGTGCCTGCCCGAGAGATGGCGGGGGTGAAAAACGGCTACCAGGATTACGAACGGTTGGGGCTCGATCGATGGTTGGCCTTGCTTGGTGGGTACCATCTTGCTTCAGGCGCGTGTCTGGTCCTTGATTTTGGTACTGCCATTACGGCTGATTTTGTGGCGGCGGACGGTGAGCATCTCGGCGGATTCATTTGTCCGGGCATGCCTTTGATGCGCAACCAATTGCGTACTCATACGCGAAGAATTCGCTATGACGATATGGCCGCCGAGCGAGCCCATGAGAGTCTCGCTCCAGGTCGGACAACTGTCGAAGCGGTCGAGCGCGGTTGCATGTTGATGCTCAGAGGGTTTGTCCTGACGCAGCTTGAATTGGCGCAGCAATATTGGGGAAAGGATTTCGTGGTGTTTCTCACGGGTGGGGACGCCAATCTGGTTTCCGGGGTTGTTCCTGATGCCAAGGTGGTGCCCGACCTGGTTTTTGTCGGTTTGGCGATGGCCTGTCCCTTGTCTTGAGGTTTCTATGCGGTGGTTGTTTCTGTTGTTGCTGGTTTTGAATGTCTTCTACTACATCTGGCATCAGCAGGAGGCCCCACTTCGCGCCAAGGATGTGACTCCGCTCAGTTTGTACCGCGGTTCGCAGCAGGATATTCACCTGTTGAGCGAAACGGCGGATGCACTTGTCAGGCGCGACCTGGGTAAATCCGGTGAGGCGCAAAAGACTTGTGTTTACTTGGGTGGTTTTGTTCGTCCGGAGCTGGCCAGGCAGTTGGAGCAGCGATTGGCTGCCTCGGGCATCGTAAGTCGTTCTGCTGCGCCGAACTCGCCAAATGTCCCTGAGGGTGGGGGATTCTGGGTTCAGGTTTCCCAGGAAGGCGCGGGAAAGGTGAATGAAACGTTGCTTCAAAACCTTTCTAAAGAATTCAATGAGTTAAAACATAAAATAATGCCATGCGAGGGGGTTGCACCCGCTGGGTAGTTTGCATAGAATGGCGCCCGCTTCGCAGCGAAGACCTTTAAAGGTTAGCGATACGAAGCGACGTCAACGCAGCTAACCTCAGGTTTTTAATGAGAAAATGCTTGACAGAAGGCTGGCATCATATAGAATGCCGGCTCGCTTAGGAGGGGTTCCCGAGCGGCCAAAGGGATCAGACTGTAAATCTGACGTCTACGACTTCGAAGGTTCGAATCCTTCCCCCTCCACCATTTTTAGCGTGAGCTGCAAGCTCCGCGGGTATAGTTTAGTGGTAGAACCTCAGCCTTCCAAGCTGATGATGCGGGTTCGATTCCCGCTACCCGCTCCAAGTTTGCAGGTTGTGCAAAGTGTTTCGCTCTTGTAGCTCAGTTGGTAGAGCACACCCTTGGTAAGGGTGAGGTCAGCGGTTCAAATCCGCTCAAGAGCTCCATATAACAAGGCAGATATGAAAATATCTGCCTTTGTTTTAATGGCTTGTGTGACTCGCTAAATTCTTCTCCTAGGGGTGATTTCGATGGCTAAGGAAAAGTTCGAACGTAATAAGCCGCACGTCAACGTTGGTACCATTGGTCACGTTGACCACGGTAAAACCACGCTGACCGCTGCTCTGACCCGTGTCTGCTCCGAAGTTTTCGGTTCGGCCAAGGTTGACTTCGACAAGATCGACAGCGCCCCGGAAGAGAAAGCTCGCGGTATCACCATCAACACCGCTCACGTTGAATACGATTCGGCCGTGCGTCACTACGCACACGTTGACTGCCCAGGTCACGCCGACTACGTAAAAAACATGATTACTGGTGCTGCCCAGATGGATGGCGCGATCCTGGTTTGCTCGGCCGCTGATGGTCCGATGCCTCAAACCCGTGAGCACATCCTGCTGTCCCGCCAGGTAGGCGTTCCGTACATCGTTGTCTTCCTGAACAAGGCTGACATGGTTGACGACGCTGAGCTGCTGGAACTGGTTGAGATGGAAGTGCGCGACCTGCTGAGCACTTACGATTTCCCAGGTGATGACACTCCAATCATCATCGGTTCGGCTCTGATGGCTCTGAACGGCCAAGACGACAACGAAATGGGCACCACTGCTGTCAAGAAGCTGGTGGAAACTCTGGACAGCTACATCCCAGAGCCAGAGCGTGCTATCGACAAGCCGTTCCTGATGCCAATCGAAGACGTATTCTCGATCTCCGGTCGCGGTACTGTTGTGACTGGTCGTGTTGAGCGTGGCATCGTCCGTATCCAGGAGGAAGTTGAGATCGTCGGTCTGCGCGATACTCAGAAAACTACCTGCACTGGCGTTGAAATGTTCCGCAAGCTGCTCGACGAAGGTCGTGCTGGCGAGAACTGCGGCGTGCTGCTGCGCGGCACCAAGCGTGACGACGTTGAGCGTGGCCAGGTTCTGGTCAAGCCAGGCACCGTCAAGCCGCACACCAAGTTCACCGCAGAGGTTTACGTTCTGAGCAAGGAGGAAGGCGGTCGTCATACTCCGTTCTTCAAAGGCTACCGTCCACAGTTCTACTTCCGTACGACTGACGTGACTGGTAACTGCGAGCTGCCAGAAGGCGTTGAAATGGTAATGCCAGGTGACAACATTCAGATGACTGTTACCTTGATCAAGACCATTGCGATGGAAGACGGTCTGCGTTTCGCTATCCGTGAAGGCGGTCGTACCGTCGGCGCCGGCGTCGTAGCCAAAGTCATCGAGTAAACAGTTGTAATGTCTTTTTCGGGCCGGCATAATGGTCGGCCTGATTTTGTTTTAGGTCAGTAGCTCAATTGGCAGAGCGACGGTCTCCAAAACCGTAGGTTGGGGGTTCGATTCCCTCCTGACCTGCCAGATTCACTCAGTGTGTTTGGCTTTCTTTTCACAGGATCTTCATAGATGACTCCTAAAGCTGAAGCTCAAGGCTCTCGCTTCGATCTGCTCAAGTGGCTAGTGGTAGTCGCTTTGGTGGTTATTGGCGTTGTTGGCAATCAGTATTATTCTGCTTCGCCGATCCTGTACCGCGTACTTGCATTGCTCGCCATTGCTGCTGTTGCTGCCTTTGTAGGCCTGCAGACAGCCAAGGGCAAGTCTTTCTTTGTACTCGCTAAGGAAGCTCGCACTGAAATTCGTAAAGTCGTATGGCCGACTCGCCAAGAAACCACGCAGACCACGTTGATCGTTGTGGCTGTTGTTCTGGTAATGGCGTTGCTGTTGTGGGGGCTCGATTCCCTGCTCGGCTGGCTTGTTTCCTTGATTGTTGGCTAAGGGTGTCCCGTGGCTAAGCGTTGGTACGTTGTGCATGCTTACTCGGGTTACGAGAAGCATGTTATGCGCTCGCTGGTAGAGCGCGTAAAGCTGGCTGGCATGGAAGATGGCTTTGGCGAAATTCTGGTCCCCACTGAAGAAGTGGTTGAGATGCGTAATGGCCAGAAGCGCAAAAGTGAACGTAAGTTCTTTCCTGGCTACGTGCTGGTACAGATGGACATGAACGAAGGGACTTGGCACTTGGTCAAGGATACCCCTCGGGTGATGGGCTTCATTGGCGGTACCGCCGACAAGCCTGCGCCGATCACAGATAAAGAGGCAGAAGCGATTCTGCGTCGCGTCGCTGATGGTAGCGACAAGCCGAAGCCGAAGACACTGTTTGAACCAGGTGAGGTTGTACGCGTCACCGACGGTCCATTCGCTGATTTCAATGGCACGGTTGAAGAAGTTAACTACGAAAAGAGCCGGATCCAAGTGGCAGTGCTCATTTTCGGTCGCTCTACTCCGGTAGAGCTAGAGTTCAGTCAGGTCGAAAAGGTCTGATTGAGCAGGCATCCCAACCCCGCAGCCCAAGGCTGTGGGGTTTTGTCGTCACTGGGATAAACGCGCAAGTAACCGGGGAGCCTTTCGAGGCGTTCGAACCCGTAATTGGAGTGCCTCATGGCCAAGAAAATTACCGCTTACATCAAGCTGCAAGTGAAGGCCGCTCAGGCTAACCCAAGCCCACCTGTTGGTCCTGCCCTGGGTCAGCACGGCGTGAACATCATGGAATTCTGCAAGGCCTTCAACGCCCGTACTCAGGGTCTTGAGCCAGGTCTGCCGACTCCAGTGATCATCACTGTCTACAGCGACCGTAGCTTCACTTTCGAAACAAAAAGCACCCCAGCTTCGGTTCTGCTGAAGAAGGCTGCAGGTTTGACCAGCGGTTCCGCTCGTCCAAACACCGTTAAGGTTGGCACCGTTACCCGTGCTCAGCTGGAAGAAATCGCGAAAACCAAAAACGCGGATCTGACTGCAGCTGATATGGATGCAGCCGTGCGTACTATCGCCGGTTCTGCTCGTAGCATGGGCCTTAACGTGGAGGGTGTGTAATGGCTAAGCTGACCAAGCGTCAAAAGGCTATCGCCGGCAAAATCGAAGCAGGCAAGGCCTACAACTTTGTAGACGCCGCCGCTCTGCTGGCTGAGCTGTCGACTGTCAAGTTCAGCGAGTCGTTCGACGTTGCTGTAAACCTGGGCGTTGACCCACGTAAATCCGACCAGGTCGTTCGTAGCGCTACTGTGCTGCCACACGGCACTGGCAAGACCGTTCGTGTTGCTGTCTTCACCCAGGGCCCAGCAGCTGAAGCTGCTCTGGCTGCTGGTGCTGATCGCGTAGGCATGGACGATCTGGCTGCTGAAATGAAGGGCGGCGACCTGAACTATGACGTAGTGATCGCATCCCCGGATGCCATGCGCGTTGTAGGTCAGTTGGGTCAGATCCTCGGTCCACGTGGTCTGATGCCTAACCCTAAAGTCGGCACCGTAACGCCAGACGTAGCCACCGCGGTTAAAAACGCCAAGGCTGGTCAGGTTCGTTATCGCACCGACAAAAACGGCATCATCCACACTTCCGTTGGCAAGATCGGCTTCGACGCCGTCAAGCTGAAGGAAAACGTTGAAGCCCTGATCGCTGATCTGAAGCGTATCAAGCCAGCTTCTTCGAAAGGTATCTACGTCAAGCGCGTTACCCTGAGCACCACTATGGGCCCAGGTCTGGTTATCGATCAGAGCTCGCTCGACGCGTAAGACTCAGGTTGGCGCAAGTAATTGCGCCAATCAAAAAATTGGGGTCCCTGCCTGGCGGGGGCTGTCCAAGACCGTAGGCGACGCAAGTCTTAAACCACAAGCCTACGCAGATGGTGCTCCCGGTTCCTTACCGAATCAGACACCAAAACGACATTCGGTTTCGACCGGATGAAACGGTAACAAGCAGGAGTTAAACCCGTGGCAATTAAACTCGAAGACAAGAAGGCCATCGTCGCTGAAGTCAACGAGGCTGCCAAAGCTGCTCTGTCCGCTGTCGTGGCTGATGCCCGTGGCGTAACAGTAGGCGCTATGACCGGACTCCGTAAAGAGGCTCGTGAAGCTGGCGTTTACGTACGTGTTGTACGTAACACCCTGCTCAAGCGCGCTGTTGCTGACACTGAATACAGTGTCCTCAACGACGTGTTCACCGGCCCGACCTTGATCGCGTTCTCCACCCAACATCCTGGCGCAGCTGCCCGTTTGTTCAAGGAATTCGCCAAAGGTCAGGACAAGTTCGAGATTAAGGCAGCTGCGTTCGAGGGCAAGTTCCTCGCAGCTAACCAGATCGACGTACTGGCAACTCTGCCGACCCGTGACGAAGCAATTTCCCAGCTGATGAGCGTGATTCAAGGCGCAACCAGCAAATTGGCTCGTACTCTGGCGGCACTGCGCGACCAGAAAGAAGCTGCCGCAGCCTAAGGCTCGACACTCCTTTTCGCGTTTTTTGTTTATTTCGATGGTCGCGTAGGCCGTCCCCCAATCCAGGAATTTAGAGTCATGTCTATCTCTCAAAACGATATCCTCGAAGCCGTTGGCAACATGTCCGTAATGGAAGTTGTTGAGCTGATCAAAGCTTTCGAAGAAAAATTCGGTGTTACCGCTGCTGCTGCTTCCGCTGGTCCAGCTGTTGCTGCTGCCGTTGCTGAAGAGCAAACCGAATTCAACGTCATGCTGACCGAAGCTGGCGAGAAGAAAGTAAACGTGATCAAGGCAGTACGTGAACTGACCGGTCTGGGCCTGAAAGAAGCCAAGGCTGTAGTTGACGGCGCTCCTGCCATGGTTCTGGAAGCTGTTGCCAAAGACGCAGCTGACAAAGCCAAAGCAGTTCTGGAAGAAGCAGGCGCTAAAGTCGAGCTGAAGTAAGCATCGACTTTGCGTCTCCAGCCCGAGCGTTAAGCGACAGGCTGATGGCTGGTGGCTCTTGCCACCGGCCTTTTTCCGTTATTGGCAGCCGACTGGGTCGGTGCTGATCGCGAGCTGTAACCACCCGATGTGGTGGCGCAAACCATGGGGTTTGCACGATTTTCTGGCTGCTCCCGTCGGGAGGGGCCAAACAAGCAGGTGACCAAGCTGGGGAACGCTGATGGCTTACTCATATACTGAGAAAAAACGTATCCGCAAGGACTTTAGCAAGTTGCCGGACGTCATGGATGTGCCGTACCTCCTGGCCATCCAGCTGGATTCGTATCGTGAATTCTTGCAAGCGGGAGCGACTAAAGATCAGTTCCGCGACGTGGGCCTGCATGCGGCCTTCAAATCCGTTTTCCCGATCATCAGCTACTCCGGCAATGCTGCGCTGGAGTACGTCGGTTATCGCCTGGGCGAACCGGCATTTGATGTCAAAGAATGCGTATTGCGCGGTGTTACTTACGCCGTACCTTTGCGGGTAAAAGTGCGCCTGATCATTTTCGACAAAGAATCGTCGAACAAAGCGATCAAGGACATCAAAGAGCAAGAAGTCTACATGGGTGAAATTCCCCTGATGACTGAGAACGGTACCTTCGTAATCAACGGTACCGAGCGTGTAATCGTTTCCCAGCTGCACCGTTCTCCGGGCGTGTTCTTCGACCACGACCGTGGCAAGACGCACAGCTCCGGCAAACTGCTTTACTCCGCGCGCATCATTCCTTACCGCGGTTCGTGGTTGGACTTCGAGTTCGACCCGAAAGACTGCGTATTCGTGCGTATCGACCGTCGTCGCAAGCTGCCTGCATCGGTACTGCTGCGCGCGCTCGGCTATACCACCGAAGAAGTGCTGGACGCGTTCTACACCACCAACGTCTTCCATGTGCAAGGTGAAAACCTCAGCCTGGAACTGGTGCCTCAGCGCCTGCGCGGTGAAATCGCTGTCCTCGATATCCAGGATGACAAAGGCAAGGTTATTGTCGAGCAGGGTCGTCGTATCACCGCTCGCCACATCAACCAGCTGGAAAAAGCCGGGATCAAAGAGCTGCAGGTGCCTCTGGACTACGTCCTGGGTCGCACCACGGCCAAGGTCATCGTGCATCCGGCCACCGGCGAAATCCTGGCGGAGTGCAACACCGAGCTGAACACCGAGATCTTGGCAAAAATCGCCAAGGCCCAGGTCGTTCGCATCGAGACGCTGTACACCAACGACATCGACTGCGGTCCGTTCATCTCCGACACGCTGAAGATCGACTCCACCGGCAACCAACTGGAAGCCCTGGTCGAGATCTATCGCATGATGCGTCCTGGCGAGCCGCCAACCAAGGATGCAGCCGAGACCCTGTTCAACAACCTGTTCTTCAGCCCTGAGCGTTATGACCTGTCTGCGGTCGGCCGGATGAAGTTCAACCGTCGTATCGGTCGTACCGAGATCGAAGGTTCGGGTGTACTGAACAAGGACGACATCGTCGCGGTCCTCAAGACCCTGGTCGACATCCGTAACGGCAAGGGCATCGTCGATGACATCGACCACCTGGGTAACCGTCGTGTTCGCTGTGTAGGCGAGATGGCCGAGAACCAGTTCCGTGTTGGCCTGGTGCGCGTAGAGCGCGCGGTCAAGGAACGTCTGTCGATGGCTGAAAGCGAAGGCCTGATGCCGCAAGACCTGATCAACGCCAAGCCTGTGGCTGCGGCGGTGAAGGAGTTCTTCGGTTCGAGCCAGCTGTCCCAGTTCATGGACCAGAACAACCCGCTGTCCGAGATCACCCACAAGCGTCGTGTCTCCGCACTTGGCCCGGGCGGTCTGACCCGTGAGCGTGCAGGCTTCGAAGTTCGTGACGTACACCCGACGCACTACGGTCGTGTCTGCCCGATCGAAACGCCGGAAGGTCCGAACATCGGTCTGATCAACTCCCTGGCTGCCTATGCGCGCACCAACCAGTACGGCTTCCTCGAGAGCCCGTACCGTGTGGTGAAAGACGCCCTGGTGACCGACGAGATCGTGTTCCTGTCCGCCATCGAAGAAGCAGATCACGTGATCGCTCAGGCTTCGGCCACGATGAACGACAAGAAAGTCCTGATCGACGAGCTGGTCGCTGTTCGTCACTTGAACGAGTTCACCGTCAAGGCGCCGGAAGACGTCACCTTGATGGACGTATCGCCGAAGCAGGTAGTTTCGGTTGCAGCGTCGCTGATCCCGTTCCTCGAGCACGACGACGCCAACCGTGCGTTGATGGGTTCGAACATGCAGCGTCAAGCTGTACCCACCCTGCGTGCCGACAAGCCGCTGGTAGGTACCGGCATGGAGCGTAACGTTGCCCGTGACTCCGGCGTTTGCGTCGTGGCTCGTCGTGGTGGCGTGATCGACTCCGTCGACGCCAGCCGTATCGTGGTTCGTGTTGCCGATGACGAAGTTGAAACTGGCGAAGCCGGTGTCGACATCTACAACCTGACCAAATACACCCGCTCCAACCAGAACACCTGCATCAACCAGCGTCCGCTGGTAAGCAAGGGTGATCGGGTTCAGCGCAGCGACATCATGGCCGACGGTCCGTCCACCGATATGGGTGAACTGGCGCTGGGTCAGAACATGCGCATCGCGTTCATGGCATGGAACGGCTTCAACTTCGAAGACTCCATCTGCCTGTCCGAGCGTGTGGTTCAGGAAGACCGCTTCACCACGATCCACATCCAGGAACTGACCTGTGTGGCCCGTGACACCAAGCTTGGCCCAGAGGAAATCACTGCGGACATCCCGAACGTGGGTGAAGCTGCGCTGAACAAGCTGGACGAAGCCGGTATCGTTTACGTAGGTGCTGAAGTAGGCGCAGGCGACATCCTGGTGGGCAAGGTCACTCCGAAAGGCGAGACCCAGCTGACTCCGGAAGAAAAACTGCTGCGTGCCATCTTCGGTGAAAAAGCCAGCGACGTTAAAGACACCTCCCTGCGCGTGCCTACCGGCACCAAGGGTACCGTCATCGACGTCCAGGTCTTCACTCGCGACGGCGTTGAGCGTGATGCTCGTGCACTGTCCATCGAGAAGACTCAACTCGACGAGATCCGCAAGGACCTGAACGAAGAGTTCCGTATCGTTGAAGGCGCAACTTTCGAGCGTCTGCGCTCCGCTCTGGTCGGCCACAAAGCCGAAGGCGGCGCCGGCCTGAAGAAAGGTCAGGAAATCACCGACGAAGTTCTCGACGGTCTTGAGCATGGCCAGTGGTTCAAACTGCGCATGGCTGAAGATGCTCTGAACGAGCAGCTCGAGAAGGCTCAGGCCTACATCGTTGATCGCCGCCGTCTGCTGGACGACAAGTTCGAAGACAAGAAGCGCAAACTGCAGCAGGGCGATGACCTGGCTCCAGGCGTGCTGAAAATCGTCAAGGTTTACCTGGCAATCCGTCGCCGCATCCAGCCGGGCGACAAGATGGCCGGTCGTCACGGTAACAAGGGTGTGGTCTCCGTGATCATGCCGGTTGAAGACATGCCGCACGATGCCAATGGCACCCCGGTCGATGTGGTCCTCAACCCGTTGGGCGTACCTTCGCGTATGAACGTTGGTCAGATCCTTGAAACCCACCTGGGCCTCGCGGCCAAGGGCTTGGGCGAGAAGATCAACCGTATGATCGAAGAGCAGCGCAAGGTCGCTGACCTGCGTAAGTTCCTGCACGAGATCTACAACGAGATCGGCGGCCGCAACGAAGAGCTGGACACCTTCACCGACCAGGAAATCCTGGATCTGGCGAAGAACCTGCGCGGCGGCGTTCCAATGGCTACTCCGGTGTTCGACGGTGCCAAGGAAAGCGAAATCAAGGCCATGCTGAAACTGGCAGACCTGCCAGAAAGCGGCCAGATGCAGCTGTTCGACGGCCGTACCGGCAACAAGTTCGAGCGCCCGGTTACCGTTGGCTACATGTACATGCTGAAGCTGAACCACTTGGTAGACGACAAGATGCACGCTCGTTCTACCGGTTCTTACAGCCTGGTTACCCAGCAGCCGCTGGGTGGTAAGGCGCAGTTCGGTGGTCAGCGTTTCGGGGAGATGGAGGTCTGGGCACTGGAAGCGTACGGTGCTGCATACACTCTGCAAGAAATGCTCACAGTGAAGTCGGACGATGTGAACGGCCGGACCAAGATGTACAAAAACATCGTGGACGGCGATCACCGTATGGAGCCGGGCATGCCCGAGTCTTTCAACGTGTTGATCAAGGAAATTCGTTCCCTCGGCATCGATATCGATCTGGAAACCGAATAACACGTGACGCGAATCGAGAGCGGGGCTGTTTTGCCCGCTCTCTGCTCCGCCAGGAGGAAAGGCCTTGAAAGACCTACTGAATTTGCTGAAAAACCAGGGTCAAGTCGAAGAGTTCGACGCCATCCGTATTGGATTGGCCTCGCCTGAGATGATCCGTTCGTGGTCGTTCGGTGAAGTTAAAAAGCCGGAAACCATCAACTACCGTACGTTCAAACCTGAGCGTGACGGCCTGTTCTGCGCCAAGATCTTTGGCCCGGTCAAGGATTACGAGTGCCTGTGCGGTAAGTACAAGCGCTTGAAGCACCGCGGTGTGATCTGCGAGAAGTGCGGCGTTGAAGTCGCGCTGGCAAAAGTTCGTCGTGAGCGCATGGCGCACATCGAACTGGCCTCGCCGGTTGCTCACATCTGGTTCCTGAAATCGCTGCCGTCCCGTATCGGCCTGCTGATGGACATGACCCTGCGTGATATCGAACGCGTTCTCTACTTCGAGAGCTATGTCGTTATCGATCCAGGCATGACCACCCTTGAAAAAGGTCAGCTGCTCAACGACGAGCAGTACTTCGAAGCGCTGGAAGAGTTCGGCGACGATTTCGATGCCCGCATGGGTGCCGAAGCTGTTCGCGAACTGCTGCACGCGATCGACCTAGAGCACGAGATTGGCCGTCTGCGCGAAGAAATTCCGCAAACCAACTCCGAAACCAAGATCAAGAAGCTGTCCAAGCGTCTGAAGTTGATGGAAGCCTTCCAGGGTTCCGGCAACCTGCCAGAGTGGATGGTGCTGACCGTTCTGCCGGTTCTGCCGCCAGACCTGCGTCCACTGGTTCCGCTCGATGGCGGTCGTTTCGCGACTTCCGACCTCAACGATCTGTATCGTCGAGTGATCAACCGTAACAACCGCTTGAAGCGCCTGCTTGATCTGTCCGCTCCGGACATCATCGTGCGCAACGAAAAGCGTATGTTGCAGGAAGCGGTCGATGCACTGCTCGACAACGGTCGTCGTGGCCGCGCTATCACCGGTTCCAACAAGCGTCCTCTGAAATCCCTGGCTGACATGATCAAGGGTAAGCAGGGTCGTTTCCGTCAGAACTTGCTCGGTAAGCGTGTTGACTACTCCGGTCGTTCGGTAATTACCGTAGGCCCGACCCTGCGTCTGCACCAGTGCGGTCTGCCTAAGAAAATGGCTCTGGAGCTGTTCAAGCCGTTCATTTTCGGCAAGCTGGAAATGCGTGGTCTCGCGACTACCATCAAGGCCGCCAAGAAGATGGTCGAGCGCGAGCTGCCAGAGGTCTGGGACGTTCTCGCCGAAGTGATTCGCGAACACCCGGTTCTGCTCAACCGTGCACCGACCCTTCACCGTCTGGGTATCCAGGCGTTTGAACCGGTACTGATCGAAGGTAAGGCTATCCAGCTGCACCCATTGGTCTGTGCTGCGTACAACGCCGACTTCGACGGCGACCAAATGGCCGTGCACGTACCGCTGACACTGGAAGCCCAGTTGGAAGCGCGTGCGTTGATGATGTCGACCAACAACATTCTGTCGCCAGCCAACGGTGAGCCAATCATCGTTCCGTCGCAGGACGTTGTATTGGGTCTGTACTACATGACGCGTGAAGCGATCAACGCCAAGGGCGAAGGTCGTGTGTTCGCGGATCTGCAAGAAGTTGACCGTGTGTTCCGTGCCGGCGAAGCCGCACTGCACGCCAAGGTCAAGGTGCGGATCAACGAAACCGTGAACGATCGTGATGGCGGCAGCGTGACCAACACTCGTATTGTCGACACTACCGTCGGCCGTGCGCTGTTGTTCCAGGTTGTGCCAAAAGGTCTGTCCTACGACGTCGTCAACCTGCCGATGAAGAAAAAGGCGATCTCCAAGCTGATCAACCAGTGCTACCGCGTGGTTGGTCTGAAAGAGACCGTGATCTTCGCTGACCAGTTGATGTACACCGGTTTTGCCTATTCGACCATTTCCGGCGTTTCCATCGGTGTTAACGACTTCGTTATCCCGGATGAAAAAGCCCGCATCATCGGTGCTGCTACCGAAGAAGTGAAAGAGATCGAAAGTCAGTACGCCTCCGGCCTGGTAACCCAGGGCGAGAAGTACAACAAGGTGATCGACCTCTGGTCCAAGGCGAACGACGAAGTTTCCAAGGCGATGATGGCCAACCTCTCGAAAGAGAAAGTCATCGACCGTCATGGCAACGAAGTCGACCAGGAATCCTTCAACTCGATGTACATGATGGCCGACTCGGGCGCACGGGGTTCTGCTGCGCAGATCCGTCAGCTCGCCGGTATGCGTGGCCTGATGGCCAAACCGGACGGTTCCATCATCGAGACCCCGATTACCGCGAACTTCCGTGAAGGTTTGAGCGTACTCCAGTACTTCATCTCCACTCACGGTGCTCGTAAGGGTCTTGCGGATACCGCGTTGAAAACCGCGAACTCCGGTTACCTGACTCGTCGTCTGGTAGACGTTGCCCAGGATCTGGTCGTGACCGAGATCGATTGCGGCACCGAACATGGCCTGGTAATGACTCCGCACATTGAAGGCGGTGACGTTGTAGAGCCGTTGGGTGAGCGCGTATTGGGTCGTGTCATCGCCCGTGACGTATTCAAGCCGGGTACCGAGGACGTCATCGTTCCTGCGGGCACCCTGGTTGACGAGAAGTGGGTCGAGTTCATCGAACTCAACAGCATCGACGAAGTGATCGTACGTTCGCCGATCAGCTGTGAAACCCGCTATGGCATCTGCGCCAAGTGCTACGGTCGCGACCTGGCACGTGGTCACCAGGTGAACATCGGTGAAGCGGTCGGCGTTATCGCTGCCCAGTCCATCGGTGAGCCGGGTACCCAGCTGACGATGCGTACGTTCCACATCGGTGGTGCGGCAAGCCGGACCTCCGCGGCCGACAGCGTTCAGGTGAAGAATGGCGGTACCGTCCGTCTGCACAACCTGAAGCACGTTGAGCGAGTGGATGGTCACCTGGTTGCTGTGTCCCGTTCCGGTGAGCTGGCCATCGCTGACGACTTCGGTCGTGAGCGCGAGCGCTACAAGCTGCCGTACGGTGCTGTGATTTCGGTGAAGGAAGGCGACAAGGTCGACGCTGGCGCCATCGTGGCCAAGTGGGACCCGCACACTCACCCGATCGTTACCGAAATGAAAGGTACCGTGACCTACGTGGGCATGGAAGAAGGCATCACGATCAAGCGTCAGACCGACGAATTGACCGGTATGACCAACATTGAAGTACTCGATGCGAAAGATCGTCCAGCTGCCGGCAAGGACATCCGTCCTGCTGTGAAGATGGTCGACGACAACGGCAAGGATCTGTTGCTGCCAGGCACTGACGTTATCGCTCAGTACTTCCTGCCAGCCAACGCCCTGGTCGGTGTAGCGGATGGTGCGAAGATCGCGATCGGTGATGTTATCGCTCGTATCCCGCAAGAGACTTCGAAAACTCGCGACATCACCGGTGGTCTGCCGCGTGTTGCCGACTTGTTCGAAGCCCGTCGTCCGAAAGAAGCCTCGATTCTGGCTGAAGTCAGCGGCACCATCGCGTTCGGTAAAGAGACCAAGGGCAAACGCCGTCTGGTTATCACCCCGAACGACGGTACCGATCCGTACGAAGAGCTGATTCCGAAGTGGCGTCACCTGAACGTGTTCGAAGGCGAACAGGTAAACCGCGGCGAAGTTATCTCGGACGGTCCGAGCGATCCACACGACATCCTGCGTCTGCTGGGTGTGAGTGCGCTGGCCAAGTACATCGTGAACGAGATCCAGGACGTTTACCGTCTGCAAGGCGTGAAGATCAACGACAAGCACATCGAGACCATCCTGCGTCAGATGCTGCGTAAAGTTGAGATCGCTGAATCCGGCGATTCCAGTTTCATCAAGGGCGACCAGATGGAATTGACTCACGTACTGGTAGAGAACGAGCGTCTGAGCGGCGAAGACAAATTTGTCTCCAAGTTCACTCGCGTTCTGCTGGGTATCACCAAGGCGTCGTTGTCCACCGAATCGTTCATCTCGGCGGCTTCCTTCCAGGAAACCACTCGCGTACTGACCGAAGCGGCGGTAACCGGCAAGCGCGATTACCTGCGCGGCCTGAAAGAAAACGTGGTCGTGGGTCGTCTGATCCCGGCCGGTACCGGTTTGGCCTATCACAGCGAACGCAAGCGTCGCCGTGAAGCTGACAAGCCGTTGCGCGTAAGCGCCAGTGAAGTGGAAGCTGCACTGACCGAAGCACTGAACTCGAGTGGTAACTGAGTTCTGCGGTAATTGAGTGCCTGGCCCTGGTCACCCCGTTCGGCGGATCGAGACAAATTGTCGAGATCCGGCGGGCGGGGAGGTCGGGGCCTTGCCTTGACTGGGGACAAGATCCTCTTTAGACTCTTGATCCCCTAAATTTGGCGGGAATTCGTTCCTGCCATTTTGCTTTTCTTGTAAGACAATAGCGTCGCAAGACAACAGTGGAGCTAGTAGATGGCAACTATCAACCAGCTGGTACGTCAGCCGCGTAAGCGTATCGTCGAGAAATCCGACGTGCCTGCGCTGCAGAACTGCCCGCAACGTCGTGGCGTATGCACCCGTGTGTATACCACCACGCCGAAAAAACCTAACTCGGCACTGCGTAAAGTATGCCGTGTGCGTCTGACCAACGGTTTCGAGGTTTCCTCGTACATCGGCGGTGAAGGCCACAACCTGCAAGAGCACAGCGTGGTACTGATCCGCGGCGGTCGTGTAAAAGACTTGCCAGGTGTTCGTTACCACACCGTTCGCGGCTCTCTGGATACCTCTGGCGTCAAAGGCCGGAACCAGGGTCGTTCGAAATACGGTACCAAGAAGCCTAAGTAGTGGTTTCTGGTAGCAAAAAACTGATTTTTATTTTTATGAGTCGATAAGAGTAAGGTCGGGCGCACATCCCTAGGATGTGGTGGTCCCGGGCTAACCTGAAGACCGTTTGAGGGCTTATCAATGCCAAGACGTCGCGTAGCAGCCAAACGTGAGATTCTGGACGATCCGAAATACGGAAGCCAGATTCTCGCCAAGTTCATGAACCACGTAATGGAAAGCGGCAAGAAAGCCGTTGCCGAGCGTATCGTTTATGGCGCACTGGACAAAGTTAAGGAACGCAAGAACAGCGATCCCCTGGAAATCTTCGAGAAAGCTCTCGACGCCATCGCTCCGCTGGTCGAAGTGAAGTCGCGCCGTGTAGGCGGTGCTACTTACCAGGTTCCGGTCGAAGTTCGTCCGTCCCGTCGTAACGCCCTGGCAATGCGCTGGTTGGTAGACTTCGCCCGCAAGCGCGGCGAGAAGTCCATGGCTCTGCGTTTGGCTGGCGAACTGTTGGACGCTGCTGAAGGTAAAGGTGCTGCAGTTAAGAAGCGTGAAGACGTGCACCGTATGGCTGAAGCCAACAAGGCTTTCTCGCACTACCGCTTCTAATTTTAGCGTCACTCAATTTGCGAGGGCTTTATGGCTCGTACTACACCGATTAACCGCTACCGTAACATTGGTATCGTTGCTCACGTGGATGCTGGTAAAACCACCACCACCGAGCGCGTCCTTTTTTACACCGGCAAAAGTCACAAGATGGGCGAGGTGCATGATGGCGCCGCGACCACCGACTGGATGGTGCAGGAGCAGGAGCGTGGTATTACCATTACTTCTGCTGCCATTACCGCTTTCTGGAAGGGTTCCGAGAAGCAGTACAAGGACGAGCACCGCTTCAACGTCATCGATACCCCGGGCCACGTTGACTTCACCATTGAAGTAGAACGTTCCCTGCGCGTACTCGACGGCGCTGTGGTTGTGTTCTGCGGTACCTCGGGCGTTGAGCCTCAGTCGGAAACCGTATGGCGTCAAGCCAACAAATACGGCGTTCCACGTCTTGTTTACGTAAACAAGATGGACCGTGCTGGTGCCAACTTCCTGCGCGTGATTGCTCAGATCAAGCAGCGCCTGGGTCACACTCCAGTGCCTATCCAGCTGGCTATCGGTTCCGAAGACAACTTCCAGGGTCAGATCGATCTGATCAACATGCAAGCGGTCTACTGGAACGATGCTGACAAGGGTATGGTCCCTGTTCGCAAGGATATTCCTGCTGAATTGCTGGAAGAAGCCGAGAAGTGGCGCGGCAACATGGTTGAGGCTGCGGCCGAAGCCAACGAAGAGCTGATGAACAAGTACCTCGAGGGTGAAGAACTCACCAACGAGGAAATCAAGGCCGCTCTGCGTCAGCGTACTATCGCTGGTGAAATCGTCCTGGCTGTTTGCGGTTCTTCCTTCAAGAACAAGGGTGTTCCCCTGGTTCTCGACGCCGTTATCGACTTCCTGCCTGCGCCAACCGACATTCCTGCCATCAAGGGTACCGACCCGGATGACGAGACTATCGAGCTGGAGCGTCATGCAGACGACAACGAGCCGTTCTCGGCTCTGGCGTTCAAGATCGCTACCGACCCATTCGTGGGTACCTTGACCTTTGTCCGTGTTTACTCGGGCGTGTTGAACTCCGGCGACGGCGTGATCAACTCTGTAAAAGGCAAGAAAGAGCGCGTAGGCCGTATGGTGCAAATGCACGCAAACGCCCGCGAAGAGATCAAGGAAGTGCGCGCTGGTGACATCGCGGCCTTGATCGGCATGAAGGACGTCACCACTGGTGAAACCTTGTGCAATGGCGACAAGCCAATCATCCTGGTTCGCATGGACTTCCCGGAGCCGGTTATTTCGGTTGCCGTTGAGCCTAAGACCAAGGACGACCAGGAAAAAATGGGTATCGCTCTGGGCAAGCTTGCTCAGGAAGACCCGTCTTTCCGCGTCAAGACTGATGAAGAGACTGGTCAGACGATCATCTCCGGCATGGGCGAGTTGCACCTGGACATCCTGGTTGACCGGATGCGCCGTGAGTTCAACGTCGAGGCCAACATCGGTAAGCCTCAGGTTTCCTATCGTGAGCGCATCACGAAGAACTGTGAAATCGAAGGCAAGTTCGTTCGCCAATCCGGCGGTCGTGGCCAGTTCGGTCACTGCTGGATCCGTTTTGCACCGGCTGACGAAGGTCAGGAAGGTCTGCAATTCGTGAACGAAGTCGTAGGTGGTGTGGTTCCTAAGGAATACATCCCGGCGATCCAGAAGGGTATCGAAGAGCAGATGAAGAACGGCGTTGTTGCCGGCTATCCGCTGATCGGCCTGAAGGCGACTGTGTTTGATGGTTCTTACCACGACGTCGACTCCAACGAGATGGCGTTCAAGGTGGCTGCTTCCATGGCAACCAAGCAACTGGCCCAGAAGGGCGGTGGTGAGTTGCTCGAGCCGATCATGGCGGTAGAAGTCGTTACGCCTGAAGACTACATGGGTGATGTCATGGGCGACCTTAACCGTCGTCGTGGCATGATTCTGGGTATGGAAGATACGGTTTCCGGCAAGGTTATTCGTGCCGAGGTTCCGTTGGGCGAGATGTTCGGTTACGCGACCGATGTTCGTTCCATGTCTCAGGGTCGCGCAAGCTACTCTATGGAATTCAAAAAATACAATACAGCCCCGTCGCATATCGTCGAGACTGTTACCAAAAAACAAGGCTGATTCAGCCCTTTAGGCAAGGAGTTAATTGTCGTGGCTAAAGAAAAATTTGATCGTTCCCTACCGCACGTCAACGTTGGCACCATTGGTCACGTTGACCACGGTAAAACCACTCTGACTGCTGCTCTGACTCGCGTCTGCTCCGAAGTTTTCGGTTCGGCCGTTGTTGCTTTCGACAAGATCGACAGCGCTCCGGAAGAAAAGGCTCGTGGTATCACCATCAACACCGCGCACGTTGAGTACAACTCTTCGATTCGTCACTACGCTCACGTTGACTGCCCAGGTCACGCTGACTATGTGAAGAACATGATCACCGGTGCTGCCCAGATGGACGGCGCGATCCTGGTTTGCTCGGCCGCTGATGGTCCGATGCCACAAACTCGTGAGCACATCCTGCTGTCCCGTCAGGTAGGCGTTCCGTACATCGTTGTCTTCCTGAACAAGGCTGACATGGTTGACGACGCTGAGCTGCTGGAACTGGTTGAGATGGAAGTGCGCGACCTGCTGAGCACTTACGACTTCCCAGGTGATGACACTCCAATCATCATCGGTTCGGCTCTGATGGCTCTGAACGGCCAAGACGACAACGAAATGGGTACCACCGCTGTCAAGCGTCTGGTAGAAACTCTGGACAGCTACATCCCAGAGCCAGTTCGTGTTATCGACAAGCCGTTCCTGATGCCAATCGAAGACGTGTTCTCGATCTCTGGTCGCGGTACTGTTGTGACTGGTCGTATCGAGCGCGGTATCGTCAAGGTTCAGGATCCACTGGAAATCGTAGGTCTGCGTGACACCACCGTCACCACCTGCACCGGTGTTGAAATGTTCCGTAAACTGCTCGACGAAGGTCGTGCTGGCGAGAACTGCGGCGTTCTGCTGCGTGGTACCAAGCGTGACGACGTTGAGCGTGGCCAGGTTCTGGTTAAGCCGGGTTCGGTCAAGCCGCACACCAAGTTCGAAGCTGAAGTGTACGTTCTGAGCAAAGAAGAAGGCGGTCGTCACACTCCGTTCTTCAAAGGCTACCGTCCACAGTTCTACTTCCGGACCACTGACGTGACCGGTAACTGCGAACTGCCGGAAGGCGTTGAAATGGTAATGCCAGGCGACAACATCAAAATGGTTGTCACCCTGATCAAGACCATCGCAATGGAAGACGGTCTGCGTTTCGCTATTCGTGAAGGCGGTCGTACCGTCGGCGCTGGCGTCGTAGCCAAAATCATCGAGTAAGCTCTTTTTGAGTCGGCTTCGATGAGTTGAAAAAGCCCCCGCCCAGCGGGGGCTTTTTTATTGGGTTGACACCTATATGGGGCGTCTATAGAATTGCGCCTCCTTTTAACGGGCGTATTGCGCTCGGTGGGAATAGCAGCCGGAGTCTGAAATCCAATGCAAAATCAGCAAATCCGTATCAGGTTGAAGGCTTTCGACCATCGCCTGATCGACCAATCCACCCAGGAAATCGTGGAAACCGCGAAACGTACTGGTGCTCAAGTGCGTGGTCCAATTCCACTGCCTACCCGTAAAGAGCGGTTCACCGTTCTGGTCTCCCCGCACGTCAACAAAGACGCGCGCGACCAGTACGAGATCCGTACTCATAAGCGCGTTCTGGACATCGTCCAGCCAACGGATAAAACCGTTGATGCACTTATGAAGCTTGATCTTGCGGCCGGTGTGGAAGTGCAGATCAGCCTCGGCTAAGACTCGGTCTTAGTCGTGTAACGCTCTGAAATGGGCGGCCATAGCGGGTGAAAGCCCCGTACACTCATGAGGTTTACAACATGACTATTGGTGTAGTCGGTCGTAAATGCGGTATGACCCGTATTTTCACCGAAGAAGGTGTCTCCATTCCGGTCACGGTCATTGAGATCGAGCCGAATCGCGTCACCCAGTTCAAAACTGAAGAGACCGATGGCTATCGTGCAGTGCAAGTCACTGTCGGCGAGCGTCGTGCTTCGCGTGTAACAGCAGCTCAGGCTGGCCACTTCGCCAAGGCGAACGTTGCCGCTGGTCGTACCGTAATGGAATTCCGCCTTGAAGAAGGCGAGTACCAGGCCGGCGATCTGATCAACGCTGAAATCTTCGCCGCTGGTCAACTGGTTGATGTGACCGGTCAGTCCAAGGGTAAAGGCTTCCAGGGTACGATCAAGCGTTGGAACTTCCGCGGGCAAGATAACACCCACGGTAACTCCGTATCCCACCGCGTTCCAGGCTCTATCGGCCAGTGCCAGACTCCTGGTCGTGTATTCAAGGGCAAAAAAATGTCCGGTCATATGGGCGCTGAGCGCGTGACCGTGCAGTCCCTCGAAGTAGTGCGCGTGGACGCTGAACGCAATCTGTTGTTGGTCAAGGGCGCTGTTCCTGGCGCTACTGGCGGCAACTTGGTTGTACGTCCAGCAGCCAAGGCTCGCGGTTAAGGGGAAGCTGACATGCAATTAAATGTAAATGACGCTCAAGCGATCGAAGTTTCCGAACTGACATTTGGCGGCGAATTCAACGAGACGCTGGTTCACCAAGCAGTCGTGGCCTACATGGCCGGCGGCCGTCAAGGTAGCAAGCAGCAAAAGACCCGTTCCGACGTTTCCGGTGGCGGCAAGCGCCCATGGCGTCAGAAAGGTACTGGCCGTGCTCGTGCCGGTACTATCCGTAGCCCAATCTGGCGTGGCGGCGGTACCACTTTCGCAGCTCGTCCTCAGGATCACTCCCAGAAGCTGAACAAGAAGATGTATCGCGCAGCAATGCGTTCCATCCTTGCTGAGCTGGTGCGTACTGATCGTCTGGTCGTGGTTCAGGACTTCGCTGTTGAAGCACCGAAAACCAAAGATCTGCTGAACAAGCTGAACGGCATGGGCCTGACTGACGTCCTGATCGTGTCTGACGCTGTTGATCAGAACCTGTACCTGGCTGCTCGCAACCTGCCACACGTCGACGTTCGTGACGTGCAGGGTTCCGATCCGGTCAGTCTGATCGCATACGACAAGGTGTTGATCACCGTGTCGGCCGTGAAGAAATTCGAGGAGCTGCTGGGATGAACCAGGAACGCGTATTTAAAGTTCTGCTTGGCCCGCACGTTTCCGAGAAGGCTACGGTTCTGGCAGACAAGAAAGGCCAGTTCGTTTTCAAGGTTGCGACCGACGCAACCAAGCTGGAAATCAAGAAGGCCGTCGAAAGCCTGTTCAGCGTGAAAGTAGAGCGCGTGACTACCCTGAACGTTCTGGGTAAAAGCAAGCGCACTGCTCGCGGTCTGGGCAAGCGTAATGACTGGAAGAAGGCAGTTATCTCCCTTCAGCCAGGCCAAGATCTCGATTTCAGCAGCAGTGCTGAGTAAGGAAGGGGTGCATCATGGCAATCGTTAAATGCAAACCGACTTCCCCTGGCCGCCGTTTTGTGGTCAAGGTGGTCAACCAGGAGCTGCATAAAGGCGCTCCTCACGCACCGCTGCTCGAGAAAAAATCGAAGTCTGGTGGTCGTAACAACAATGGCCGTATTACCACTCGTCACATCGGTGGTGGTCATAAGCAGCATTATCGTCTGGTCGACTTCCGTCGCAACGACAAGGATGGCATCGCTGCCACCGTCGAGCGTATCGAATACGATCCAAACCGTACTGCTCACATCGCTCTGCTGCTGTACGCAGATGGCGAGCGCCGCTACATCATCGCCCCTAAAGGCGTGAGTGCTGGCGACCAGCTGATCGCAGGTGCCCTGGCACCGATCAAGCCGGGCAACGCTCTGCAACTGCGTAACATTCCAGTTGGTAGCACCGTACACGGCATCGAATTGAAGCCAGGTAAAGGCGCACAGATCGCTCGTTCCGCTGGTGCTTCGGCTCAGCTGATCGCTCGTGAAGGTGTCTACGTGACCCTGCGTCTGCGTTCTGGTGAGATGCGTAAAGTACTGGCTGAATGCCGCGCGACCCTGGGCGAAGTCTCGAACTCCGAGCACAGCCTGCGTTCGTTGGGTAAAGCTGGTGCCAAGCGCTGGCGTGGCGTTCGCCCAACCGTTCGTGGTGTTGCCATGAACCCGGTTGACCACCCACATGGTGGTGGTGAAGGTCGTACCTCTGGTGGTCGTCATCCGGTATCGCCATGGGGCTTCCCGACTAAGGGCGCGAAGACTCGTGGTAATAAGCGTACCGACAAAATGATCGTCCGTCGTCGCAAGTAAATAGAGGGATACGACAGTGCCACGTTCTCTGAAAAAAGGTCCTTTTATTGATCTTCACCTACTGAAGAAGATCGAAGTGGCGGCGGAAAAGAACGATCGCAAACCAGTTAAGACCTGGTCGCGTCGTTCGATGATCCTGCCACAAATGGTCGGTCTGACCATCGCAGTACACAACGGTCGTCAACACGTCCCAGTTCTCGTTAACGAAGACATGGTCGGCCACAAACTGGGCGAGTTCGCCGGTACCCGCACTTATCGTGGGCACGTGGCAGACAAGAAAGCCAAGCGTTAAGGGGTTAGGAAATGGAAGTAGCCGCTAAGTTGTCGGGCGCTCGAATCTCCGCCCAGAAAGCCCGCTTGGTCGCCGACCAGATCCGCGGGAAGAAGGTGGGCGAAGCGCTCAACCTGTTGGCTTTCAGCAGTAAGAAAGCCGCCGAGATCATGAAGAAAGTGCTGGAGTCGGCCGTAGCCAACGCCGAGCATAACGAAGGCGCAGACGTTGATGACCTGAAGGTCAGCACCGTTTTCGTCAACGAAGGGCGTTCGCTGAAGCGCATCATGCCACGTGCCAAAGGCCGTGCTGATCGCATCGTCAAGCGGTCTTGCCATATCACTGTCAAGGTTGCTGACAAGTAACGGAGTCGAAGAGATGGGTCAGAAAGTACATCCCATTGGCATTCGCCTGGGAATCGTCAAGGAGCACACCTCCGTCTGGTACGCAGACGGTCGGACTTATGCGGACTACTTGTTCGCTGATCTGAAGGTGCGTGAGTATCTCCAAGACAAACTAAAAAGCGCGTCCGTAAGCCGTATCGATATCCATCGTCCGGCGCAGACTGCACGTATCACCATCCACACCGCTCGTCCAGGTATCGTTATCGGGAAGAAAGGTGAAGATGTTGAGAAGCTGCGTCAGGACCTGACCAAGCAAATGGGTGTGCCTGTGCACATCAATATCGAAGAGATCCGCAAGCCGGAGCTCGACGGTATGCTGGTTGCGCAGAGCGTAGCTCAGCAGCTGGAGCGTCGCGTAATGTTCCGTCGCGCTATGAAGCGCGCTGTACAGAACGCAATGCGCATTGGTGCCAAAGGCATCAAAATCCAAGTGAGCGGTCGTCTCGGCGGTGCTGAAATCGCACGTACTGAATGGTATCGCGAAGGTCGTGTGCCACTGCACACCCTGCGTGCCGACATCGACTATGCCAACTACGAAGCTCACACCACTTACGGTGTGATCGGTGTAAAGGTTTGGATCTTCAAAGGCGAAGTAATTGGTGGTCGCCAAGAAGAACTGAAACCACAAGCACCAGCGCCTCGTAAAAAAGCTGCTAAGTAAGGGGTACGCCAAATGTTGCAACCAAAGCGTACGAAGTTCCGCAAGCAGATGACCGGTCACAACCGTGGCCTGGCATTGCGCGGTAGCAAAGTCAGCTTCGGCGAGTTCGCGCTGAAGTCTGTTGCTCGTGGTCGTCTCACCGCTCGTCAGATCGAGTCAGCGCGTCGTGCTCTGACCCGTCACGTAAAACGTGGCGGCAAGATCTGGATCCGTGTATTCCCGGACAAGCCTGTCACCAAGAAGCCACTCGAAGTTCGGATGGGTAAAGGTAAGGGTAACGTGGAGTACTGGGTTGCCCAGATTCAGCCAGGCAAAGTCCTGTATGAAATCGAGGGTGTTTCTGAAGAGCTGGCGCGTGAGGCTTTCGCCCTGGCTGCTGCAAAGCTGCCGCTCGCCACCTCCTTTGTTAAACGGACGGTGATGTGATGAAAGCGAATGAACTTCGTGAAAAATCAGCACAGCAGCTGAACGAGCAACTGCTCGGCCTGCTGCGCGACCAGTTCAATCTGCGTATGCAGAAAGCAACTGGCCAGTTGGGGCAGTCTCATCTGCTCTCGCAAGTTAAGCGTGACATCGCTCGCGTGAAAACTGTGCTCAACCAGCAGGCAGGTAAGTAATCATGGCTGAAGCCGAAAAAACTGTCCGTACGCTGACTGGCCGTGTTGTCAGCGACAAGATGGACAAAACCATCACCGTTCTGATCGAGCGTCGCGTTAAGCACCCGATCTACGGTAAATACGTTAAGCGTTCGACTAAGCTGCACGCGCACGACGAAACCAATCAGTGCCACATCGGCGACAAAGTCACTATTCGTGAAACTCGTCCTTTGGCCAAGACCAAGTCTTGGGCGCTGGTTGATGTTCTCGAACGCGCTGTGGAAGTCTAAGGACTAGGGGTCGGAGAAATTATATGATTCAGACTCAATCCATGCTCGATGTGGCCGATAACAGCGGCGCTCGCCGCGTTATGTGCATCAAGGTGCTGGGTGGCTCCCATCGTCGTTACGCTGGTATCGGTGACATCATCAAGGTTACCGTCAAGGAAGCAATTCCTCGCGGTAAAGTGAAAAAAGGCCAAGTGATGACTGCTGTTGTAGTCCGCACTCGTCACGGTGTTCGCCGTGCAGATGGCTCCATTATCCGCTTTGATGGCAACGCTGCTGTTCTGTTGAACAACAAGCAAGAGCCGATCGGCACCCGTATCTTTGGGCCAGTGACCCGTGAACTTCGTACTGAGAAGTTCATGAAGATCGTCTCGCTCGCCCCAGAAGTGCTGTAAGGAGATCCGACATGCAAAAGATTCGTCGTGACGACGAGATCATCGTGATCGCCGGCAAAGACAAAGGTAAGCGCGGTAAGGTGCTTAAGGTTCTCGCTGATGACCGTCTGGTTGTTGGTGGTCTGAACCTGGTCAAGCGCCATACCAAGCCAAACCCGATGTCGGGCGTACAAGGCGGTATCGTCGAGAAAGAAGCGCCACTGCACGCTTCCAACGTCGCCATCTTCAACGGCGAAACCAACAAGGCTGACCGCGTTGGTTTCAAAGTAGAAGACGGTAAGAAAATTCGTGTCTTCAAGTCGACCCAAAAAGCGGTTGATGCTTGAACACTGCTAGGTAGAAGACCATGGCACGACTAAAAGAGATTTACCGGAAGGAAATCGCACCGAAACTTAAGGAAGAACTTAAGCTTTCGAACGTGATGGAAGTTCCGCGCGTTACCAAAATCACCCTGAACATGGGTCTGGGCGAAGCGATCGGCGACAAAAAAGTCATCGAGCACGCTGTTGCCGACCTGGAAAAGATCACCGGTCAGAAAGTCGTTGTGACTTACGCTCGGAAATCCATCGCTGGCTTTAAAGTCCGTGAAGGTTGGCCGATCGGCGTCAAAGTGACCCTGCGCCGTGAGCGTATGTACGAGTTCCTGGATCGTCTGCTGTCGATCTCCCTGCCTCGGGTTCGCGACTTCCGCGGCCTGAATGCCAAGTCCTTCGATGGTCGTGGTAACTACAGCATGGGCGTTAAAGAGCAGATCATTTTCCCGGAAATCGATTACGACAAGATCGATGCTCTCCGCGGTCTGGACATTACCCTGACCACCACTGCTCGGACGGATGACGAAGGTCGCGCACTGCTGCGCGCTTTCAAATTCCCGTTCCGCAACTGATTGGAGTAGGAAAATGGCCAAGAAGAGCATGAAGAACCGTGAGCTGAAGCGTCAGCTCACCGTTGCCAAGTACGCCACCAAGCGTGCAGCGCTGAAAGCTATCATCGTTGATCTGAACGCAAGTCCAGAAGCACGTTGGGAAGCTACCGTAGCCCTGCAGAAGCAGCCACGTGACGCAAGCGCCTCGCGCATGCGTAACCGCTGCCGCCTGACTGGTCGTCCGCACGGCGTGTACCGCAAGTTCGGCCTCGGCCGTAACATGCTGCGTCAAGCTGCAATGCGTGGTGACGTTCCAGGTCTGGTTAAAGCCAGCTGGTAAGCACTGTCAAAGTCGCGGCGTTCGGGATCGCAAGATCCTGACCGCCGGTGGCCTTGAACTTGAATCAAGCCCCTTTTGGGGCTTGATTCATTTGTGGGGTGTGTCTAGAATACCCGGCTCGCCTGAGCCCGTGTTTTTATTGCACGGATGCGCTCGGCGACACGTACTAGCCGAAAGGCTAATTTTTTGTGTATTAGGAGCGTCTAGCCCATGAGTATGCAGGACCCGTTAGCGGACATGCTAACTCGTATCCGTAATGCCCAGATGGCTGAAAAGTCCGTCGTAAGCATGCCATCTTCTACTTTGAAGGTAGCTGTTGCCAAAGTCCTGAAGGACGAAGGTTACATTGCGGGTTATCAGATCAGCAGCGAAATCAAGCCTCTGCTGTCCATCGAGCTGAAGTACTTCGAAGGCCGTCCGGTCATCGAGGAAGTGAAGCGCGTTAGCCGTCCAGGCCTGCGTCAGTACAAGTCCGTCGATGATCTGCCAAAAGTTCGTGGCGGTCTCGGTGTGTCTATCGTCTCCACCAACAAAGGTGTGATGACGGATCGTGCTGCGCGCGCTGCCGGTGTCGGCGGCGAAGTTCTTTGCACTGTGTTCTAAGGGGGGATAAGCATGTCACGCGTCGCTAAGAACCCCGTTAAGCTGCCAGCCGGTGTCGAAGTCAAATTCGCAGGCCAACAGCTTTCGGTGAAGGGTGCCAAGGGCACTCTGCAACTGAACATCCATTCGTCCGTTGAGATTGTTGAAGAAGCTGGTGAGCTGCGTTTCGCTGCTCGCAATGGCGATCAACAGACTCGCGCAATGGCTGGTACCACTCGTGCGTTGGTAAACAACATGGTCCAAGGCGTAAGCCAAGGCTTCGAGCGCAAGCTCCAGCTGGTCGGTGTTGGTTACAAAGCGCAAGCAAAAGGCACAGTGCTGAACCTGGCTCTTGGCTTCTCGCACCCAGTGGATTATGAACTGCCGGAAGGCATCACCGCTGAGACTCCTAGCCAGACCGATATCCTGATCAAGGGCATCGACAAGCAGCTGGTAGGTCAAGTGGCCGCCGAGATCCGCGACTTCCGTCCACCAGAGCCGTACAAAGGCAAAGGTGTGCGCTACGCGGACGAAGTCGTCCGTCGTAAAGAAGCCAAGAAGAAGTAGGGCATAGCAAATGACCGACAAAAAAGTTACTCGACTGCGTCGCGCTCGCAAAGCACGCCTGAAAATGCACGAACTCGAAGTCGTGCGTCTCTGCGTGTTCCGCTCGTCGCAGCACATCTACGCCCAGGTCATTTCGGCCGACGGCAACAAAGTCCTGGCAAGTGCCTCGACTTTGGATAAAGAACTGCGTGATGGCGCCACTGGCAACATCGACGCGGCCACTAAGGTTGGCCAGCTGGTCGCTACGCGTGCTAAAGCCGCTGGCGTCTCGCAGGTGGCTTTCGACCGCTCTGGCTTCAAGTACCACGGCCGCGTCAAGGCGCTGGCTGATGCTGCTCGTGAAGCTGGGCTGGAGTTCTAAGTTATGTCAAATAACGACCAAAAGCGCGACGAAGGCTACATCGAGAAGCTGGTTCAAGTTAACCGCGTAGCCAAAACCGTTAAAGGCGGCCGTATCTTCACTTTCACTGCGTTGACCGTAGTGGGTGATGGTAAGGGCCGTGTTGGCTTCGGCCGTGGCAAGTCGCGTGAAGTGCCTGCTGCGATCCAGAAGGCAATGGAAGCTGCTCGCCGCAACATGATCCAGGTTGATCTGAACGGCACCACTCTGCAGTACGCAATGAAGTCCGCCCATGGCGCTTCGAAGGTGTACATGCAGCCTGCTTCTGAAGGTACCGGTATCATCGCTGGCGGCGCTATGCGTGCTGTCCTCGAAGTTGCTGGCGTTCAGAACGTTCTGGCCAAGTGCTACGGCTCGACTAACCCGGTAAACGTGGTTCACGCCACTTTCAAGGGTTTGAAAGCAATGCAGTCTCCTGAATCCATTGCCGCCAAGCGTGGCAAAAGCGTCAAGGAGATCTTCTGATCATGGCTACCGTAAAAGTTACGCTGATCAAAAGCATGACCGGCCGCATCCCTAACCACAGACTGTGTGTTAAGGGTTTGGGTCTGCGTCGCATCGGTCACACTGTAGAAGTCCTGGATACTCCCGAGAATCGCGGGATGATCAACAAGGCTTACTACATGCTGCGTGTCGAGGGTTAATCGATGAAACTCAATGATCTGAGTCCAGCGCCGGGTTCCCGTCGTGAAAAGCATCGTCCGGGCCGTGGTATCGGTAGTGGTTTGGGCAAGACCGGTGGCCGTGGCCACAAAGGTCAGACCTCCCGCTCCGGTGGCACCATTGCTCCAGGCTTTGAAGGCGGTCAACAGCCGCTGCATCGTCGCCTGCCGAAGTTCGGTTTCGTTTCCCTGAAAGCCATGGACCGCGCAGAAGTGCGTCTGTCCGAGCTGGCCAAAGTGGATGGCGACATCGTCACCGTGCAGTCCCTGAAGGATGCCAACGTGATCAACCAGAACGTTCAGCGTGTGAAAATCATGCTGTCGGGCGAAGTTGCTCGTGCTGTCACCATCGGAAAGGGAATCGGCGCCACCAAAGGTGCGCGCGCGGCTATCGAAGCAGCTGGCGGCAAGTTCGAGGAATAAATGGCTAAGCAAGGTGCTCTCTCTGCGCTCGGCAAAGGCGGTATGTCTGAACTCTGGGCTCGTCTGCGTTTTCTGTTCCTGGCGATTATCGTCTACCGAATAGGCGCACACATCCCGGTTCCAGGTATCAACCCGGACCGACTCGCGGACCTGTTTCGACAGAATGAGGGGACCATTCTTAGCTTGTTCAACATGTTTTCCGGCGGCGCGCTGGAGCGGATGAGCATCTTTGCACTGGGGATCATGCCGTACATTTCGGCATCGATCATCATGCAATTGATGAGCGCCGTCAGCCCGCAGCTGGAGCAGTTGAAGAAGGAAGGTGAAGCTGGCCGTCGCAAGATCAGCCAGTACACCCGCTACCTCACTGTCGTCCTCGCTCTCGTCCAGGCTGTTGGCATGTCCATCGGTCTGGCGGGGCAGGGCGTAGCGTTCACTGGTGACTTTGGCTTCCATTTCGTTGCGGTAACCACTTTTGTGGCGGGCGCGATGTTCATGATGTGGCTGGGTGAGCAGATTACTGAGCGTGGTGTTGGCAACGGTATCTCGATGTTGATCTTCGCAGGTATCGTCGCCGGTCTTCCGAGAGCAATCGGGCAGTCTTTCGAGTCTGCGCGTCAGGGCGATATCAATATTTTCGCCCTGGTTGCCATCGGTCTGTTGGCAGTAGCGATTATCGGTTTCGTGGTGTTCATTGAGCGTGGTCAGCGGCGTATTGCTGTTCACTACGCCAAGCGTCAGCAGGGCCGCAAGGTGTTTGCTGCGCAGACCAGCCACTTGCCGTTGAAGGTGAACATGGCCGGCGTTATTCCGGCTATTTTCGCGAGCAGCATCCTGCTGTTCCCAGCTTCGTTGGGTGCCTGGTTCGGCCAGTCTGAAGGTATGGGCTGGTTGCAGGACATCTCGCAGTCGATCGCTCCTGGTCAGCCGTTGAATATTCTGCTGTTTAGTGCAGGGATTATTTTCTTCTGCTTCTTCTATACGGCGTTGATGTTCAATCCGAAAGACGTAGCGGAAAACCTGAAGAAGTCCGGTGCCTTTATTCCGGGTATCCGTCCAGGTGAGCAGTCGGCGCGCTACATTGATGGCGTTTTGACTCGTTTGACCTTGTTCGGTGCTCTTTACATGACGGCCGTGTGCCTGCTTCCCCAGTTCCTGGTGGTTGCGGCAAACGTACCGTTCTACCTTGGCGGGACCTCGTTGCTGATCGTGGTCGTGGTTGTGATGGACTTCATGTCCCAAGTACAATCGCACCTCGTTTCGCACCAGTACGAATCCCTGATGAAGAAAGCCAACCTGAAGGGCTACGGCAGCGGCATGTTGCGCTGAGTAGCGTCCATAAGGTTCGAGGAGTTGGTGATGAAAGTTCGTGCATCGGTGAAAAAGCTGTGCCGTAACTGCAAGATTATTCGCCGCGAAGGTGTTGTTCGGGTAATTTGCAGCGCGGAACCGCGTCACAAACAGCGCCAAGGCTGAGTGTGATTGTGCTTAAGCCCGGCAGCTAGTGCGCTGCCGGGTTGATTATTTGTTATTACAGCGATATTATCTCGCGCCCTATTTCTTGGCTTCCGGGGCGTAGGTAGCTGTCAATTGGAGTCCCACTGAATGGCCCGTATTGCAGGCGTCAACATTCCAGATAACAAGCATACTGTTATCTCGCTGACCTACATCTATGGTGTTGGTCGCACTACTGCACAGAAAATTTGTGCAGTGACTGGGGTCAACCCAGCGGCAAAGATCAAAGATCTGAGCGACGAGCAGATTGAACAGCTGCGTGGCGAAGTGGCGAAGTTCACCACTGAAGGTGACCTGCGTCGCGAAATCAACATGAAAATCAAGCGCTTGATGGACCTCGGTTGCTATCGCGGTCTGCGTCATCGTCGTGGTCTGCCAGTACGCGGTCAGCGTACCAAGACCAACGCGCGTACCCGTAAAGGTCCGCGTAAGCCGATCCGCAAGTAATCGCCCCAGCGAATCGACAGGAATTTAATCATGGCAAAACCTGCTGCTCGTCCTCGTAAAAAAGTTAAAAAGACAGTGGTTGATGGCATCGCCCACATCCATGCTTCTTTTAACAACACCATCGTGACCATTACCGACCGTCAAGGTAACGCTCTTTCCTGGGCTACCTCCGGTGGTTCGGGTTTCCGCGGTTCCCGCAAGTCCACCCCGTTCGCTGCTCAAGTAGCTGCTGAACGTGCTGGTCAAGCTGCGCTGGAATACGGCCTGAAAAACCTCGACGTCAACGTCAAAGGTCCAGGTCCAGGTCGTGAATCCGCAGTCCGCGCTTTGAACGGCTGTGGCTACAAGATCGCCAGCATCACCGACGTGACGCCAATCCCGCACAACGGGTGCCGTCCGCCGAAGAAGCGCCGCGTGTAATCCAGGAGATTGTAAAGAATGGCTCGTTACATTGGTCCAAAATGCAAACTCGCTCGTCGCGAAGGCACCGATCTTTTTCTGAAGAGCGGCGTGCGCGCGATCGAATCGAAGTGCAACATTGAAGCAGCACCTGGTATCCACGGCCAACGCCGCGGTCGCCAGTCCGACTACGGCACCCAACTGCGTGAAAAGCAGAAGGTCCGTCGTATCTACGGCGTTCTCGAGCGTCAATTCAGCGGCTACTACAAAGAAGCAGCTGGCAAGAAAGGCGCAACCGGCGAAAACCTGTTGCAACTGCTCGAATGCCGTCTGGACAACGTTGTATACCGTATGGGTTTCGGTTCTACTCGTGCCGAATCCCGTCAGCTGGTATCGCACAAGTCGATCAGCGTTAACGGTCAGACCGTAAACGTTCCGTCCTACCAGGTTCGTGCTGGTGACGTGGTTGCTGTTCGCGAGAAAGCAAAGAACCAACTTCGCATTGTCCAAGCTCTCGATCTGTGTGCCCAACGTGGCCGCGTAGAATGGGTAGAAGTAGACACTGAGAAGAAGTCGGGCGTTTTCAAGAACGTTCCTGCTCGCAGTGATCTGTCCGCCGACATCAACGAAAGCCTGATTGTCGAGCTCTACTCCAAGTAAGGGCTAGAAAATAGGTGCATCCATGCAGATTTCGGTAAATGAGTTCCTGACACCCCGCCATATTGATGTGCAGGTTGTCAGTCCAACCCGCGCCAAGATCACACTCGAGCCTCTCGAGCGTGGTTTCGGCCACACCCTGGGCAACGCGCTGCGCCGCATCCTGTTGTCCTCAATGCCCGGCTGTGCAGTAGTCGAGGCCGAGATTGACGGTGTGCTCCACGAGTACAGCGCCATCGAAGGTGTACAGGAAGATGTAATTGAAATCCTGTTGAACCTTAAAGGTCTGGCTATCAAGCTGCACGGTCGTGACGAAGTTACGCTGACCTTGTCGAAGAAGGGTTCGGGGGTGGTTACCGCTGCCGATATTCAGCTGGATCATGATGTCGAGATCGTTAACCCCGATCACGTAATCGCTAACCTGGCGTCTAACGGCGCCCTGAACATGAAGCTCACTGTAGCTCGTGGTCGTGGTTATGAACCGGCAGACTCGCGTCAGAGCGATGAAGACGAAAGCCGCAGCATCGGTCGCTTGCAGCTTGACTCTTCGTTCAGCCCAGTTCGCCGTATCGCATACGTGGTGGAAAACGCCCGTGTCGAACAGCGTACCAACCTGGACAAGCTGGTTATTGATCTGGAAACCAACGGTACCCTGGATCCTGAAGAGGCTATCCGCCGTGCTGCAACCATCCTGCAACAGCAGTTGGCTGCGTTCGTCGACCTCAAAGGTGACAGTGAGCCAGTGGTTGTCGAGCAGGAAGACGAGATCGATCCGATCCTGCTTCGCCCGGTTGACGATCTGGAACTGACTGTACGTTCGGCTAACTGCCTTAAGGCGGAAAACATCTACTACATCGGCGACCTGATTCAGCGTACCGAAGTAGAGCTGTTGAAGACTCCGAACCTTGGCAAGAAATCCTTGACTGAAATCAAGGACGTTCTGGCCTCCCGCGGTCTGTCCCTCGGCATGCGCCTCGACAACTGGCCGCCTGCAAGTCTTAAGAAGGACGACAAGGCGACTGCCTGATCGTCGTAATCACCGAACGTTGTGTTTGGTAAGGAATGAACCATGCGTCATCGTAAAAGTGGTCGTCACCTGAGCCGCACCAGCTCGCACCGCAAGGCCATGTTCCAAAACATGGCGGTGTCGCTGTTCGAGCACGAGCTGATCAAAACTACACTGCCGAAAGCCAAAGAACTGCGTCGCGTTGCTGAGCCGCTGATCACTCTGGCCAAGACAGATAGCCTGGCTAACCGCCGTCTGGCTTTCGACCGTACTCGTTCGAAAGCTATCGTTGGTAAGCTCTTCAACGACCTGGGCAAGCGTTACGCTACCCGTGAGGGTGGCTACCTGCGCATCCTCAAGTGCGGTTTCCGCGCTGGCGACAACGCGCCTATGGCGTACGTCGAGTTGGTTGATCGTGCTACCAGCGGTGAAGCTGTATCCGCTGAGTAAGTCGGCAACATACAAAAAACCGGGCCTTGTGCCCGGTTTTTTGTTGCCTGAAGGAAAAGCAGGCAAGCCGCTTCGGCCGGCTTGGCTATTGGCAAGTATTCAGTGTTAGATAATGACTATCGATGTCCATGATTTAATGAATTTGGATACTGTCATTAATATGATCAATACTCCTTTCCAGCCGATTAGCCGGCAGTTCGAAGACCGACCTAGGAAGATTGAGCATGAGCCAGACCAAAACGCTTACGACCGCCAGCGGCGCTCCTGTCGCCGATAACCAGAACTCTCGTTCCGCCGGCCCGCGCGGCCCGCTGCTGCTCGACGATTTCCACCTGATCGAGAAGCTTGCTCACTTCAATCGCGAGAACATTCCTGAGCGCCGTGTGCATGCCAAAGGCTCGGGCGCCTACGGCACATTCACCGTCACCCAGGACATTACCCCGTACACCAGCGCCAAGTTGTTCGAGTCGGTCGGCAAGCAGACGCCCACCTTCCTGCGGTTCTCCACCGTGGGTGGCGAGCGTGGTTCGGCCGACACTGAACGTGACCCGCGCGGTTTCGCCCTGAAGTTCTACACCGAGGAAGGTAACTGGGACATCGTCGGCAACAACACGCCGGTATTCTTCATTCGTGATCCGTTGAAGTTTCCAGACTTCATCCACACCCAGAAACGTCTGCCGCAAAGCAACCTGAAAAGCGCCCAGGCGATGTGGGATTTCTGGTCGCATTCGCCTGAGGCGTTGCACCAGGTCACCATTCTGTTCTCTGATCGCGGCATTCCGGATGGCTACCGCCACATGCACGGCTTCGGTAGTCACACCTACAGCCTGATCAGCGCGCAGGGTGAGCGCCACTGGGTGAAGTGGCACTACAAGACCCAGCAAGGGATCAAGAACCTCGCGCCGGCAGAGGCAGCACGTCTGGCGGGTACCGACCCGGATTACGCCCAGCGTGACTTGTTCAGCGCCATCGAGCGCGGTGATTTCCCGAAATGGAGCGTTTGCATCCAGGTCATGACCGAGGCCCAGGCCGCAGCGCATTACGAGAATCCGTTCGACGTCACCAAGACCTGGTCGCAGAAAGAATTCCCGTTGATCGAAGTCGGTGTGCTTGAGCTCAACCGTAACCCGCTGAACTACTTTGCCGAAGTCGAGCAAGCGGCGTTCGGCCCGAGCAACATGGTGCCAGGGGTTGGTCTCTCGCCGGACCGTATGCTGCAGGGTCGCGTCTTCGCCTACGCTGATGCGCACCGCTACCGTGTGGGCACCAATCACCAGCAATTGCCGGTGAATGCGCCGCGCAGTCCGGTCAATACCTACCAGCGCGACGGAGCGATGGCGTTTGGCAACAATGGCGGAGCAGCACCGAACTACGAGCCTAACAGCTACGTGGAGGCGCCGAAGCAGGCCCCGCGTTATGCAGAACCAGCACTGGCCCTCAGTGGCGCGGCGGACCGTTTTGATCATCGCGAAGACACCGACTACTACAGTCACGCCGGTGCGCTGTTCCGCTTGATGAGCGAGGAGCAGAAGGCGCTGTTGATCAGCAACATCGCCGGTGCAATGGGGGGCGTGTCGGCAGATGTGGTTGACCGTCAGTTGCAGCATTTCTTCAAGGCCGATGTTGCCTATGGAGAGGGCATCGCAAATGCCTTGGGTGTAGCGCTTAACTAAGTCTAAACGAGAAGCAGAACCGCCCTCATTAGGGCGGTTTTTGCGTTATTTAACCCGGTTTTCTCGGATTTTCTTCGCTTTTGTAGCGTTGAGACAGTGACCTTGCGGTCAGCTTGGTTCAAACTACAACCTTTAAAAGCTTGTGGAGATGTAGGGCGATGCAAGGTCACCCAGACGTAATCGATTACCTCAACACGTTGCTGACCGGCGAGCTGGCAGCCCGTGATCAATATTTCATCCATTCGCGGATGTACGAGGATTGGGGTTTTACCGAGCTCTACGAACGTATCAACCACGAGATGGAAGAAGAGACCCAGCACGCCGATGCACTGATGCGCCGGATCCTGATGCTCGAAGGTACGCCACGCATGCGTGCCGATGATCTCGACGTCGGTACCACGGTGCCCGACATGCTCGCCGCCGACCTGCGCCTGGAATACAAAGTCCGCGCTGCGCTGTGCAAAGGCATCGAGCTCTGCGAGCAGCACAACGACTATGTGACCCGCGAGATCCTGCGGATCCAGCTCAACGACACCGAAGAAGACCATACCTACTGGCTGGAGAAGCAGTTGGGTCTGATCAAGTTGATCGGGTTGGAGAACTACCTGCAATCGCAGTTCTGATTGCTGGGAAAGGGAACGCAGAGCGTCCCAAGCTGCATTCCCACGCAGAGCGTGGGAACGATCAAACAAAAAAAGCCCCTGCCATCGATGAGATGACAGGGGCTTTTTCGTGCTCGGGTGAAATCAGTCCCGATCACGTTCCAGCAGCGGCTTGAGGTAGTAGCCAGTGTAGGACTGCTTCATCTCGGCCACTTGTTCCGGTGTACCCACGGCGATGATCTGGCCGCCTTTGGAGCCGCCTTCCGGCCCCAGGTCCACCAGCCAGTCAGCGGTCTTGATCACGTCCAGGTTGTGTTCGATCACCACCACGGTGTTGCCGTGGTCGCGAAGGCGGTGCAGCACGTCGAGCAATTGCTGGATATCGGCGAAGTGCAGGCCTGTGGTCGGCTCGTCGAGGATATACAGGGTCTTGCCGGTGTCGCGCTTGGACAGCTCGCGGGACAACTTGACCCGCTGGGCCTCACCGCCGGACAACGTCGTTGCCGACTGCCCCAGCTTGATATACGACAGGCCGACATCCATCAGCGTCTGGAGCTTGCGCGCCAGGGCCGGCACCGCGTCGAAGAACACTCGGGCCTCCTCGATGGTCATCTCGAGGGTTTCGTGGATGTTCTTGCCCTTGTACTTGATCTCCAGGGTCTCGCGGTTGTAGCGCTTGCTCTTGCACACATCGCACGGCACGTAGATGTCGGGCAGGAAGTGCATTTCCACCTTGATCAGGCCATCGCCCTGGCAGGCTTCGCAGCGCCCGCCCTTGACGTTGAACGAGAAACGCCCCGGGCCGTAGCCCCGTGAGCGGGACTCCGGCACGCCGGCGAACAGTTCACGGATCGGTGTGAACAACCCGGTATAGGTCGCCGGGTTGGAGCGCGGGGTACGGCCGATGGGGCTTTGGTCGATGTCGACGACTTTATCCAGGTGCTCCAGGCCCTTGATGCTGTCGTGGGCGGCCGCTTCCAGGGTGGTGGCGCCGTTCAGGGCCGTGGCACTGAGGGGGAACAGGGTGTTGTTGATCAGCGTCGATTTGCCGGAGCCGGACACGCCGGTAACGCAGGTCAGCAGGCCGATCGGGATTTCCAGGTCGACGTTGCGCAAGTTGTTGCCGCGAGCACCCTTGAGGGTCAGCGACAATTTCTTGTTGCGCGGCGTACGTTTGGCCGGGACCTTGATCTTGACCCGGCCCGACAGGTATTTGCCCGTCAGCGAATCAGGGTGCGCCATGACTTCGGCGGCGGTGCCCTGGGCGACGATATGCCCGCCATGCACGCCCGCGCCCGGGCCGATGTCGACGACGTAGTCGGCCAGGCGGATGGCGTCCTCGTCGTGCTCGACCACGATCACCGTGTTGCCGATGTCCCGCAGGTGCTTCAGGGTTCCGAGCAGTCGGTCGTTATCCCGTTGATGCAGGCCGATGGACGGCTCGTCGAGGATGTACATCACTCCCACCAGGCCGGCGCCGATCTGGCTGGCGAGGCGGATACGCTGGGCTTCGCCGCCGGACAGGGTGTCGGCGCTGCGATCGAGGGTCAGGTAATCCAGGCCGACGTTTACCAGGAACTGCAGGCGCTCGCGGATTTCCTTGAGGATCTTGTCGGCGATTTCGCCACGACGACCGGTGAGCTTCAAACCGCCGAAATACTCGGTGGCGTCGCCAATCGGCAGGTTGGTCACCGCCGGCAGCGTCTTCTCGCCGACCCACACATGCCGCGCTTCGCGACGCAGACGGGTGCCACGGCAATCGGGGCAGGGCTGGGTGCTGAGGAACTTGGCCAGTTCTTCGCGCACGCTGGCTGACTCTGTCTCGCGGTAGCGTCGCTCCAGGTTCGGTACGATGCCTTCGAACGGGTGGGAGCGCTTGACGATATCGCCGCGGTCGTTGAGGTACTTGAAGTCGACATTCTGCGAGCCACTGCCCTGCAGGATGAATTTCTGCTGGTCAGCGGGCAACTCGTTGAACGGCATGTCCAGGCTGAACTTGTAATGGGCTGCCAGCGAACCGAGCATCTGGAAGTAATAGACATTGCGCCTGTCCCAGCCGCGAATCGCGCCTTCGGCCAGGGTCAGCTCGCCATTGACCAGCCGCTTGGTGTCGAAGAACTGCTTGACCCCCAGGCCGTCGCAGGTCGGGCAGGCGCCGGCCGGGTTGTTGAAGGAGAACAGCTTGGGTTCCAGCTCGCTGATGGCGTGGCCGCAGATCGGGCAGGCGAAGCGCGCGGAGAAAATGATCTCTTCGCCAGGCTCGTCGTCCATTGGTGCGACCAGGGCGATACCGTCGGCCAGTTTCAGCGCCGTCTCGAAGGACTCGGCCAGCCGCTGTTGCAGGTCGGCCCGGACCTTGAAGCGGTCGACCACCACATCGATCGAATGCTTCTTCTGTTTATCCAGCTTCGGCAATTCGTCCAGTTCGCACAGCTTGCCGTTGACCCGGGCCCGCACGAAGCCCTGGGCGCGCAGTTCTTCGAAAACCATCAGGTGTTCGCCCTTGCGCTCGCGAATTACTGGCGCCAGCAGCATCAGCTTGCTGCCTTCCGGCTGGGCCAGCACCAGGTCGACCATCTGGCTGACGGTCTGGGCTTCCAGGGGGATGTCGTGATCGGGGCAACGGGGAATACCGACCCGCGCATACAGCAAGCGCAGGTAGTCGTAGATCTCGGTGATGGTGCCGACCGTCGACCGGGGGTTATGGGAGGTCGACTTCTGTTCGATGGAAATCGCCGGCGACAGGCCTTCGATGGTGTCGACGTCGGGTTTTTCCATCATCGACAGGAACTGCCGGGCGTAGGCCGACAGCGATTCGACATAGCGCCGCTGGCCTTCAGCGTACAACGTGTCGAAGGCCAGGGATGATTTGCCGGATCCGGACAGGCCGGTGATGACGATCAGCTTGTCCCGTGGCAGGGTCAGGTCGATGTTCTTCAGGTTGTGGGTACGGGCCCCACGAATCAGGATCTTGTCCAAAGTGGCCTCGCTCGGCGGGCGTCGAAAACGTAGGAGTATACGGGCAAATACTGGATGGATGCACACTATTGAAGGTGCGATTGCAGCCATACATGAAGACTGCGCGGCAAACGGTCGCCATATACCCTCTCAATCGATGGGACTGGTAGAATCGCCGCCGGTTCACATGAGGTTTTTCCATGCAAGATCCCCACAGCGAACGCATGAGTAGTGGCGAGACACGCGCAGCAAGCGGTCTGGCCCTGGTGTTCGCCTTCCGTATGCTGGGCATGTTCATGGTGTTGCCGGTGCTGGCGACCTATGGCATGGACCTGGCTGGCGCGACCCCGGCCCTCATCGGGTTGGCGATTGGCGCCTATGGCCTGACCCAGGCGATCTTCCAGATCCCGTTCGGGGTCATTTCCGACCGCATCGGCCGGCGTCCGGTCATCTACCTGGGGTTGATCGTCTTCGCCCTTGGCAGTGTGCTGGCGGCCAATGCCGACTCGATCTGGGGCGTGATCGCCGGACGGATCCTACAGGGCGCCGGGGCTATTTCCGCGGCTGTCATGGCGCTGTTGTCAGACTTGACCCGCGAACAGCATCGGACCAAGGCCATGGCCATGATCGGCATGACCATCGGTCTGTCATTCGCAGTCGCCATGGTGGTAGGCCCCTTGCTGACCCGTGCCTTTGGTTTGTCGGGCCTGTTCCTGGCAACCGGTGCCATGGCATTGGTGGGGATCCTGATCGTGGCGTTCATGGTGCCGCGCTCCACCGGGCCGCTGCAGCACCGGGAATCCGGGGTGGCGCGCCAGGCACTGATCCCGACGCTCAAGCACCCGGACCTGTTGCGCCTGGACCTGGGCATTTTCGTGCTCCACGCCATGCTGATGTCCAGCTTCGTGGCCCTGCCGCTGGCCCTGGTCCAGAAGGCCGGCCTGCCCAAGGAACAGCACTGGTGGGTCTACCTGACCGCGCTGCTGATTTCGTTCTTCGCCATGATCCCGTTCATCATCTATGGCGAGAAACGACGCAAAATGAAACGAGTTTTGCTCGGCGCCGTCATGACGCTGATGCTCACTGAGCTATTCTTCTGGCAGTTCGGCGATAGCTTGCGGGCCCTGGTGATCGGCACGGTGGTGTTCTTCACCGCGTTCAATCTGCTGGAAGCATCGCTGCCGTCGTTGATCAGCAAGGTTTCACCGGCGGGCGGCAAGGGCACGGCGATGGGGGTCTATTCCACCAGCCAGTTCCTGGGTTCGGCGTTGGGCGGGATCCTCGGCGGCTGGCTGTTCCAGCATGGCGGTTTGTCGGTTGTGTTCCTGGGTTGTGCCGCGCTGGCTGCACTTTGGTTCGCCTTTGCTGTTACCATGCGCGAACCTCCCTATGTGACGAGCCTGCGCTTGCCCTTATCGCCCGAGGCGATTCGTGAGGCTGGCCTGACCGAGCGTCTGAAGGCCGTCGTTGGAGTAACCGATGCAGTGGTGGTCGCCGACGAAGCGGCCGTGTATATCAAACTCGACACCGAATTATTGGATCGCGCGACGCTCGAGCGCCTGGTGAACAACCCGGCCCCGACTACGTGCGAAGCCTAGGAGAACGTTATGGCCCGTGGGGTTAACAAAGTCATATTGGTCGGTACTTGCGGCCAGGATCCCGAAGTTCGCTACCTGCCGAACGGCAACGCCGTGACCAACCTGAGTCTGGCGACCAGCGAACAGTGGACCGACAAGCAGACCGGCCAGAAGGTCGAGAAGACCGAATGGCACCGCGTGTCGATGTTCGGCAAGGTGGCTGAGATCGCCGGCGAATACCTGCGCAAGGGTTCGCAGGTGTACATCGAGGGCAAGTTGCAGACTCGCGAGTGGGAAAAGGACGGTATCAAGCGTTACACCACCGAAATCGTGGTCGACATGCAAGGCACCATGCAACTGCTGGGCGGTCGTCCACAGGGCGACCAGCAGCAAGGTGGCAACAACTACCAGCAGTCGGCTCCGGCCCCGCGTCAACAGGCACCTCGTCCGCAGTCGGCGCCACAGCCACAGCGCGAACGCCCGGCCCCACAACAGGCCGCGCCGCAACCAGCTCCGGATTTCGACAGCTTTGATGACGATATTCCGTTCTAGCCCGGATAAAAGTCACGTATGTAAAGAAAGTTACATAACTGACTGAACTACCTAGTATTTTTCTGATGAAAGACCTCCAAGATTTGTAAAGATCTTGGAGGTTTTTTTTGGGTATGTGTAAAGCAAGGCGGGATAAACCGGACAAACGGTTTTGACAAGAAAAGGAAACGCGCTAAACCAAAATGTAAAGAACGGGGGGCGCGGTTATGCGAGTGGAACAGGTGATTTTTTCGTCCGGCGAGCGTTTGCCTATGTTGTTGGATGACGATGATCTTCCCGTTCCGGAAGCGTGTGAATGGTTCCTTCGTCGTCGTCACCTTGCACTTCAAACTCTGATGCGCAATAGCGGCGAAGTGCTGGTCATTCACCGATGGGCGCGCAAGCGCCGTATGAATATTTACGACCGTATTCGCTCTGGGAAACAATTTTCTGAGGCTGACTTGACCAGTCTGATTGAAGAACTGAGCCGGCCACAGCCCACCAGCAATAAAGTCGCAAAACTTGCCGTTAGTCCTAATACCCGCAACAAACGCCTTAGTACAGCATCACAACATCTTCTCTGGTACATCGACGAGCTGATCGCTGCTCCTTCTTCAGGTGAAGCGTTGCGGATTAATTTGACCGCGATGCGTGAGAAGGTGGCCAAAGCATTCATAGATGCTTACCAGTCCCCCGAGGGGAATCGGAAGTTCCATAAGCATTTGACTCTTGCCCAAGCCCGATTTGTTCAGGATGCGTTGGATCCTGAAGGTGAGATTTTGCTCGGTAGGGACTCTCGGGGAAGGGTTCGAAACTTCATCATTGTTTGCCTCCTGTTGTTCTTAGGTCTGCGCATAGGTGAGCTTCTGAGCCTTCGAACGCATGACGTCAAGTTTGGAGCCATTACCTACGTTCTCGTCCGGAAGCGGAATATGAGCCCTTTAGACACTCGAAGAAGGCCGCCGCGTGTAAAGCGACTGGGACGATTGCTGCCGATTGATAATTCACGTCTGGCGATTCTGCTGGATGATTACATCACAGAAGACCGGGAGTGGTCTCTTAAGCACGGTGGCGTCAATGACAGTGGTTTTCTCTTCCTTAGCGACGATGGGAAACCGTTGTCCGCTGACCGGGTGCGGCAACTGTTCAAAGAACTTCGTAATCGTTTTCCGAAGGAGCTACCCGAGGATCTAACTCCGCATTCGATGCGGTACACGTTCACTGACTCAGTGACCAAAGTGATGCGTAGCCAAGGTGCTGATGAGGATCACATCGTCAAGTGCCTGATGTGGCTCCGGGGTGATGGCTCACCAAAGTCCCAAGATATCTACATCGACTATGCGGCTCTGACGAAAGAGGCTGTAGCTCGCTTCCAGGCACAGTATGCAAGTGGGAGGAATTCTCACGATGTCCCTTTTTAGTGAAAACCTCTCATTAGAGCAGCTGGTTTCGGATAATGGCTGGGCAGAGATTCCCGAAGAGTTCGTCACTAGGGAAGGTAAGTTGGCCGTTATTAAAGAAGGACGGTGGTTCTTGCCATGCGAAACACGGGCGGGTTGGGTGAATATCCGACGTTTTGGATCGCCTATTCTGCAGTGGCTGATGGCCAAGTATATGATCCATACCGCACAAGTGACGTCGTCGATCCACGCGGTAAGTTGCGTGGATGCTGTTTACTCGCAACTCAAGGAGCGGGATTTTTTCAACAAGGCGGTCGTTTGTGCCGATCCACTTCTCCTCAAACCTGCCCTGATTGAGCAGATGGAGCGCATGCTTACCCGACTGAAGATCAAGCGCCAGTTGTGGAATGCCTATCGTCCCATACGCTGGTATCTCTGGTGTGCTGAACATTATCCAGAGCTTGGTTTCTGTGAGATCTACGCTTCCGAGCTCGACTCGCTCAGAATTCCAGGCGGGCCGAAAGGGGAAGCGGTGCGTTCGCTCGATCCAGAGCAGGGGCCATTGCATCCCCACTTGGAAGTTTCTTTGATCACTAATGCCCTCCGCACGGATACAGGCACTGAGTATGAGCATTACCAGCAGCGTGCTGCGGTGGCGCTGGCTAATACATATGGACGGAACCCTGGCAACTTCATTGCGCTAAGGGAAGAGGATGTCTATGACGAGTTGGATCATCCGGAAGATCCTGTCTGGGTTATCAAAATTCCGCGTATCAAAAAAGGTTTCAGGTCAGCTCGGTCTGACTTCATTGTCGAGGCTTTGGACAAGGAGACATTCCGATATGTCCAAGAGCTTATTCAAGCCAACCAGGCATATGAAAGCCTGGTAGAGGTCAATGATATCGTTACCCCCTGTGCTCGACCCTTGTTTCGGCTAGATACGCCGAACCATATGCGGCTTCAAACGGGTGATTACGAGTCTGCATTTCATATGTACTCCGTCGGTTTCGGGAAACTGCTGCGGGATTTCGTCGAACGGATGGACTTGATTTCGCCCTTAACGAAGCAGCCGATGATCCTATCAGCGCGGCGGTTTCGCTACACGGTCGGGACAACTTACGCAGCAATGGGGGTGTCTCGTAGGGAACTGGCATACAGGCTCGACCATTCGGATGAGCAGCACGTGCAAGTCTATTACGACATCATGGATGTGCTGACCTATGCCTTGGACAAAGCTGCTGTCCTGGAGTATTCGCGCTTCGTCCATTTGTACTGCGGCGGCGCAACCATTTCTGCAGATTCGATCATCGCCACTGACGCGCTCATCGTTACTGATGAGCACTCACAGCCTGGGGATGTGGACGCAATAGGTGCATGTGGACTGAATGATCTTTGCCATAAGTTCCCGCCGTTTTCCTGTTATCTGTGTCCCAAATTTCGGCCTTACAAATCGACGATTCACGAGTATCTGCTCGACTCATTGGTGCGGATGCACAACGAACGCCCCGAATCTCAGACGCTTGGGGTGCATCGTGTGGATGTCATTCTCGCTATCGGGCAAGTGGTCAAAATGTGCCAGGGAGTTTCAGCATGAGGAGGCGCCAGCGGTATAGGCTCCGCCGTCGTGGCGCTCTGTCGCACGTTGACCGATCAAATCCTACAGCTAATCTGAACGGGCTTGTGGCGCGAGCGGCTGAGCGCTTGGGGAGTCTGGGCGTAACCCATGATTGGAGCCAAAGGTGCTGGATTCTATGCCCTGAGATCTTCAGCTTAACGGGTAAGCATACCCAATCCGTCTCGCTGAATTTCTCTACCCGCCCTTCGCTCGGCTCGATACCGTTGGCTGAATCATGGGGTGACGCTGCGCGTGCTCTTTTTATTGAACGAGAGCGCGAACAACACAAATCAATTTCCTCACATCGCACTTTCGTCAAGGTGTTTGGATACATCATGATCGCAGCACGAGGGCGTGATTTGGAGCAACTGACCCCGGCGATTTTGGACGAGGCATGCCGCGCCATTGCGCAAGATTGCACCGAGAAGGAAGCTTACAAGCAGCAGAACCTAGTCAGCGAAATCGCTCGACGTTGCACCCAACACGGCTTATGTAGGGCCGATCTTTCGGACTATTTTTTCCATGGGAGGTCTAGGCCAGAGTCGTGGGGAGGAATGTCCGGGCGGATGCTCGATGATCCAAAAATTGTCGAAGAGCGGCCTTCTAGACTCTTGGCAGAGTCAACTTTTAAGGTGTTAGGGGAGCTGTTTGCAAATGTTCCCCGCAATCACAACTATCGTGTGTACCTCCTAATCATCACAGTTTTGGTCTGTCTGGGCCGGAGGTTGAGCGAGGTCATGCTGCTGCCGAGGCAACGGCTTATCAAAAGGCCGTCAGGGTATTATTTTAAGTACCTGAAACTCAAAGGAGCGCTTGGCAGTCAGCAATATGTCCTTGAAGTGATGCCTGTCATGACAGAGGTTGTCCCACTACTGAGCGCCGTATTGCTTGAGCTTGAGGAGAGGAGTGCGGATCAGTATGCATGTGCAGAGGAAATGTGCCTAACCAACGGGCCTGACCTGAGGTTTCTGTCTGAAATTGAGCAGGATCATCCATTGTTTTACCCTGAGCTGCTCGCAATGGGGATGCCGGAATCCATGTTTGGTACCAGTTGGTTTACCAAGCATAACCGGATCAAAAGGGGCAATGTGTTTGGCCCTGCCAACAGAGTCGCCTACTTGCTTCGGAATGATGTAGAAGCTTATTGCCGAACTCATTATCAGGAGCGAATGACTCGACCCTTGTACATTGCAGATGGTCAGCCTTATTACATCAAAGATATGCTCATCCTTAAGTGGTTGGGAACATCCTCGGGCCATTATGTGCGCTGGATTGTTGATACCTGCAGTGCAGCTTCGTTTGACAAGTTCTTGCAACAGCTAGAAAAACTTTGCCTAAAGTTTGCATCTGCACAGCTTGATCAAGCGTTCACTTCGCATGATTTTCGACACACTATGAATGATGCTCTGGATCGCGGTGGGCTTCCTGACATCATGCAAAGTGTGTTTTTCGGTCGAAAAAATCCAGTGGATACGAAGGCTTATCAGCATACGTCTCCCGAGAGAAGGGCATTGGAGATTCGTGAGCAGATCTTGCTCGGCCAGGTAGGGGGTAAGCTAGCGGAACGAACCATGCGTCTCCCGGTAGACAGGCGAGAAAGTTTTGTAACCTCCCAGATCAGAGCCGTTCATGATCTAGGCCCAACCGGTATGTGTTTTCACAATTGGGGGGCGGGCCCTTGTGACCGGCACCAAGAGTGTCACGGGGGCGAGGGGTGTGACCAACTGGGCTGGGTTGTTCAGCCTGCTGAATCTGCTGAGATTTTTGAAGAGTTGATTCAGCAAGCTGCTCATAACCTTATTCAACTCGAAGTAGGTTTCAGTATTTATCCGACCCTTGAAACCATTCCTAATTGGGAAAAGCACCTTTGTTTGAAGATCTCGAACCTCTTGGATCGGGCTAACAAACTCGTTCCGGGCACTGGTCTCACGCAGCTTTACGAATTTGTAAATACTGGTGGGTTTGATGAGTACGCTCTTCCCAGGTTAAGAAACGGTATAGGTAAAGGCTATGAATTATATAAACAATGTCGTGAAAGATTTTATGAGCAATTTGTGGCGGGTGAGCGGGAGCAGTGGCAAGACCCTGATCGGACACCGCTCTATATCCCTGTAGAGATCCTTTGAGTTAATTGTGGAACTAATATGAAATCCTACCGAAGAGTGACAGAGGGTGACATAAAGCGAATTATTGGCTACCTCGCTTCATATAGCTCCCAGGAGCAGGCTCTCACTTGGAAGCATGTTGAGCAGTTCTCAAAATTTACTCGACAGGCTCTTCAGTCACACTCAAAAATCAAAGAGGAATTTCAATCGGCCAAGTCAAGATTATCTCTTGAACGGGAGTCTAAAAAAAATGCTAAGCCGTTATTAGAACCTTTGGCTTCGTCTGACTTGCTAGAAAAACTCTACGCAAGGATTGCATTACTGGAGAATCAGCAGGAGTTGTGGAGACGAAGATGGTTTTGTATAGCCTATAATATTCGCAGTCAAGGGGTTCAGATGTTCGATATTGATAAGCCAGTGCCGATTGGTGCCAAGCAGCTTGCCGATAGAGAGGTACGTTCTGAATTAAGTCGTTTTGACCACGATATACCACCTGTTGCGGATCGGGGCGAGTGATACCTAGTCCAGTGCAGGAGGTCGTTGAGGTAACGCTTCATGGGCTGGCCATGGTGGTGAATCAGCGCGGGGGCAGCTCAGTGAAGCGAAGTCTGGGATAGATCCTCTGTTCAACCGCGCACTCGGAAATTTGCCAGAATGCCGAAAGGAGTGCCTGCTCTGACGGGCAGTGCCGCGTCATAACCTCGAACTCGTTGTAGTCAAATGCCACCACACGAACACGTACATCATCCATGAAATCCAAGATCATGGCCCCGTACTCTTCATAGGTATCGCTAAACAGCTCTTTTACCACCACGACTCCTACAAGGGGACGTGCTGCAAGATCGATTTTGAGAGGAGTACCATCAACAAGCCGCAGCGCGGGATTTCCCTCACGCTCGATAGTTGAAATTGCGCCACGTAGCTGCGACAGGCCTCCTTTCAACTGACTCAGGGCCTTCTTACGCTTTCGTTCAAGCTTTGTCCCCATCATCTCAGCGGTGTTTGGGCTGTCCTTAGCCTGCAGTAACAGCGTGACCTCCGTCCCCAAAACAACAGCATCTGTCAGCTCTTCCCCATCGGAGACTTTCACTGGCCCATGGATGATTTGCTCTGCCGAGTAAGCACGCTGGAGCAGATAGATGATATCCAGCTCCTGAAGGTGTCCTGGCTCCGGTCGCTCAAGGTGAGTGTTCGAGAAACCTCTTGAACCCTGGAAGCCTTGGCGAGTGAGGTCGGTGATCAGGAAGTCGCTTGGAAATAGATCCTCCAAGAGCGTCACCGTTACTGCTCGGCTGTCATCTTCCCTGGTCGTAAAGCTGAACCATTCATCTGCCTGCTCCATCATGAGATGCCAGTGCTCCTTCCCCAAGGGATGGACACCCTTTGCATACTCTCGGAGCCTTTCAAGGCTAGCGTGCGCTGTACTACTAAGAAGCTCGCGATTGTGTTCATCAAAAAAACAGACGCTAAAACGGTCAGGAAGACTTTTCAGTCCCTCTGTAAAAGGATCGCTACCCATCAGGGGTGTTTTAATAGTCAGCGGACTAATCGGATCATCAAAGCAGGCCGTCAACAGCGTCAGGCCTTGCGCCTCATCAGACTCGTATGGCGCAAGATAGAACTTCAGCTCGCGCTTCTCACGTGCGGCGAGGATAAATTCTTTGCCCGCTTTGACCACGAGCGCTGGGCCATCAGGGCCTTCTACAATCCAAAGACCACGACCAAGCGATGCAACGTCCTGAAGCACTTCGGGCTTCATGATGGTTAGGTACATTGGAGCCCCTGATGAAATTTCCCATAGCTCTGCAGCATGGGCTTAGAACAATTGATCCAAAGGTACGAATACTGAACCTGTCTCAGCAGCCGCCCGCACTTTGCGGTCGATTACATCCGCGAATGGTATGTGCTTCTCTAATGCATCGTTGATATCTTTTCCCGAAATGCATATCAGGCTCTTGCCGCGTCCAAATGCCTCCAGCCCAACGTCAGTGAATCCGTAGTAACTGATAAAAACACCTCGTGTCCAAGCTGCCTTTTCGCTGATCTTGCCTTGAAGGATGTGCAGCTCCCCTGCACCGACAGGGTTCACTACCCATTTCGCCTCAACAAGGTAGATATCCCCTCGACACTGGAAGCTTCCATCTATCTGTTCACCCGTATTCCGAAATGGTGCGCGAGGTTGGAGGTTGGATGCCTCAAACAGCTGCTGGAGGAACGTCTCGAATGCGTAGCCACGTGCTTGAGGAGCGAGCTTATGAATGTCCAATAGAGCCCTCTTCAACTGAGCCGCCTGATCAACATCTACCTGACGCACAGTTGCGAACGGATCGCCTTTGACGACGTCGGCAGATGAGCCGGATTCCAAGCCTTGAATCAAAGTCAGGAAGCGCCCCTCGGCGTTAACCACAGGCTCATCTTTGTGTTGGTTGGCCAGCGCAGCCTGACGATATTGCCAGAGTGCTTTGAGCGCTCGCACGCAAGTCGGTGTATCGGCAAGCGTGAGGAAACTCCGCAGGCGCCTAGCTTTGGATGTGCCATCCGCAGTGAACAGCGAATCATCAATATCGATCTCCAGCTCTCCGAGGAAGAACTGGGACATGGTGCGGTCTGAGAAGTCCAACACGTAACCCCCTTCCATCTCGAAAAGAAGGTCGATTAGCTTCATATCCAGTGGTTTGATCTTCGGCATGCCACACGTCCTTGGCTAAGCATAGAGAACCGAGCATACGATATCGCTGAAAGTGTCCAATAACTATCTGCTCCCGAGGACGCGGTCAAAACCTCGGAGACCGGATTCAATGGTCAACGGTTAAGGAATCGAGCAGGCACCATTGTTCTGGCGTTCGAAATGGCAAGCGGAGCGCGCAGGCCCATGCAGGGCCGGAGACTTGAGGATGGAAGCCCGAAGGGGCCAAGTCCCGCAACAGCGGGATTGGTTTACGACAGCCGTCCCCGAGGCGGGGCAAGCCCAAAACAACGACCGAGGTGCTACTGGAGGCGATCAGGCGTTGGCAGATACCTGGCGCCCGCTATGCACATGAACTCACGCAGACTACTCCGTCCTACGTCACGTCTAAACGTCGCAATGACGTACTTGGAGTTGACCGTGTTGATAACCCAAAACTTACCTTCCTTCGTAACGGACTGAATATCCGATGTCCTAATCAGCCTACCATCTGAAAATCGTTGGTACGGCCCAGGGCAAATGTGACTGAACACCACGCCAACGGCACTGCACGCATGAATGTGGACATTTACTAGGTAGGCCGTCACCAGCCCGTCGTAGTCTTGACTCACTGCTTTGGCGATGCGAAGGAGGTCGAAGTCCGAGTAGCGCTTTTCGTGTAAATCGACTGCGACTGTATTGATGTCGTCCATGGCTACATAGCCTCCGAAGCTGAGGCTACGCCGGTGGTCGCAGCACTGCGCCGATATAGCTCCCTGACGCCAACTAAGGCATTAACATCGAGGTCGCGCTGATGGGTATTGACGTACATATCACCACTCTCGACCTGCAGAACACAGATCGGCACTTCTGCCTGGTTGAACCCCATGGAAAGTGATTTCAGCTTTTCCATCTTCCAGCCTGACCCTTTGTTCATCCATGCCGGGGTAACGACTTGGACATCTTGAATCACCATGCTTTCGTCTTGCGATACCAGCAGCTCCACCAAGCGAGGCTCATCGTTCAGCATCTCTTCATAAGCTACGAACCGTCCCTCATGCCAGCGCTTGAGACTGACGTGATACCAATGAGTAGCCAAGGATCGCGACATGGCGTGAAAATGAGCGAGACCGTCCCCAAACATACCCACCGGGCCGGCCTGGTCTTGCATGCTAATCCTGAACATCGTGTATCTCGTGTGGAGCAGGCCTGCTTAGCGCCTGCGATTAACATAAGCCGAATATTGTCTTGAGCGATGCGGTCATCTCGCGCCCTTTGCCTACCAAGGCGTACACCGTATTCCGGGTTTCGAACAGGCAAACGCCGTCGAACGACTTGCACAGGGTCGAGCGTACCCAGCCCCCTGGAGGGAACCGACCCTGGCTGTCGTAGGTGACGCAATGGGAATAAAGGAACATTGTCTGCAGGCCTATGGCGCGCACTCTGGCGAGCGATTCAGGTGGCTCGTCCACGTGAAATATGAGCCAATCCTCGACCAAACAGTACGGTTTCCGACCGAAGCGATCCGCCACCAATGCCTCTATTTCGGCTTGAGGTAGCTCTATTCCGAAGGACGATATCTCACCCTCCCGGAGCAACTCTTGCTCCGAAGAATTACCCATAAATTGATGATCCTCATGACGACAGCAAAATTCAGCGTGCGGCGCACGTGTTGATTGGCGCAGGCTGGCCGCAAATCCCATCGCTATGACTATATACATTTGAATGGGATCAATCAAACGCGGCATACCGTCTCCTTTTGGGGGAGAACAGCCCGGATGTCTTTGCGCAAGGCGTACGCAGCAACATTACAGTGGCTAAGGATGCGGCGGGGCTTATCGCAGACAGAGCTCCAAGCTCAGACCGATCAAGGCCACATTAGCCGATTGGAGGCATCGACTAGATCAGCCAGTGTCGACCTAACTGCTGATATCGCTCAGGCATTGGGTGTAACACCACTTACATTTCTCACACTGGTGGCTGCCTCCCATGAGGGTAAGACGGCACGCTCAGCTTTGAATGAGACGCTCGCTGAATTGCTCGTCTTGGGTGTTCTCGACGAGGTGCTTCCTGGTGAGCCAAACAAACTTGTAGCCCCCCAATCAGCCGCTGCTGCAGAAAAACTGAAGGCGGTACGGGAACTGAAGAATACTGGGCTTTCGCAGTTGGAAGTCAGTCGGCAGTTGGGACTGCCACGCAGCACCGTTGGGCGGCTTTGGCACATAGAGTGAGTGCCGGGTGTCCAGCCTCATGCTCCTGTCGAAATTTCTGGTAGGCAAACATTGCTACATGGGATAAATACGGAAGTTCACATGGTTAACATCACAAAAAATCAGCATTATGTCCCCCGATTATTAATTAGAAACTTTGCTATCAAAGGCAAAGTTTGGACATACGATGGCTCTCGCGATATTCTTCGCTCCACCAAGCCTGAAGGTGTTTTATCAGAAAACTTCTTTTACGACAAAGATAACCAAGTTGAAAATTTTCTTTGTACCGTTGAGGCGCTGGCAGCCCCGAAGATTGCTCAGATATTAGCCAGCCCAACTGAGAGAATTCCGCGTCAGGACATCGATCTTCTTCGTTTTATTTTGGTTCAGTTAGGAAGAACACCCGGCGCTTATGGGACGGCAAGGGGTAATTTGAAAAGCTACACAGACTCATATGTGACCCAGCAGCTTAAAATCCATGGTCATGATCCCAAGGAGTTTGAAGGGGTATCGATAGTGCTTGAGGATGAGAAGGATCTGTTAAGGATCTCAGCAGTCGGAAGCGCTTTGAATTGGCCTCTCATTCGAGATCTGGAGCCCCACGTATTTATCAACTCAACACCCTTGGATTTTGTACTTTCAGACAATCCATCCTGCTTTTATAACTGGTATTTAAGAGACGAAACGGGTATGAGTGTAGTGGTCTAATGAAACCGGACACCCATTTAGGCGAGAATGCTCGCCAGATCGAGGTGTCAGATGACCAAACAACGCCGCTCCTTTACTCCTGAATTCAAGCGCGAGGCTGCCGACCTTGTGCTC
>NZ_MUOA01000077.1:0-52751 GCF_002001065.1 Pseudomonas sp. A25(2017) | reverse complement strand
ACCCTGGTGGCCTCGGTTGAAGATGCCAACGGCAACCCGGTGGCCAATGCCCCGGTGACCTGGTCGACCAGCACCGGCACCCTGTCGGCCGCATCGAGCAGCACCGATGCCAACGGCAAGGCCAGCGTGACCCTCAAGGGCACCGTTGCCGGCACCGCGGCCGTGAAAGCCCAGGCCTCGGCCGGCGCTTCGTCGGCTGATGTTGAGCTGACTCCGGACGGCTCCACCGCCAAGGTCGTAGACCTGACCGCTACCCCGGCCACCATCGTGGCCAATGGCACGGCGACCAGTACCCTGGTGGCCTCGGTTGAAGATGCCAACGGCAACCCGGTGGCCAATGCCCCGGTGGCCTGGTCGACCAGCACCGGCACCCTGTCGGCCGCATCGAGCAGCACCGATGCCAACGGCAAGGCCAGCGTGACCCTCAAGGGCACCGTTGCCGGCACCGCGACCGTGAAGGCCCAGGCCTCGGCCGGCGCTTCGTCGGCCAACGTGACGCTGACGCCGGATGGCTCCACCGCCAAGGTCGTAGACCTGACCGCTACCCCGGCCACCATCGTGGCCAACGGCACGGCGACCAGTACCCTGGTGGCCTCGGTTGAAGATGCCAACGGCAACCCGGTGGCCAATGCCCCGGTGACCTGGTCGACCAGCACCGGCACCCTGTCGGCCGCATCGAGCAGCACCGATGCCAACGGCAAGGCCAGCGTGACCCTCAAGGGCACCGTTGCCGGCACCGCGACCGTGAAGGCCCAGGCCTCGGCCGGCGCTTCGTCGGCCAACGTGACGCTGACGCCGGATGGCTCCACCGCCAAGGTCGTAGACCTGACCGCTACCCCGGCCACCATCGTGGCCAACGGCACGGCGACCAGTACCCTGGTGGCCTCGGTTGAAGATGCCAACGGCAACCCGGTGGCCAATGCCCCGGTGACCTGGTCGACCAGCACCGGCACCCTGTCGGCCGCATCAAGCAGCACCGATGCCAACGGCAAGGCCAGCGTGACCCTCAAGGGCACCGTTGCCGGCACCGCGACCGTGAAGGCCCAGGCCTCGGCCGGCGCTTCGTCGGCCAACGTGACGCTGACGCCGGATGGCTCCACCGCCAAGGTCGTAGACCTGACCGCTACCCCGGCCACCATCGTGGCCAGCGGCACGGCAACCAGCACCCTGGTGGCCATGGTCAAGGATGCCAACGGCAACACCCTGGGCGCCGGCGTTGCGGTGACCTGGTCGACGTCGCTGGGCAGCTTGTCTGCAGCATCGAGCACGACCAATGCCAGTGGCCAGGCCACGGTGACGCTGAAAGGGACGGTGGCCGGTTCGGCGACAGTGACGGCTTCGGCCGTGGCTGGATCTGCAACGGCAGCTGTGACCCTGACGCCAGACAGCTCCACCGCGAAAGTAGTGGACCTGAACGCGACCCCGGCCATCATCGTGGCCAATGGCACGACGACCAGCACCCTGGTGGCCTCGGTTGAAGATGCCAACGGCAACCCGGTAGCCAATGCCCCGGTGACCTGGTCGACCAGCATCGGCACCCTGTCGGCTGCATCGAGCAGCACCGATGCCAACGGCAAGGCCAGCGTGACCCTCAAGGGCACCGTTGCCGGCACCGCGATCGTGAAAGCCCAGGCCTCGGCCGGCGCTTCGACGGCCAACGTGACGCTGACGCCGGATGGCTCTACCGCGAAAGTGGTAGACCTGAAAGCTACCCCGACCGCCATCGTTGCCAACGGCACGGCGACCAGTACCCTGGTGGCCTCGGTTGAAGATGCCAACGGCAATCCGGTGGCCAACGCGCCGATGACCTGGTCGACCAGCACCGGCACCCTGTCGGCCGCATCGAGCAGCACCGATGCTAACGGCAAAGCCAGTGCGGTACTGACAGCCTCAACAGTTGCTGGGACTGCAACCGTGACTGCCAGTAGTCTGTCCGGATCCGCCACAGCAACTGTGGCCATGACGCCAAACAGTGCGACGGCTGAGGTGACCTCGCTGGTGGCAACACCGGCCAGCGTCGTGGCCAACGGCACGGCGACCAGCACCCTGGTGGCCACGGTCAAGGATGCCAACGGCAACACCCTGGGCGCCGGCGTTGCGGTGACCTGGTCGACGTCGCTGGGCAGCTTGTCTGCAGCATCGAGCACGACCAACGCCAGTGGCCAGGCCACGGTGACGCTGAAAGGGACGGTGGCCGGTTCGGCGACGGTGACGGCTTCGGCCGTGGCTGGATCTGCAACTGCAGCAGTGACCCTGACGCCGAACAGTGCGACGGCCGACGTGACCTCGCTGGTAGCGACTCCGACCAGCATTGTGGCCAACGGCACGACGACCAGTACCCTGGTGGCCACGGTCAAGGATGCCAACGGCAACACCCTGGGCGCCGGCGTTGCGGTGACCTGGTCGACGTCGCTGGGCAGCTTGTCTGCAGCATCGAGCACGACCAACGCCAGTGGCCAGGCCACGGTGACGCTGAAAGGCACAGTGGCCGGTTCGGCGACGGTGACGGCTTCGGCCGTGGCTGGATCTGCAACGGCAACGGTGACCCTGACGCCCGACAGCGCCACGGCAGCGGTAACGGCATTGGTGGCGACACCCACCAGCATCGTAGCCAACGGCAGTTCAACCAGTACCTTGGTCGCGACAGTCAAGGATGCCAATGGCAACACTTTGGGGGCCGGTATCAATGTGACGTGGACAACTACCGGAGGCACGCTTTCCGCAGCATCGAGCGTGACCAATTCCAGTGGTCAAGCAACAATCGTATTGCGTTCTTCAACCGCCGCAGTAGGTGTAACAGTCAAAGCAGCGGCGGTTGCTGGTTTCGCAAACGCTGGGGTTACTTTTACAGCTGACCTTTCAACAGTCCGTGTCGTTGATGTCGAGGCAACGCCAACTTCTATTGTTGCAAATGGTTCTGATGTGAGTACGTTGGTTGCAACGGTACTTGATGCCAATAACAACTCTGTTGGTGCAGGCGTCGCCGTGAGCTGGACCACCAGCCTAGGTACATTGTCTGCGACTTCAACTACCACCAATGCCAGCGGTAAAGTCACTGTGACGCTGAGTGGTTCGGTCGCTGGGTCTGCGACGGTGAGGGCGTCGGCGGTAGCTGGATCGGCCACGGCGGCGGTGACATTACAGAGTGCCGCGCCTGTTATAAGCAGCTTTTCTGAGCAAGGTCGTTCTACTCAGGCAGGCTCATCGACGTTCAGTGCCAGTCGTCTTCATCTAGATAGGGAGATTGCGTATTACGAAGAAAACAATTTTAGTTGGAGTGCCACGGGGGCTACTCGTTACGAAGTAGTTGACCCATGGGACAACGTTGTTTACTCAGGCTCGGGAACCTCATTCTCACTCTCAAATAAAGTCATACCTGGACAGTTCGGCTCCGATCTTTATTTGAAAACGAATGACGGTGACGTACGCTCCTACACGTTGAAGGCATTCAATGGTGATGCAATGTCAACTCGCGCCCTTCCACTAACAATTAAGTGGTACAGCTGTGGAGGGGGCTGTAGCGGGACCTAAAAATCTCATCGTGCTGTTAGTTTGTAGTTAGAAATGCCCCGCTATGCGGGGCGTTTTCTAGGTGAGACACAAAAAACCCCGCTTCGGCGGGGTTTTGTTTGGATCGCTGGGTTTAGAAGTTACGGGTGAGTTCAGGCACACCGTCCGGGCAACCCCAGGCGCAGGATGGCTGGTACGGCGCACCGTCTTGGCCAGCTGAGTACTGAGCCTGCGCAACTTCTGGAATCTCGGTGTACTTCTCTGGATTCGCAGCGCGCTCAGCAGCAGCGGCGGCATGCAGGTTGTCGAGGGTAGTGCAACCGGTGCTGAACAGAGCGCCCATTGCAACCAGGCCGAACGCTGCGATTTTGATAGATGCTTTCATGGTGACACTCCTTGGTTTGGGGTTCAGCGCCGTGTTTGTCGCTGATGGCCCCATGCTATGTACTTGAGTAAACCCTGTCAACCATTAGTTTACCGGGTTTACTCGTTTTTTATTTTTTCGACCTCTTTTTTTAATTTTTCGCGTGTTTCTGCCGCTAACCAATCTGGCATCCATTCCGCTTCCATAAGCACCCAGTTGGCTGGCAACCCGTGTAGGAGAGCCCTAACGCGTTTCATATGCTTGTAAGCATTCTGCTTGGTCATACCCACCGCCGCTGCGGCTTCCGTTGGGGGTAACCCCTCAACAAGAATCAAGCGGGCCAGGTTATTTACCTCAGCAGACAGTTTTATCAGCTTTGCTTGGCTTGCTTCAAAATCCGCAAGGGTCATTCGTATCGGCTCTGTCATCGGATCAATACCAGTCTTCATTGCGACCTGGTTCGAAACGCGATCCAGGTGTACGGAATAGTAAACACTGATGCCTTACGGTTTACTAGGTTTACTTCTATCTAGAAGGTATTTGGCATTTTCGTAGATGCGCTCATAGCCAAAATGCATAAGCAAAAACCGTAACGATCATGGACGTAACAAATAATTACGTTTAGCGTGGCGGCCTTTCAGCATCACCAAAAAAAGACACACCAGGAGCTATCTATGTACAACCGTTCTTTGCCTATAGCTGTCGCGCTTGCCAGCTTTTCTTTAGGTGCAAACGCCGCCGAATCCCAGCAACATGGTTTCGTTGAAGACAGCAAATTGAGCGTTACGGCCCGTAACTTCTACATCAACACGGACAACCGAGACGGCACCGCCAATCCTTCGAAGCAAGAAGAGTGGGGCCAAGGCTTCATCTTCAACTTCATATCGGGCTACACCGAGGGAACTGTTGGTTTCGGTTTGGATGCTATCGGCTTGTATGGCGTTCGTCTTGACTCCGGCAAAGGCACTGCTTACAACGCCAATAGCGTGGGCAAGGGTGGTACTGTTTTCCCGAGTGACAGTGACGGACGCGCCGTTGGCGACTTCGGTAGCCTGGGCGTTACCGGCAAGGTGAAAATTTCCAAGACAGAATTGCGCTTGGGTACTTTGCAGCCAAAGCTTCCTGTTGTTCAAACCAATGATGGCCGCCTGCTTCCGCAGACTTTCGAGGGTGGCCAGATCACCAGTAATGACATTGAAAACCTGACATTGGTGGGTGGCAAGCTCGAGCACGCCAAGGGTCGGAACTCGACCAATATGGACTCGCTGACCATTGCGGGCTCGAATGGCAATCCAGTAACCACCCGATCCAACCAGCGCAGCAATGCGTTCTACTACGGCGGGGGTGATTACAAGATCACCAAGGACCTGACCGCTCAGTATTACTACGGCAACCTGGATGACTTCTACAAACAACACTTCTTCGGTTTGCTGCATAACTGGGCGCTACCAGTTGGCAATCTGAAAACCGATCTCCGCTACTTCTACAGCGACTCTGATGGCAAGAATGCCAGCCAAGAAGGTCGGATTGCGGGTTATCGCTCGTCGGGCTTCAACAACAACGGTGGTGAAGTTGATAACCGCACCTGGAGCGCAAAATTCACATACAGCCTGCAAGGCCATGCACTGACCGCCGGCTATCAACGTGTGAATGGAACCAGTGATTTCCCATTCTTGAACCAAGGTGATGGTTCCAGCAGCTACCTGATTACCGATGTACAGATTGGCAAGTTCCAACGTGCCGGCGAACGCACCTGGTTGGCAGGTTATGCCTACGACTTTGCAACGATTGGTGTGCCTGGTCTGACAACATCGGTCATGTATTTGAAGGGCGACAACATTGCTGCCGCTGGCTATGACCGTAGCGAATGGGAGCGTGATTTCTCCCTGGGCTACGTCGTTCCGGCCGGTACGCTGAAAGGCCTTGGCTTGACCTGGCGTAATGCCTCGCTTCGCTCCGATGCGGCCAACCAGCGCGATCAGGACGAGAATCGATTGATCGTGAGTTACACCTACAATTTCTTCTGATAATATCTTTTCCGGGCCGGCTCCTCTCAGAAATGGCCTAATTCTTGTTTAACCCGGTGATCAAAAACCGGGTTTTTTTATGCCTTCGTCTTAGTGATTCTCGCTATTGGCGCACCTCCTCGATCCGCCTACGGCGCTGGCCATCCACTGCCGTTACCGCATCAAAGCCCAAGCCTCCACCAGTACCTACCCGGTAAAGCCACGTGGTCCCCGATTGGCCATGTCTGGTACAGAGGCTGAGATTTCTACGCTAAGTCCTTCACTAGCCAAGCATTACCATCTAGGCCAGCGCTTGACGTACTACCGTAGAACTTCTAACCTCACATAAGCGTGTATTACCGTATTACTTTGGTATCTGCCTATGACCGCCGAACACAAACCCACTGTCGTCAGCTTCAAGCTCGATGAGCAAGCCAAAAGACGATTTGATGCTGCCATGCGTTTGGAAGGTACAACGGTGTCCGAGACCATGCGCAATGCGGTGTTGAGGTATTTGAAGGAGCTGGACGAGGGGGTAAAGCACCCACAGTTCCGTCTGGATCTAGGAAATGAAGGTTCGGATAACAAGGCCGAGCAGCACTGAGGCAGCCCTTTACAGAGAGTTCAATCGTGTAGAAAACCAAAAAGCAGAAACCAAAAAGCCCGGCTGGTAACCGGGCTTTTTGGAAAATCTAGAACAGGCCTTTCTCTTTCGACGGTTAGAGGCCTGCTCAACACATCAATTGGTGAGCTGATTATGGCTGGCACTACGGGTTCTTGCAACCCTGAAAATGTCAACCGATTTAGCTTGCCGTCGAACGGCGTATAAAAATGGAATTCGTATTCGCAGCGGCTGTGTGCGTCCAATATGGCAACGGCCCGTACCTCATAGTAGACAAAGGCTTTTCTCCGAACGGTTATTGCAACCGAGGGGGGCAGGCGTAATGGCAAAGCTAAAGGCCGTACGACTTGACCCCTCTAATCCGCACTCCGCCTTACGGCGCCCCGCGCGGCCGATGCCACCGTCTTACGCAGCCCCCCGGCATTTATCCGAGCAGCAGCTGAAAAACCCCCTGATCCGATCTGCATACGAGCGACTGAGCAACATAACGGCTCATCGAGGTCGTTACCTTCGTCGACTTGATCGCGTGAATGGCGATCGCCGCACACGCATTGAGAAGTTCGTAGCCATCGAGAAAGTGGCAGAGCAGATCCTGGTTCGATTGGACCTGGCCACGGGGGTGCTGGGCTTCCTGGATGAAGATAACGGTCACTATGTATTGAATACGCAGCGGCGAATCGCTGAGGACTCGCCCATTTCAGCTCCGGTCCTGTGCCGGTTATTTCAGACCCTTGATGCTGCCGGCTATGTATACCGCCGTATCGAGCGTGTTCGCCTGGATGAAAAGGACGACAACGGCTTGCACCTGGTACGCACCCGCGTGTTAGTTCGCCTCACAAAACTGTTCTGGAAAGACCTCGGCCTGTTGCACGTTTTTGAGCGCGTGCAGAACTCAGCGCGGAAGCGTCGCCAAGTCCAGTTGGCCACGATTGCCCAGCGGCGGTTGGATGACATAGCGCGTTACTCCCAAGAGCTGCACAGACGTGAAGTATCTCGGGCACGCTGGCAGGCCAAGGAGAATCAGGGCAACCCGTCAATGCGTGAGCCATCGCACCCACCTGGTAACTCACCAGGCAGAAGTCAGTCGACTACCAGCGTTCAGGATAGGTTAAGTCAGCTGTTGGATAACGTGGCTAAGGCGGGTAAGCGCTCTTAATTATCTTTCCTAGTACCCTCCCCTTTGGTTATCCGCTCACGCGGAGGTCCTGTCACGCCCGCATTTTGTGCCCTCTCAGCGTGTATGTGTGGCCGGCGCCGACTGTTGCTGAAATGCCCTTTTTCCAAGCTGAATTTGGCCTGGGTTTAGTACCTTGGGCTGGTCAGGCTGTGAGCTTTAGAAATAAATGGAATTTTATACCCTCTTCAGTTACCCCCTCCGGGAAAAACAGGGCTTTACGAGGTGTTAACACCTCTCAGATAACGCCCGTGCAAAGTCGTGCCTACGGCACGGCACGGTGTAAAGCATGGGGCTGCTAGCCCCATACCCCAGGCAGAGGCCTGCGGCCCCTGCACCCGCAACCAGTAAAGCAAACCCTACTACCGCGTAAAGGCCTGTCTAAGCGGCCCAGGGCGATAAAGCCGCCCTGCCCTGGCCTTCGGCCACCCTTCGGGCGCTAAGACCCGGATAAATCGCCCCCGGACGGTAAACCGCCCGAGGACTCAACCGGGCGCGTTTGCGCGCAGGCTTGAACAGAAATATGAAACCGTTCGACCGCCATGTGCCTTCGGTGAAGGCATCGATTTTTGAAAATGCGTCGAGTCAGGACGATGGTAGAGATTTGTCACGTAGACGAATGATGGTTTGCAGTCTGAGGTGCGGGCGGATAACTGCTCCAGGATCTCGCCTAGAGCTGGGTATCTATGACTGTGCTGCAAAAAATAACCGTCGAGTAACCTTTAGTACTTCACCTTGTACGTCGGTGAATCCTCCGGCCGCTGGCCGCGCCGATCGTACAGCCGGGTTGTGCTGATATTCGCGTGGCCCAGCCACTCCTGGACCTTAGCGATATCTGCGTCATGCTCGAGCGCATTGGTCGCGGCCGTGGCTCGAAGTCCGTGCACGCCCAGACCCACGACGTGAATGCCCGCCGCCCGGGCCCACTGCGCCACCACTGTGTAGATCCCATTCGCGCTGATGCCGGCGCCGGTGGTGCGGCCGCGGATCGAGCGGAACAACGGCCCATGGCCAGGCTCACGCTCGCTGTCTCGTTCCAGGTAGGCATGAATGCGTTCGGCGGCGACCGGGTGCAGCGGTAAATAGCGGGTTTTGCCCCCCTTCCCCCTCACCCGCACGTGCTTGATGCCTCGGCGGTCCTGCAGGTCGCTGGTCATCAGCTGCGCGACCTCTTCACGGCGTGGGCCGTGGTACAGCAGCACCGCCAAAATGGCGCGGTCGCGGATCCCCTTCAACGTCCAGCCGTCCGGTGCCATCAGCAGCAATTTAGCCTGGTCATCGCCGAGGGCCGGCGTCTTGCCTTCGTTGTATTCCACCCGGGGCCGTTTGACGCCGTGCACGGGGTTGCCGCCGGCGACGGCGTTGTTCTCCAGGAGGTGATCAAACAGGCTGGCCAGCGCCGCCAGTTTGCGCCGAATGGTGGCCCCGGCCAGGCCCCGGGTTTCCAGCTGGGCGCGCCAGGCCAGGACGTGCGCGCGGGTGACCGCGCGGAATTCCTCGGCGCTGGTGAGGCCTACAAAGCTGCAGAAGTCTTCCAGGTCGTTTTGATAGGCGCGTCGGGTGCGTGGGTTGTCGATATTGGCGAACCATTCCACGGCGGCCGGCACGCTGGCCAGCTGCTGGAACTCCTGGGCGCTCAAGCGGCGTTCGCCGGACGGCAACAGCGCGGCGGTGGACTGGGGTGGATTCAGGTCTTTCATCGTATGCCTGGCCCTGCAGGTCGACCTGCCGCGTTTTCGGCGGCTACCCATTCCCAGTATTCACGTATCAGCCGTTCGTGTTCAGGTTCGGGCACCAGGTGCTGCCAGCGCTGTTGTTCCCGCTCCATTTGATCGACGCCGCGCAACTCGTCCTCGAGCACAGCGCCGGCCGCTGCAAAGCGTTGACGTGCCCGGTACCAGAACCCATCCGATGCCGTGTACTGATACAGCGGCACGATCGGCACCTGGTGCGCGAGCCATAGCTGCCACAGCGCGCCCAGGCCGATGCCCTGCCCCTGCAGCGCGGGTTCGATTTCGATCATGTTGATGTACAGCCGATCGCCCAGCGGGTTAATGCCGTAATCGATCTGGCCAACGCGTTGGCCAGCGACCTCGATGTCGTCCAGGTAGTCGGTACCGGGAAACACAAAGTTGCCCCGGGGCGATTCTTGCCGGCGATTGACCAGGTGCACGCGTGCCGACGCGTCATTCAGGTTTTTTCCCGCACGTCTATGGAAAAAGTCGCGTAGCGGCTCAAAAAACGACATACGGCGCTCCCTGCTGAAAGTGGTGATAACGTATTTTATCACCAGTTAAGTGGACGACGAGCGTAACGGCGGATTTTGTCGCTAAGTGACTGAAAGGCACACTCTGTTCGCAATACAAGCAAAAACGTGTTGATCAGTGCTAGTGGTGGTGTTGAGGCCGGCGTCAACCAGATCGATCAGTGCAGGTCGACCAGGTGAAGGTGTGTTGCGAGGGATTGCCCCGGCCGGAGGTGACCGAGGCGGTTATCGGGTGATCGAGGCGCCGGGTGGTTCAAATGGATGCCACATGCGGACGTGTGGTCAGATCAATGCCCAGGGCCTGGGTTACAGCCAGTAGGGTTTTAAGTGTGGGATTGCCGTCCGTGCTGAATGAGCGATACAGCTGTGCACGGTCCAGACCCGTTTCTTTAGCCAGTGCGCTCATGCCTTTGGCCTTTGCGACAACGCCCAGGGCTTGAGCAATGTAATCAGCGTTCCCGGTCTCAAAGGCGTCAGCCATGAAGATGGCAATGGCCTCGGGGCCGTCCAGCGCTTGTGCCGGGTCATAGTCGTAAATTGGTTCGTTCATTTTTGCCTCCAATCGATCGCGAGTTTTTTAGCCGCTTCGATATCGCGGGTTTGTGTGGACTTGTCACCGCCGCACAACAACAAAACATATTCCTCACCGCGCTGTGCGAAATAGACCCGGTAGCCTGGGCCGTAATGGATGCGCAGCTCACTGACGCCCTGCCCTACTGGTGATACATCACCTGGTAGTCCGTTCGCCAAGCGGAAGACCCGCGCGGCGATAGCGGCTTTGGCTCGTTGGTCCTTGAGTTTGCGTTCCCACGTCATGTAGGTGGATGTTTGTTTTATTGTCTTCATGGGCGTCATTGTCGTCTATAAACGACAATCAGTCAATACTTTTATTAGGCTTAAATAGCCTAAGTATTTCTTGTTATTTAGGCTAATTTAGCCTAATATGAAATCCGTTGGTGGCACGCAGAGAGCCACTCGACTCTTGAGGGGGCTAGTCGTTGCCGCTGACGGAGAACGAGATGAGACTTTCAGATGTAGCGACGATTCAGACCAACTTTCCAGAGGCTCATTTCTGGATTGTGCGGAGAGGGTCAGCGGAACGTTGCGGGGAGCCCAGTCGAGAGTTCAACCCTGAGCATATCGGCATTCGGATTAACCGCCTTGACCTCCTGTTACCTGATTACCTTTTCTACGCGTTGATGCATGTTCACCAGGGCGGTTACTGGAAAACGGTAGTTACGGGAGCTCTGAGTCTGGTCAACATCCGTGTTTCAGACGTTCGACGTATCGAGCTGTCGCCACGGTAGGAATGGGGGGCGTAAGCCCCCTGCTCTGACCATAACAAGGATCTAGACATGGTTATTGAATTACCTGACATCGCGACACAACAGGCGATGATTTTCGAGGAGGGCACGAAAGCCGCGATTGCGCAGCTAAAAGCCAACCTGGACGCGCCGAGGGTGTCGCCGCAAACAGAGGTTGATGAAAGCCAATATCCGCGCACCCACCTACTGCGGGAGCGTGAGGGCTGGGAGGCACCGCATCCAGACATTATCGGTGCGTACTTTCGGCATTTTCAGGCGCACTTCAAGGAATACGGCACGGATGCAAAGCTCGCTGATTTGTTGGGGTTGTCAACCAATCGAAGGGTAAGAGCTTTTAAGGAAGGGAGTACCCCGGTGCCTTATGGAGTATGGCGTCACTTTCTTGTAATGACTGGCCGGGTGCCACAGGACGTTATCCCTGTTTTGGCTTTCATGGCTTAAAAAAAAGCCGGGGCATGGTTGCAGCCACCCCCAGCGTTGAACACAACCCACCGGAAAGGGAAAATTATGTCCAGTGTTGATTGTAACATGGTACGCAGCGTGCCTATTCGCGATCTGGCTAATCCTCGCCACCTGCCATCGCTGCTGGAGTTCGCCGGGGAAATTGCCCCGCCTTGCGTTGCAGATGCTCTGATGCGGCGCTTCAGCCGTGAAAACCTGTCCCACCGTCAGCTCTTTGAGCAGGACCAAATTGCTAACGTAATGCGGCGCACCAGGTGCGACTATCAAACCGCCGTTGACTACCTGGAGGCGGAAGAGTGGCAGGCAGACGATGCTTCTATCACTCTTTTGCGAAATCGGAAAAGCCATCATCCAGGATCCCGTAAATCCCCAGCAACTGAATGTCTATACGATGCATAGCTTATATAAGTTGTGTATCCTGTAGAGCTTGTGTATTCTTTTAACCTCGGCTTATATAAGCTATTTAACTTACGTCACTTGTGGGGGCATGACATGATTCTGGTACTTGGTGGTGAGAAAGGCGGTAGCGGGAAAAGCTGTATTGCTCAAAACTTAACGGTTTGGTTGCAACGAAAAAATCACGATGTCCTGCTGCTGGATGCTGACCCACAGGGTACTTCTCTTGATTGGGCGAGAGAGCGTGAACAGAACCCAAAGCTAGTTGACATCCAGGTTGAAACCGCACATGGCGACATCCGTAAAACCCTTCTGGACCGAGCTAAGCGCTACGGCATGATTGTTGTAGATGCTGGTGGTGCTGACTCTGTTGCTCTACGTTCGGCGCTAACAGTCGCAACTCACGCGCTGCTCCCGTTCCGACCGAAGCGCCGTGACCTTAAAACCTTGCCCCATGTCGAGGAAATGATAACGCTCGCAAAATCTGTAAACCACGGACTAATCGCCAGAGCAGTGATTACTCAGGCCCCTTCTTTGCCCAGTCAAATTCAGCGGATTCTCGACTCCAAAGATGCTTGCGCCAGTTTCGGGCTTGAACCATTGCAGGCGTTCACCACGGCACGAAATGTCTACGATGATGCTGACGAGAACGGTTCTTCCGTTCTTGAGGTCACCACGGACCTACGTGCTATTGAGGAAATCGAGCTAATCGCTGCTGAATTGTGGGGAGGTGAATGATGGGAGTTGCCAGCCTGAAAAAAGGTGCTGGTTCAGGTGCTGAAGCAGCAGCGGCCTCACCAGCCGCTGACAGCTTCATTAACGGGGCCAAGATCGATGGAAAGAATGGCGCTGTGGCCGCTAAGCCGGCCCAGGCTAAGGTCTACAAGCGGATCATGTTTTCTCTCACGTCTGAAATTGACGCGGAAGTTGAACGCTTGAGTCTGCTTCCTCATGGCGTTCGCGTCTCTAGATCAGACGTAATCCGTGCAGCCGTAGCGCTGTTGGCGAGCCAAGGTGATGAGAATGTTTCTAAGCTCCTGAAGGAGCTCAAGGAAAAGGACTGAGATTAAACACGGGACAAGCTCTGCAAGTTGTAGAGCTTGTAGTCCCACGCCTTCCATAGCCTCTAAGCTTACGGAGCTTACGGAGCTTACGGAGCTTACGGAGCTTACGGAGCTTACGGAGCTTACGGAGCTTACGGAGCTTACAGAGCTTGTTTAATGTATTTAGCTTATTTAAGTTGTTGAGGCTTGCAGTCTTTAGAGAGCGGGCAGAGGAGGTGGTGTTGATTCAACGATTGACTCCGGAAGAGTTCAAGGCCCGAGTGCCGGCGCCGGGGATGGAGTGGCAAGGACTTGGCGGCGCACTGGGGTAAACATCCAGTGTCCGATAAGGGGCCTTCCAGATTGCGAGTAATTAGCATATAGGCTAATATTTTATTGAATTTAGTTAGCCTATAGGCTAATATTCTCCTCATTGAAGCGAATCACTGAGGACGCAGGAATGACAGCGAAAATCAAGTACGACGAATGCATGAAAGCCCGCGCTTTGGCTGGCATGGTTTTGATGGAGGGTGTGGACGCCATGCTTAGCGTGATGCCCGACAGCGATGCGAAAAACGAGGTTGCTCGCCTTCTCAACGACTATCACAAGTCGGTCAAGGAAGCCCGCGAGATTCGTGACGCTATCTAACCACCCTCGCCCGGTTCGCCGGGCCGCTCAGTTCAAGGAAATCGACCATGCGCAAGTACACAGTAACCTGGACCACTGACATCGAAATCCCGGGCGACCACAAAGACGCCGCCCAGGCTGTTGCTGATCGCTATTTTCAGGCTCACATCGCAGCAGGAGAACAAGACAGCGCCTGTTCCTTTGTTGTGACCGGCTCCGATGATTTCCCGGTAGTTATCGACCTTGCGGACAGTCTCTCTGACCTGGAAGGCGACGACACTCAATAGCAGTATCCGCTACACCCATAAGCCCGCCGCCGTGCGGGCTTATGGGTGTAGGAGAGGGACGCTTATCGCTCCCCAGGATCGAGCAGGAAAATCGGGCATGAAAACAGAAGTTAAAACCATGAAGGGTTGGGCGGTTCAGGTGGTTAGCGCGGTTATCGCGTTGCACGTTGCCGTTGCCTCTTGCATTGGTGCTGCCTATGCCTTCGCTCCAGTCGTTTTTGGTGATTCCAGCGACGGTAAGCTGGCCTTGGTTGCTTTGGCCGGTGTGGCGACGTTCAGCGGCGTTCCAGTGGTAGCCAAGTGGGTGAACGACCGCGTGAATTGGGCCTTTTCAAAACTGTTCAAGTGTTAAAGGAAATTCTCATGGATAGACCAGTTACCGAACCGCATTATCAGTTGGACGTAACCCTGGGTCAGTTGCAGGATTTAGAATCACTGCTTGAAACAGCATCGGCTGGTGAGGCCGACCCCGACGCCGAGGTGTTCCAGCTGCTGGATCTGGTGCGCAAAACGCGGATTGAGGCCATCAAGTTCAAACAACGCAACCAGGAGCGTATGACCGAAGTGCTTGGGCGACTTGAAGAGGTACAGAAACAGCAAAGCCCTACACTGCAAGCCGACTGACCAAGGAAAAGAAGCTCTGCGCGGGTGATCCTGCCCGCTTGGGCGACATTGTGCGGAGAATTATTTGATGTTGGTTCAGAGATTGACCCCGGAAGAGTTCAAGGCCGAGTACCGGCGCCGGGGATGGAGCGGCAAGGATCTGGCGGCGCACTGGGGTAAGCACCCTGTTTCGCTCAGCAAAATCGTCAATGATCCCGAACGTCCAAGACATTGGGACGACGCGGTGAGAGGTCTGCCAGAGTATAAACATTAGCATATAGGCTAATATTTAGTTGATCTAGGTTAGCCTATAGGCTAATATATTCCTCATTGAAGCGAATCACTGAGGACGCCTGAAATGACCCAGCAACTTGAACAGTGCAGCACTTGCTCCGCGGATCTGGAAGAGTCGCAGATCGGCCTGTGTGACGACTGCCAATGCCAACAAAATCCCATGACCAATGTCGGTGTGCTTGTTGATCTGATGGAGTACTCGAAGTTTGGGCCTCTGGCACAGATGTTCATCATCGATACGGTTGCTCGGCGTGCTCGTGCTGTCGCAGATGCTGACCCCGCGACCGTTGTGTGGGATAGCGGCCTGATCAGTTTTGAAGCGTGGCAGGGTGTTGCCCGCGAAATTGCAGATAAGCTGGATGCGCATCTGGCGGGCTAATTCAACTCAAGGCCCGGTTCGCCGGGCCTTCAAGGAGGCACCGAGGCTATCGCAAGCTGTATCCGCCTGCGGTCATAGAAAAACGCACCAGGTACACCAAGCCCCGGCCTAAAAACCGGGGCCGTGGACGTAGAAGGATGCCCCTTTGGCGTCCACCATATCGAAGGAATGACCAGTTATGACCAGTAAACCGGATACCGCCAAAGTACAACCCAACACCTGGACTCAGGGCGGCCAATCTAAGTCCTCGGACGCAACAGCGGCAATGGCTAAATTCCTGGCCTCCCAGGCACCTAAGTCGAACCAGCCGAAGTAAGCGGGAAAAAGCCGTAATGAAAAAATCTGAATGGGAAACACAAGGAGTCCAGTTTGAATAATTTTAAAGCGTCCCTCATCGCCATCTTGCTGGTATCCACTACTGCGGGGGCGACCGGTTTACCAGCTCCAGACTTTTCGAAATGGGCTAGCAAAACTTTGAAAGACGCAGGCGTTACAGATGCTCGCGTTGTAGAAACAAAGTACCCCTTCAGCTTCACGTTCTGCCGCAAGGATTCGTCTTCGCTTTGGCGTTACGACGTCATGAGCATCGAGCAGTTGAACGCACTTCAGCAGGGCAAAACCGTGAAGCCGTTGAGCGAGGCAGAAAGAACGGTTGAGGTTGAATCCGGTAGCGAGTCCTGCAAAGCCGTCATATGAAGGAAAGGTCTCATGGGTAAACATTTTTCAAGCCGCGCGAGCTGTAGCCGGGGCATCGACCGCGAAGGCAATGAGCGGGATTACTGGTCATTCCACTCGTTCAATGCCAACACGCTAATAGGTCAGACGGTTGGTAGGATTTGCAACGGTTTCGCCGCTTGGCGCTTCCATCGACGGCACCCGGATTTAGCTCCTTTGGTGTCTCCCAAAGCCCTGGTCGATAAATCCAGCAGTTAACGGAAATTCATGATGAACCACAATTGCCATGGTGAATTTTTCACAGCCAACGGAACGCGTCATTACTGTTGCTTCGCCGACAGCTCGGTAATTTCTCCCGCCGTCCACAATGGAGACCAATGCCCGAGCTGCGGCAGACCCATAGTCGCAGTCAACGACGCAAGCGTTACTGAGTCCAGTCAAGCAACTGATATCAATCTGAATGCTTTGATGATCGAACGGTTCTCCGCTGGTCATGGCGTTGTAACTCTTGCACCAAGCATGACGGATGAGCAGATCCTGAAATTGATCAACCTTGCTTGCACTTGGAGTCAGGGAAGGGCATTCCAGGTCGTTCCTCCATCCTCAAATTGATCACGGAAAAACGCGCGGATCTGCCACCCAAGTACACCACAAGCCCAGCCCTCGCGCTGGGCCGAGGTCGTAGGAGAAGCGCGGTTTTCGCGTCCCAAAATGTCTGGAGAATATGGTGAAAAATACTCTTGCGGTTTTGGTTGTTGCACTGGCCGGGCTATTGAACGCTGGCTGTGAAGCGGAGAGTGGCAGCGCGCTGTCTGGTCGCTGGGTCGAGAAGACGCAAGACCAAAGTAAGCATCCTCGTGTCCTGACCATTGCGAGGGAAGAAGGTACGTTTCGCGTTGACGAGGAAATCTATCTTAATGGCCAGTACAAGACTCAACGCGAAGTAGGCCAGCCCGTCTCGAAGTCCGTTATCTCGGTTAAAAATGGGATGCGCAACATCCGCTTTGAAAATGGTGTGATTTTCTATCGCAATCTTGAGTTTGTGAAAGCTGGATAACTTGGTCATTACCTATGACCTTTAGGCCGTGCTGTTACCCGCCACGAAAGGAGGCTTTGCCATGACCGAGTAGAACAACCCGCAAACCCTGGAGCGTGCCCGTTTCCAGATCCGCAGCATTGCCCGCGCCAAGACCGCGCAGGATATGAGTTTTCAGTGGACTTTGACCGCCGGCTATCTCATGGCATTGGCCATGGAAAACCTGATCGACTTGGCCGCCAAGCAAATGTTCGATGACGAGGCGGACCGCGCCCGGGATGCCTGGGTGGCCCCGGACAACCCCCAGGCCCGCCAAGCGGCCCAGTTGGAAGTCGACGCCGTTACACCTCGAACCTGAAAGGAACCCCGGCCGTGCCGACCTATACCGACCAAGAAAAAACGCTGTACCTGAATCAAGCCCGGCGCAAGGTGCTGGCCATCGCCAAGGCGAATAGGCAGTACATCGACCGCACCGAGGAACATGCCCGCGCCTATGCCGAGGCGCTGTATGACGTGGCCGCGATCACCGAAACCGAGCGCCTGACGCTGCTGGATGATGCCCGGGAGGCCGCCGAAGCGCGCGTGCGCGAATTCAGAGCCGCTGAACAGGCATAACCGAAAGGAACCCCCACCGGCTCGCCCGCTGTGCTTACAATGGGCCATCATTCATCGCAAGGAGTAGCACTGCATGGCAGATAGCGACGTAAAGGCCATCCGGCATATTCGGGATAGCAAAGAAGTCAACGCGTACCTTAAGGCCGGATGGGTCTACAAAGGCATGACCCCAGGAACCACGGAGGATGGTTCGGCGTGGCCGCTGTACACCTTGGCCTGGGAAGGAAAGGGCGAGCCGGTCAAGGTGGACTTCCGCGAGTACCAGTAACGCCGTTTATGTGAAATAGGCTCCCACACTCAAGCCCGGTGTGGGGGCCTTTTTTATTGGGCACGGTTACCACAACACCCTACACTGGTTTACCACACCCCCAGGCTCTGGTTTGATGCACTGGGGGCCCCTCACTCGAAAAGGAAGCGACCTCATGAGCAACGACCTGGCCGGCGATCAACGATCGGTAAGCCCCGGGTTTGACCCCAACCCCGAAGGACTGCCCACCAGCCACCTTCAAGACGACTGGGCCGACATCCTGACGCGGATTCGCACCACCTACGCGGCGGACCTGGAGCGGGCCAGCGAATACGCCTTGGCCTGGTCCAATGCGCTGTTGCGTGCCCAGGTCATCGACCTGGCCACCTATCAGGCGCTCAATGACGCCCGTGTCCAGTCCAGGGACGAGGCTGAGGCGCGGTTCACCGGCAAGGGCGGCGGCCAATGAGTGCCCGTGACCGTAACGCGGCCCGGTACCGGCGTGATGAGGGCTTGAACGCCTGGTCGCTGCGCTGGGTGCTGGACGGCAATATGCTGTTGTGCGCCCTGTGCAGCGTGGGCCAGTTCGCCCGGGACGCGGGCGAGCCGTTCCAGCACGGCGCCGGTTGCGCAATCGACAGTGAGTGTGCCAAACACCCCTGGCACGCGCTGGCCGCGCTGCTGGGCGACCTGCCGGCGGTGCCGGCATGAGCGACCTCGAAGCGCCATTGGCGCGCCTGAACCTGCCGAGCCACGTCCACGCCCAGGCGGTTAAATTGCTGCGGGCCATCGCCCAGGCGCGCACGCCGGGCGACTGCACGCGCGCGGCCGACCGCGCCGAAGGCTTTGTGCTGGGCCTGGAAACGCTCCGGGGGTTGAACGCGGCGAGCCTGGAGGGGCTTTACCTGGCCTTTGAGCAGGCGGCCACCGTGCGCCAGGTGATGCTGTCGTGATCGGCGAAGCGATCCACGACGACACGTTGAAGGCCCTGGTCTGCCAGCACGTGGTGCGTGAAGTAGTGGTGGGCCGCCTCGAGGGCGACAACCACCGCTGGACCTTGTCGGTGCGCCTGGGCGCACCCACGGCGCGGCTGATCCCGGTGCGCTCGCGACGTGAGCCGCTGCGCATCTGGACCAGCGCCAAGGCGGTGATCAAGTACGCCGACGCCGTGGGGCTGCGCGGCTTTGTCGTCGAGCTGTAGCGCGCCGGCCTAAATCCCCTGGTCCTTGGCCGCCTGGTCCACCGCTTCGGCCAGGATGATGGCCGTGGTGCTCAAGCTGCTGTAGACCCGTTGCAATTCCAGCATGGGCGCGCTGGCTGGCGTGCGCCGGTTGAGCGCGTGCTGTTCGCGGAACTGGCGCAATAGGTCGAGCTGGTGTTCGCTCAAATCGAGGGTGATTTTCACGGCGTTTCCTATCGTGTCATTCGGGGGAGCGTTTCCGACGCAAACGGCGGGCACAAAAAAACCGCCGTTGGAGGGGCGGTTGATTTGTGCCATTCGAATTGGAGGTTCGTTTGGCGGTTCGCTGAAGGTATCGACGAATCGATCATAAATTACGGTCTGTTTGTTGCGCAATAGTCGCCGCAACACGTTCACGGATAATAATCGCGCTTCATCGGCCATCTTTTTGCTTCATTGGCACTCCTGACGAAATGGCGAAACGTCGCTAACTACCGGGAAATGTCACTATATCAAGGCGATAGAGGCAGAACGCGCCGGTTACGCGTCAACCTAGATCGTCACGACAGGGCGCCGTCAAGGGTTTTCGTCGCTTTGAAAAATAAACTTCAAAAAAGCGTCAAAGTGCTTTTTTCTGTCAGGGGTTTTGGAGTATCAAGTAACCCAACGGTCACGATGTTGTGCCCGGGGCCCCTTCGCCACGTCTGGAAAACGTGCCGGAACAGAAGGGCTGATAAACACCTGGCTCGCTGAAGGTATCGACAACTTTCAGCAAACCCATTGCTCTGACCGTTCTAGGGCAGCGGGTGTCAGGCTCCTATCAGGAGACTGCTATATGCAATGGAAAAAATGGGTTCGCCGTGCTTTACGGGCGTTCGGCGCCGTGCTGAGAGTGATTCAGCTTGGCCATGCCTTCACCTGGCTACGCGACCGGCTGGACGATCTAGACCGGCTGAACTGATACAAGCCCCGCCTCGGCGGGGTTACTTCTTTTTCTATCCGGGTGCGCGTGACGGGTCACGAGTAAACGGCAGGCGAAAAAAAACCGCCTTTGAGGGGGCGGTTTTGGTTGCAGGCTTCGGTGAGGCCAAGGCCTGCACATCCTCAGTGGATGCACTCGCATGGGCTTACTTTATTCGCCTTTGCTCCTACAGACAAGCATAAATAACGCCTATCCCCTGGTGCCCGTCCGCAAATTGACCGGCATTTAGCCATTATTGGTAGCGGAAACCGTGCGCAAATCGGCTACTATGCGAGGTGACGAGTTCCTTGCATGTGAGTCGTCCACGAGGTCTGGCCAGGTACGTAACAGTTTCCCATGCCCTTAAAACGGGGTGAGAGCCGTGCCGGTGCAGCATGAGGGCCCACACCCGGCCGCCTTAGTGGATGCACTCGCAATGTATTCCCGAAGATGGGCGGTAAGCCGGACAAGCCCGTCGGAGGTTGGCCTCATTGTAGGAGGCCAAAGTATGTTTAAGAAATTTAAGCGTGCGTGGGACCTCGTTAGAAACGGATTAGGGGCTTATCACCTCTATGAGTTTCTGCGGGACCATTGGAACGATCTGCTCGACCTGCTGTAAGGATTGAACCCGTGGGAAAAGCCACTCTAGCTTCGGTTAGGGTGGTTTTTTTTCGCCAGCAAAAACTCCTGGCGCCCAGTATGTCTACCGGCAATGGATCTGCCACAGCTGGTCGAGCCGAGTGGTGTAGCTTTGGCTCAGCAAGTCGCGGCGCATGGCCCATTCCGGCGTGGTGGGTACGCTGGCCACCCGCAACGTACCTCGACCCCACCGGCCATTGATGGCATCGAGCACCGACATGACCTTGCTGGCTTCCCCGGGTTGGGAGCGGGCAAACAGATCCTCGGTGAACTCGCCTGGTTGGCACAGGTTCAGCAACATGACCTCCGCCTTGCTGTACTGATACCCCGGTCGAAAGATCCGCTCCACGGCGTCTGTGGCTGCGCGGGTGAGCACACGCACGTCGTCGGTGGGGTAGGGCAGGTCCACCACCAGGCCATTGGCATACTGCGCTTCTGCCGGGTTAAACATGCCGGTGCGAATGCTGACCCGGATCTTCTTGCACAACGACTGCTGGGCCCGCAGCTTTTCCGAAGCGCGCATCATGTAGGTGGCCACCGCCTCCTGGATCGCCGGCAGCGCCTGCAGGCGTTTACCAAACATTCGACTGCAGCAGATCTCCTGCTTCGGCGGATCCGCCTCATCGAGCGCCAGGCACGAGGTGCCGCCCAGTTCCCGGGCGGTTTTCTCGATGACCACGCTGAACTTCTTGCGCAGCGTCCAGGTATCGGCCCGGGCCAGGTCCATGGCCGTTCTGATGCCCATCTCTTCCAGGTGCGCTTTCATCCGCCGGCCGACTCCCCAGACTTCGGCCACGTCGGTGTTGCGCAGCACCCAATCACGCTTGAAGGGGTCGCAGATGTCAACCACCCCACCGGTTTGTGCCTGCAGGCGCTTGGCCGTGTGATTGGCCAGCTTGGCCAGGGTTTTGGTGGGGGCTATGCCCACCCCGACCGGAATGCCGGTGCAGCGCAGCACCTGGTGGCGAATCTGCCGACCCAGGACCTCGGGCCCGCGGATCCCGCTCATGTCGGCAAATGCTTCGTCGATGGAGTAAACCTCCACGGCCGGTACTAGCGATTCAATCACGCTCATCACCCGCTGGCTCATGTCGCCGTACAAGGCATAATTCGACGAGAAGGCCACGATGCCCAGGCGCTGCAGCTTGTGCTTGATCTGGAAGTAGGGCTCGCCCATTTTGACAAAGGGCTTGGCGTCGTAACTGCGCGCCACCACGCAACCGTCGTTGTTGGACAGGACCACCACCGGCACCTTGGCCAAGTCCGGTCGGAACACGCGCTCGCAGCTTGCATAGAAGCTGTTGCAGTCAATCAAGGCAAACACAGGCGCCTCAGACATGGCTGCGAACCGTGCTGGTGATGACACCCCAAATCACCAGCTCGTCGCCTTCCAGGACGTAGCGCGGTGGGTACTTGGGATTCTCCGAAAGCAAAATCATTTGGCGATCGCGCACGCATAACCGCTTGCAGACCGGTTCGTTGTTGAGCAGGGCCACCACGATGTGGCCGTGAGCTGGCTCCATTGACCGATCGACCACGGCCAGGTCCCCGTCGAAGATGCCGGCCCCCTGCATGCTGTCGCCGCTGATCGAGGCCAGGTAGACATGCGGCGCCCGGATATTCAGCACCTCATCGAGTGAGATCTGTTGTTCGATGTGATCGGCCGCCGGCGACGGGAACCCGGCCGGGATCTTGAACAGGCACAAGGGCAGCCGAATGCCGCCTTCGGCCAATGGGCCATGAATGGAAAAACTCATAACGCACGACTTCCGAAAACTGTACAGATATACAGTTAACTTTGCTGAATGCCTGCGGTCAATTTTATTGTACGTTCCACCAGACCAGCGGATCGCCACCAGGGCCCGCCCGTGACAGGAGCAACCAGCCATGTGCAGCCATTACGAGCCGCCGACGCCGAGCCAGCTTGCCCAGGCCTTCGGCGTCGAGCTTTACCCACAAGGCGAGCTGGAGCTATGGCCTGGCTACGTCGGGCCGTTTGTCCGCCGTCCGGCCAACGCCGACGCCCAGGACGAGGGAAGCCCCAGCCTGGAACTGCTAACCGGCGCGTTCGGCCTGATTCCTGGGTGGAGTAAGGAGCGAAAAAAGATCGTTCGAAGGACCTACAACGCCAGATCGGAGACGGTGGCCGAAAAACCTTCCTACCGTAACGCCTGGCGCAAGGCCCAGCATTGCATCATTCCGGCCACAGCCATTTACGAGCCCGATTACCGCAAGGGTAAACCGTTTCCGGCGCGCATCATTCGGGCGGATTGGAAAATCATGGGCATCGCCGGCTTGTGGGAGCGCTGGCACGACCCGTCTACCGGCCAGGTCCTGCACAGCTACACGATGCTGACCGTCAACGCAGACGACCACGCCTTTATGCGCAACTACCACAAACCGGAAGACGAAAAACGCATGGTCGTTATCCTGCCGCAAGGGCTCTACAACGACTGGCTCGACGCTCCGGTCCACGATAGCGCGGAGTTCATGCGTCAATATCCAGCGGATCGAATGGCGGTTGGCTAAACCGCCAAAGTCTTAAGACTAAACCGGTTTAACTCAGGTCAAGGGACGCGACCCCGGCTCGTCGCGACCGCTTCTCCGTCGCGATGAACGGAGTCCCGTGCGAAGCGAACCCTTGAACAGCCCCCAATGAAACAAGGCTCCCTCGTGAGTGGGGGGTAGAGCTTCACCACCCCACGCTCCCGAGGTCAACGCGGCCGTTGCGAGATGACAAGGGCCGCGCCCTTGGTGTTTCTTGCCGACAACTTGGGCACAATGCCACACTTCGCCGCCGCGAAAGAAGGCTGGATGAGGGATGTGATGGCAGATTTAAAACGTGACCTGGAGCCGGGCAAGGTCGATCCGGAGCAGTTACGGCGCTTGATCGGGTTTACTGGAATCACAGGAGAAAAGGTAATCGAGGCGCTGCACAGCTATTTTGTCGACGGGGTGAAACAAGCGGATATCTGCCGTGTATATGGGTTTAGGAAGGCATTCATATCGCGGAAGATCGGCGACATAAACAGCGTCAGCGTCGCGGTTCGAGAGATAGCGCCGTTCTACAGAGAGCACCCAAAAAGTTAACCGATATCGGTAAACTTTTATTGTGAAGGTTAACCGATATCGGTAAACTCTCCCTCGTTGCCACTGCTGACGAGGGACGTAAGCATGACCACTTACCGCTTGAGCGGAGTTGTGATCGATAGCGAAGGACGGCAAACCGCCGTGAATGAATTCACATGCAATGCTCATCGCAACGTAAGGAATATAGAATTTTTTCGGAATAATGGCTTCAAGGGTTCGCTGATTCAGGTTAGAACTGAACTAAACGGCACGAGAACTCAGGAAACCATTGATCTTGAACTTTGCGTTTTTGCATACGATGCGGTTAGCGCATAGTAGGGTAGGGAGGCACTGGAGAGCGCCTTGCTGGTCAATAACCCCAGGGAGACAGTTGCGACCGGCAAGACGCTCTACCAGTGCAACCCTACTCAGTTTTGGCTTGGACCTACACGTTTCTGTCGATTAATGAGAACAGTATTTTACTGGTCTGCATGTGTTTGACATATTGGAACTCAACCAGCGCAGCAGGATGCCAATGAGACTCAAGCTGGTAGGTGTCCCACCCGCTTAAATCGGTGCCTTGAAGCTCCATTGCGCCTTTCGAGAACATCGGCTCACCCAAGGCTTTATGCACCTGTGACTGATCCGAAAGAGAACCAAAAGGTTCAGGTAACTGCCCTGTGAATAGCGGCACATTGCTGTTTTGATCATCTTTCAAAGTGATGTATATAACCTCGAAACGTAAGGTTTCGGGCCAGAATATCAACTCAATTCCAGGAACCGGCTCGATCTCTAGCGATTCACCATCTTCATACAAGTCTTGTAGTGGAAGGTTATCTATTACTTTATTAGCAATTAGAGCATCGTACGAACAGCCCAGGTTCTTGATTAAACGTTCCATATTTACGGAGTTCATCTGCGCCTCAGACCTGTTGAAAATACCCCCGTACGCCTCTTGCGGACGGTGGGGGTCGATAAGATGCCGTGAAGCCGCATTTTTTACCAGAGTTGACGTGGCATTGTGCTAGCTCCGACCAAATAGGATCCAGTTAGAGCCGTTCGGTTCAACGCAGATTAGCTGTTTTTGTTGCGCGGGCGGCACTGATCAAGCGCTGCAATTCGGCCGGATCCTGGATGCGATAAACGAGATCGATCAGCACTGAGCGTAACTCGCAGACGGTTTGCCAACGGATGTCGATCTCGGCCGGTAGGAACTCGATGGGAGAGACGTTGAAAAAGTTCGCAAGCTTCACCAGTTGTTCGCCATCGGGAGAGTGGTCGCCGCGTTCATAACGGCCGATGGTTGTTACCTCGCAATCGAGGGCTTCGGCTAGCGCCGCTTGGGTGATCTGCCTAGCTTTTCGGTGCGATCTGATCCGTGAGCCGATGAGCGTGCGAATCGGAGAAGTCATTTTCCCGCCTGAAATGCGTCAGTTTCGGGCGTCCCATGCGTTTTTAAAGGGCAAAATTGCACAATATGCATTTATGATTGATTACTTTGTGGTAAGTGAATAAAATTACGTACTGGCACGGTGCCATTGCAATTTTGCGCACTGTACATATAATCAGCCGCCGTCGATACGACGGAAAGCGCCCTCCATGGAGCGGTCGCTAAAAGGGATGGGCTACGGCGCGTTTGTGGCGGCGCGTGCCCGCATACAGGGGTATAGGGATGTTTCGATGGCATTTGATTACACATAATCTGCATGCGCTTCAGTTGGTTACGGACAAAGCAAGGCTGTTGGGTGTCGAGATTTACTGCCCAATGAAACTGGAAGTGAAAAAGCGGCGTGACTGCAACGGCACCCGCACCACCTCTACGCCGCTTTTCCCCGGATACCTGTTCGTCCGCCTCGATCCTGAGGTGGTGCATCACTCGGTCATTGCCGACATTCCAGGCGTCAAGGAGTTCGTACGGTTCGGTGGCGACATCAGCACCGTGTCCAACGCGCTGATCGAGGCGTTGAAGCAATCGTTGATCCTCATGGCCGACGAAAAAGTTAAACGCCTTGAATGTCACAATGTGCCCCAGGCTGTTTTAGCCAAGCTGGCTGAGATTGCTTTAATGAAGTCTAAGATTGAGCGCCAGACGGCTTTTTTTAATCTGCTGCAAAATGATTCGAAACTGATCGCGATGGGCAATCAGCCTTACTCGCGTATTAGTTCGGTCATTGAAACACCGAAAGTCGACGAAAAAGTCTGGTAACACGTCAGCTGTAAACACACCAATACATTTTTAACACACTGCATGCATGCGCATGGCGGTGTGTTTTTGTTTGCCTGGAGGAAATATGCAGCCAAAAGAACCCAGCAAAACTGGGGAAGTGAAATACCCACGTACGATTCACGTCGGTGCTGACAGGGTTAAAGCTCTCACCGACTGTGCGATTGATGTCAGTTACAACTGTGGTCGGCTCTACACGGCCGGTCAGTTCATTATGTATCTGATCGACAACTACGCGGAAGCTGCTACAGCGAAGTTGAAGGAACAATCAAAAACCTAGGTGACCATTATGGCAATATTGACTGCAAGCGCAGTTATGACCTTGGCGCTGCAATGTGCTCCCGCCGTCCACCCTCAAACTACTATCACTATCGTCAAAACTGAATCTGGATTTAACCCTTGGGCGATTGGTGTGGTAGGTAAGGTTTTACCGCAGCAACCGCAGACTTTGGAGGAGGCGGTTGTAAAAGTAAAAGAGCTGGTCGCCGAAGGGGCAAACTTTAGTATTGGGTTGGGTCAAATTAATCGCTATAACTTCGACGTGAATAAGTCGGAGTTGGTCTTTGATCCGTGTACTAATCTGCGCATGGCTGCTGCCAATCTGGAGGCTTGCTACGAGCGCGTAGGATCGAAAGGAGATACACCCCAAGAGAAAACACTTAAAGCAATTTCCTGCTATTACAGCGGCAACGAGACTACTGGCTTCAGGGCAGAGCCCCAGTTTGGCGGAACTAGCCATGTCCAGCGCATCGTCGCCAATGCCGAGTCTTACAAGGTCGGGCCGATAACAGCGGAAGGCAGCAATCCTGCACAACCTTTGGCGCAACCCCCAGTGCCCCAGCCAATACCTACCTACGAAAGTTGGGATGTCTTGCGCCAGTACCCGCGTTATGCCCCGGTGCCCGCACCAGACCGTAAACCAGTACCAACACCCGAAGAAGTTCCACAGGAGAACAATGATGTTTAACGTAAAGCAAAAAATCGCTCGCTTTTTCACTCAGCAAAAGGAGTTCATCAAGTTATTGGTGGTAGCGATTGCTTGCGTGCCATTGTTTGCAATGGCCGATTGGGATCAAACCGTTTTGGATCAAACTCGAAAAATTCGCATTGGTATGTATGCGGCGGGTGGTTCGGCGGCGTTGATTTCTTTGTTGTGGTGCGGCATTAAATGGCTGCTTGCACGGGCCAACGGTGATCATTCCACCACCTTCAAAGATTACCTCGAACAAATCTGGGTAATTATCGCTGTCGGTGGTGCCTTGGTATTAGCGGCAGGCGCTTGGCAAATTTTCGGTACAGGCTCGTTTGACTGATAACTGAAAGTCACGGAGTTTCCAATGTCGCAAGAAGAAGATAAGATTTTGCTTTATCCGAGTTATAACGCCATGAGCCGTCCCGCGATGTTTTGGGGCGTTCCTATCATGTCGCTTGTCGGGTTGTTTCTTGCTGCAGTGATTGTCTTTGTTATCACGTTCACGTTGCTTTCGTTCGTTTGGGCGCTGGTTGCACTACTGCCATTCGTTATTGCGGTGTGCGGTCTGCGAATCATGACGTCTATCGATGATAGATACGTGCGCCGTGTTCGGTTTTCAATCCATCGTTTGTGGTTGAACCTAAAACACGGCAAACAATTGCTGCTCACCCCCTATAGTCCTCTCTGGAGCCAATATTATGGGAAGAGATTTTCACAACAGCGCGTTATCGCCGGAACAGTTAAAAGTCCCGTTGATGTGCTACCCAGTCCACGAACACATGATGACTCTGAGCGGGTATAGGCTGTTTAGCCTGATTCGACTCAAAGGCATTTCTCACGAGACGGTCAGTAAAAACGAACTCGACCGGCTGTTCCTGCAGATCAATGCTTACTTTCTTGCACTGGGTAAGAAAGAAGGCAAAAACCTGATGTTGCAGACCTACATCACCAAAACCAAAGTCGAGCTGGACACCGAATATGTGTTCGAGCTGCAGCCGCTGCAGGATTTTGCCGACGCGTATACAGCGCCTTTTCGCAACGGGACCTATCGGCAGACGGGTTATGCCCTTGGCTTGATTCTTAAGTATCGCGACCAGGACGACGGCATTCGCCGGATGAAGGAGCTGCTTACGATTTCGGAAACCATGCTCGCCGATTACGATCCCTCTTTCATGGGGATGGAATCGAACCGTTACGGCGCGCTGTTCTCCCAAGCCGGTCGCTATTTCAGCCTGCTCATCAACGGGCATGAAAAAGACATTCTGCACAGCGATACGCGCCTGGGTGACGCGATGATCGACAGTGTGACCAATTTCGGCGAATACGATTTCCTCGAGAATCGACCCAATAGGGGCGGCGTTCGCTTTGGTACCACCTATGATCTGCGCGACTACCCGAGCGCCGGTTCCTACCCTGGCATGTGGGATGAGGCGATTGAACAGCCGTTCGACTTTACGTTGGTGCAGACCTTCATCTTCGAGGATCGCAACACGGCCAAACGGACCTTCACTAAACACGTTTCCGATCTGAGTTCGGTAGAGGGGGAGTCCAAGCAGACCAATGAACTGTTGGCTGCTGTGCAGGAAATCACCCAGGGCGAATTGGCAATGGGTCGATATCACGCGTCGATGATCGTGTTCGGCAATACGCCGGACGAGGCGATCATTAACGGCTCCAAGATGGAATCAGTGTTTACCGTGCGCGATGCAACGTTCGTACGCTCCACCATGACGAACTACAAGACCTGGTACACGCAGTTTCCTGGCGAAACCCGCTCGCTATACCCTTTGTCGAAGTCGACCGAAAACCTCGCCTGCGGCTTTTCATTGCACGCCACACCGGCCGGCAAAGCAAAGGGCAACCCCATTGGGGATGGAACGGCGCTGGTCCCGATGCAGACCGTCAAAAAAGGGCTGTTCATGCTCAGCGCGCACGATAGCCCTCCTGGTCAAAACAACTTGGGTGAAATGTTGCCTGGGCATATTTCGATCACGGGGCAAACGGGGGTCGGTAAGACCACGTTCGAGGCGATATTGCTGATGTTCTTCAGTCGTTGGGATCCGATGTATTTCTGCATCGATTACAACAACTCGCTGGAGAACCTGCTGCGAGCGCTCAACACGCACTATTTCACCATCGCACCGGGGAAATTCACCGGTCTGAACCCGTTCCAGTTTCCGGATAACGAGGAATTGCGCCAGTTCTTGTTCGACATCGTGTTCTGCTGCGCAGGCGGTAAGGAGCAGACTAACCAGGATGAAGAGCGGGAGATTCAGAGCTCCATCGACGCGGTGATGCAGCATTCCAACGTCGACAATCGAGGCATGTCGTTGTTGCTGCAGAACATCACCAAGAAAGGCAACAACTGCCTGCATACCCGCTTGGCCAAGTGGTGCCGGGTTGCCGGTGGTCATGTCGGCCAATATGCCTGGGTACTGGATTCGCCGAAAAACCTGTTTGATCCCAAAGCGTTCAGACGTCTGGCGTTTGATTGCACAAGGATTCTGAAAAAGGAATATGCCACCAAGCATCCCGATGTCATGGAAGTGTTACTCAACACACTGTTTTTCGTGAAACGCACCATGCACCAAGCCAAACCGGGCAGCCTGCTCATTAACGCGATCGCTGAGTATTGGGTGCCGTTGTCCTTCGAGAGTACAGCCGAAAAGATCAAGGAAATCCTCAAGAGCGGACGAACCCGTGGCGAAATCCTGATCATGGACACTCAGTCGCCGGAGGATGCATTAAGCACTGAGTACGCTCCGGCGGTTGTCCAGCAGGTCATTACGGCGATCTGGCTGCCCAATACCAAAGCGGATGAGGACGGTTATGCCAAGTTCGGCGTCAAGGGCAAAGTGTTCGATACCATCGCTGGTATGCATCCCCTCAGCCGCGAAATGGTGGTGGTACAGGGGCATCAGGCGGTGCAGCTCAAGATGGAACTGCCCGATCACCTGAAATACTGGCTACCGCTGCTGTCGTCGACGGAGAAGAACCTTCCGGTCGCGGCAGAGGTACGGCGGTCACTTGGCACCGATGACCCACATCTATGGGTTCCGGCGTTTCTGGAGCGAATGGCTGCAATAACCGCCGCCGAACGCCGAGCCAGAGAAGCCAATGCTGGTGGGGTGTCCGCATGAAAAAAAGACTACTTGCATCCGCTTTGGCGTTGGCCATTGCCGTTTCGGTGCCGTGCAGTTACGGATCAGGCATTCCAACCGTCGACATCGCGGCCCTGGCACAGATGGCGCTGGACGCGCAGCGCCAGGCTAAAGAAGCACTGGACCAGCTCAACGCGGCAAAAGAGGCAATTGAGCAGGCCAAGGCTCAGTTTGACCACTACAAGAGCCTGGTCACCGGAAATTCCAAACTCGGTGATTTTCTCGATAATCCTGAGCTGAACAAGACGCTGTCGCTTGATGGCTGGGAGGATATTTATCAGGACGCGCGTGACCTCGGTTCGTTGCGTGACCGCTACGGACTGGTTTCGGACGATATCAACGTTCAGAAGTCATTCGACAAGCTACTCGCGGTGACCGATGCCCTGGAGCGTAACTACGACGCGAGCACCCAGCGGGTCAAGAATGCCCAGGCCCTGCGCACCAAGCTCGATGAGGTCCAAACACCACAAGAGAAGGAGGATCTGCAACTGCGCTACCAGCAAGAACTGCTGGAGCTACAAAATCAGCAAATGAGGCTGCAACAGACTCAGATGCTGGTCGCGCAGAAAGAACGACTGGAAAGTAAGCAGCGTGCCCAGGCGTTCAAGGATCACCTCAACGGGAAGAAGTCTTAGCCCAGCAATTAAAGGTGACCTATGGATATTCAAATTGCGGAACCGTTATTTAAAGCAATTGAGGCCGGTCTTAACAGTACGTTGATGTCCGGCACAGCGAAAGTGATGTTGGGGGTGGGTGCATCGTTCGGCTCAGTCTGGATGGTGCATTTTGCCTTGAAAAGTTTGCAATGGCTATTCACTGGGATTGACGTCATTTATCAAGATATTCTTTGGTCTATCTTCAAAATGGCGATCATCGTGTCCTTCGCGTTTAACGTGTCCTGGTACATCCAGAACGTGGTTCCGTTTGTCACGGATCTACCAACATGGATGGGCGGCGTCCTATCAGGGCAACAGGGGAATCAGACTAACCAAGTTGATACTTTGATTAGTGCATTTGTTGATGCTGTGGTGAAGTTGGTAGAAGCGATGGATTTCGATCTGTTGGACAACTTTAACATCGTCATTATGGGCATATGTGTGCTGATCTTCATGTTGCTTGGTGGGATTCCTTTCTTGTCGGTGTGCGTTGGAACGCTTATTACCTTGAAAGTTGCGACAACACTGATGTTAGTGGTAGGTCCGATATTCATTGCGTTTGCGCTGTTTGATCAAACCCGCCAATGGTTTTACGGATGGGTATCGCTGGTTGGGGGATTTATGCTCACCAGTGTGCTGTTCTCCATTGTGATCGCTTTGGAGATCGGCTTCATCAACACGGTAATTATGAAAAATGGCGCGATTGAAGCAACTTGGGCCGAAGCGTTCTCGATACTGTTCTACTTCGGTGCCTTTACGCTGCTCGCAACTGAGTTACCGAGCTACGCCGCTTCCGTCATGGGCGGGACGCCTTCCGGCGCAACGGGCGTGTCCGGGCTCCTCGGCAAGGGCACGGGCGTCGGCACGGCCGGCCGCATGGCCGGCGCTGCTGGCAAAGCTATCGCCAGGCTAGTTATGAGACGCCGCAACACAGTCCAATAGTTGCCCTCTCGGGTAGCACTCGTACCAACACCTAAAGGTTATTGCGATGAAATATAAACTTGCCTTGAGCGGGTTGTTTTGCGTGGTTTTTATTTCTGCCTGTAGTTCGGCGCCAAAGTTGCCGGAACCATCCGGTTCTTGGGAAGACTTTAATCCGCCGGTACTTCAAGCAAGTCAATTAAAAGGGAGGGCGCCCAATGCTGCGAAAAAGTAAAGATCAAATCATTGAACAGGAACGGCTCTTAGCGTCACCGCCGGCAATGGACGCGCTGACGGCTCAAGAAATGAGCGCATACGAAAAGGCATATCAATGGGCCGCGCGCTGGTTTGAGGATAACGTCGCGAAAGAACATAAAGCCAAAGCTACCATGTGGCGTCGTATCGCGATGTTTAACAGTGTTTTGACTTTCATGGCTATCGGCGCTGTCATGGGGTTGACGCCCTTGAAAGAGTACGTCCCATTCGCGGTTCGCGTTAACGAAGTTACCGGTGCGACGGATGTGCTGCGCCCGGCCAGTGAAACGAAGTCGCAGGAACAAATCGATGATGAGTTCATGCTGGCCACGTATGTACGGGCTCGTGAGGGTTACACCTTCGCAGATCACGATGCGCAATATAAGTTGGTCGAATTGATGTCTCATGATGAGACGTTCACAGAATACCGAAACTTCCAACTGTCGAAGAAAGGCTACCTGGAGGTATTGGGCGACACGCGGATGATTCGCACCGAAATCAACGACATCACCTTTCTGGATCGTAAGAATCGCACCGGTACAGCCCAGGTGTTGATGACCAAGGTGGTGCTTGACCGCAACGGCGAGCCGGACATGACGATCAAGCCGCTCAAGTACCGTGCAATGATCACCTACGACTACAAGAAGAAGCCGAAAACGCGCGGCGACGCTTGGCTGTCGCCGAGTGGCTTCGGGGCGGTCACCTACTCGAAAAACGAGGAAGTGGGGGGCAAGCTATGACCTTCAGAAAAAAGCTGGGCATCGCGGGACTTCTATTCACCGCTGGTGCGCTGTGCACCCTGGTATCGCGCTACGCCAATGCCGAAGTGATGGGCGCCGGCTCGTATATGGATCCTCGGGTACAGACGGCCGTTTACTCACCTGACAACGTGTATCGCATTCAGGCTGTGATCGGGCGTACATCGCTGATTCAGTTCCCGGTCAACGAGACTGTCACTGAGGACTCCGGGCTTATGGTTGCAGGCGACCCGGACGCTTGGGAGTTGGGCACGAATCTGGCGGGCAACTTGGTCAGTATCAAGCCGAAAGTCCCCAAGGATCCGGACACCAACCTGATCATCAACACCAATCGACATACCTATATCTTCGAACTGGTGTTGGTAAAAGACGACGCGTTGAAGACGTACGCGCTGCGCTTCACATACCCGGAGCCGATTGGCGTTAAAAAAATGGTCGCGGAACGGGACCTCAACCCCAACCCGTGCAGCGGCGCGATGAACCGCGCCTATCAGCGTCGAGGGGACAAGGAAATTTCACCTTACGAGGCATGGGACAACGGTACGTTTACCTGTTTCCGCTTCCCGGCAAATACGCCGCGACCTGTGGTTTACCAAGTCTTGCCGGATGGAAGTGAAAGTCTGGTGAACACCCGTACGGTGCAAAACATCCTGGTCGTACATGGTGTGAGCCAAGCATTCCGCTTTCGTTTGAACATGATGGTCTTGGAAGTCAAAACGCGGCAGCGCCTGGGCGGCTTCTACAACTACAACGGCACCACGACTGGCGATATTCGGGTGGTGAAACATGCAGACCAATAACAACCCAACGCCTGAAGGCGTAACAGAGCCAGCATCCAGCAGTTCAGCCCAGGCACGCGGAGCGTTCGACCTCCGGTCGAGCGTTACGAAAACCCCGCAGAACATGAAGTATTGGGCGATTGCCGGCGTGGTGTTCGTGGTGTTGATCGCCGGGCTTGTGGCGCTTTGGGCGGTGGCCTTCAATGTGATGAGCGAAGGTAGCACTGACATCGACGAATCCAAGGTGCAGGCCGATACCATGCTGCGCAGTACTGAGGGCAACGATGACGCGATGAAAATCGCCAAGGAAGCAAAGGCACGCCGAATGGCCGAAGAGGAAGCGTTGAAGCGCAAACAGGAGCAACAAGCCAAGCCCGCCCCGGCGCCGGAGTCCAAGCCGGCGTCGCCGCCTAAGTCCACTGGGCAGGCACCGGCCCCATCCGGTCAAGGCAACAGCTCTGCCCCTGCTGAAAAAACACCGCTGCAACGCAAGTTAGGCGGTGGGGTGTACGTCAAACCAACGTCAGTCGCCGGTTCCAGTTACGGGCAATCAGCGACCGGCGCTCGCCAGTCGTCGGCCGGCAGTAGCGAGGCGGATGCGGGTGCGTTCGATGGCGGTGGCGGTTCAGGTTCGTCGTCTTATCGCGGAAGCCTGTCAAACCTCTCTGGTACTGGTTTCAAACCGTCTAAAGCGGTCTTGGCCCCGGATGGCAAGTACCTGCTGCGGCACAACACCTATGCGCGTTGCGCGTTGTACACCGAGATCATCACCGATCAACCGGGCCTGGTGGAGTGTCGGTTGACAGAACCGCTGTACTCGGCAGACGGATCGACAGTGATTGCTGAAGCTGGCGCGCCACTCAATGGCGAGCAGAAAGTTGAGGTTCGCCCAGGTCAGACCAACGTGTTCACGTCATGGACAGAGCTTGAAACGAGTTCCGGGGTGGCGGGTGTGCCAGGTATTCGTGCCCGATTGGATAGTTTGGGCGCGGGGCAAATGGGGGCAAGTGGAACCAAGGCGTGGATCGACAACCACTATCTTGAGCGCTACGGCGGTGCTGTCGCGTTGTCGGCCTTCCAAGACGTGTTGTCGGCTGCATCCAACTCCACCCAGGAGAGCGGGTCTGGTTACACGGTCAACAACAGTGAACAGAACGTCGAAAACATGGCCAGCAAGGCGCTGGACGCCAACATCAATATCAACCCAACGGGTTATCTGCTGCCAGGCACCATCCTGACAGTGATCATCGCCCGCGATATCGACTTTTCTTCGGTTCTTGAAAACCGCTAGGAGGATCTGATGAACATGATGAGCCAGCCCGTCGAGGATCTCGAGGGATTCGAGGAGCTGAATGATTCGACTCTGTTACGTGACTTCATGGAGCAGGCGGGGTTGACTGAGCGATTGCAGCGTAAGGGCGTTACCGAGGTGTATTTCAACCGCCCGGGCGAACTGTGGACGGCGGCAGAAGGACAGCTCGCCGACACGATGGAGCCAATGCCACAGCTCACCCTGGACCTGTGCGAGAAGGTTGCGACCTCACTGGCGGCGTTCAACCGAATATCGATGTCCGCCGACGAGCCCTTGCACACTGTGGATCTGCCCAACATTTTCCCGCAGGGCACGCGGGGCACGTTGGTCATGCCGCCAGCCTGCGAGAAAGGCACCATATCGCTGACGATTCGGAAGCCTTCGCTTGACCGGTTTTCGCTGCCCAACTACCAAGACTCAGGACGGTTTGAGAAGATCCGCGCGATATCGACGTCCAAGGCGGAATTGAAAGATTGGCAGCGCGACATGATGGACGCGCATGTGCGACTGGATTGGGACCGGTTCTTCCGACTGGCGATGCACCATCGGCAAAACATCATCATTTTTGGCGGGCCTGGCTCGGGGAAAACGACGTTTGCCAAGGCATTGGTTGACCTTTATGACCCAAGCCGCCGCCTGATCACCATCGAAGCCGTCAACGAGCTGGTGTTGCCAAAACATCCAAACCGCGTTCACCTGCTGTATGGCCAGCGGGTGACCCCCAAGTCATTGGTCGCCATCACGATGCGGATGAAGCCCGACCACCTGCTCTTGGCCGAGCTGACCGGGGATGAGGCTTGGCATTTCATGGAAAGCCTCAACACCGGTTTGCCCGGCACTGTCACGACGGCGCACGCGAACGACAGCATCGCGGGTGTCGCGCGGATCTGCAGTCTGGTGAAGCAATCGGAAGTCGGTAAAGGGCTTGATTACCCATACATCGAGCGGCTGGTAAGGACGTCGTTCGACATCATGATCTACATGGAAAAAACGCACTTGCTTGAAGTGCACTATGACCCACAGCACAAGCTGGATCTGTTGAATGGCGTAGCGGCCTAGGAGGGATTATGTGGTGGAAAGTGACGTTGATAGTCCTGATCCTGATGGCCGTGTGCTTCGTCCTGGGGCTGTATGTGGGTGGGGGAGTGTTCTTGCAGATTACAGCCGGCGATTACTCTGGCGTGACCTACCGGACATTGTTCGATGCCCGGCACCTTGCACTTGATGATAGCCGTCTGGTGTACCTGCCCTGGGTGTGGTGCATCACCGCTGCACTGACTTTCCTCCCGGTCGGCCTGACGCTGCTGGCCCTGCTCGCACGGGTCAAGCCGAAACGCTCGTTGCACGGTGATGCCCGTTTCGCCAATGACAAAGAGCTTCGAGCTTTCGAGTACACGGGCGACTACCAAAAGCTGTAACCCTGCCGAGATCCAATCCCGGTTTCAAAAAAACTCATAATCGCTACCGCGCCATCAGTGGCTTGGTGGCCCCGTTGTGCCTGCGCGACAAGTCGTCCAGGCACAACGGGGGTTGATTAAAAACAGGTAATGCTCATGACCAATAAAAAGTTCGCTGTAGTCGTGCTGGGCGCACTGGTTGTCGGCCTGGTCATCCAGGTCAAACAGTTTGCAATGATCAACTCGGGACTGACGATTATTGCAGCCAACCAGGTGATGTCGGAGGCTAATCAAGCACTCGGTAATGCAACTCTGTCGATGATTCACGCGACGGCCGAAAAAACGCTGGCCGTGCAACAGGCCGCCGATGCCGGGCGGGAGGTACGCCCATGAAGCTTGTTGCCTGTTGCGCCATCGCTGCAGCACTCGCCTCGGGCAGCGCAGCGGCAATGTTGCCGACTCCACTGTTCGACTTCGACGTTTGGGCAGCGACGGTGCTGAAAAAACATGGCATCGAAGGCGCCACGGTAGTCGAGGCTGCGTACCCGATCAGTTTCAGCTACTGCCCGAAAGGTTCGCCGGCACTCTGGCGCTATCAAGCCATCAGCGCCGCGCAACTGGAGGCGCTGAGTCGCGGGGAGGCGGTGCCGGCGAGTGATTCGAACTTCGAAATGATCGAGCCGGCCAGCGCTGCGTGCACTGCCGTCAAGACATAACCCGCCCTGTACTGGCTACCAAATTTGCCGATCGAGCGTCGACACCCGGGCGGTGTTTTGGTAGCAGTTCCAAATGACCAGGAGGTTAAATGTACAGCCAAGAAAATCTGCAGAAGCGGATAGAAGACTTCCCGCCGATCCTGATCGGCAAGCACCCCAAGCGCGATTCGTTTTTGGCCACCTACGGCCAGTCGTTCGTCATGCTGGCCGCGCCGCCTGGCACCATGAAAGGCGTCAGTATGGTGATCCCCAACCTGCTGACGTTTCCGGATTCGGTGGTAGTCAACGATCCGAAGTTTGAAAACTGGGACGCCACGGCCGGTTTTCGGGCTCTGACCGGGCAGAAGGTACGGCGTTTCTCCCCCGAGCGCATGGATACCCACCGCTGGAACCCGTTCTCTGCGCTGCGCCGTGATCCGTTGTATCGGTTGGGTGATATCCGGACGCAGGCTGCTGCGCTTTATGTGTCTGATAACCCCAAGAACCAGGAGTGGTACAGCAAGGCTGCGTCTGTGTTCTCGGCCATTGTTCTTTACCTGATGGAAACGCCTGAGCTGCCTTTTACATTGCCTCAGGTGTATGAAGTCGCCTCGATGGGCGTCGGCATGGGCGCCTGGGCTGAACAGGTAATGGCTGCACGTAGCGAAGGCGAAAAAGCACTTAGCGCCGAGTGTTTGCGGGAAATTGGCAGCATCGTTGAGCAGGCAAAAGCGAAAAGCGGTTGGTCGACCACGGCGGACATCGTCCGTAGCCAACTGACGCTGTACTCAGAGAAGACCGTGGCCTGGGCGCTGTCGGGTGATGACATCGAGTTCGATAGGATGCGCGAGGAAAAAACGAGCATTTATTTCTGTGTCACCGGCGAAAACGTCAAAAAGTTTGGCCCATTGATGAACATGTTTTTTTCACAGGCCATGATGCAAAACTCAAGGATCCTGCCAGACCAAGGTGGGCATTGTGAGGATGGATCGCTCCGGCTCAAGTATCAGATTCTGTTCGTGTTGGATGAAATCGCGGTAATGGGTCGGATGGAAGCGATGGAAACGGGGCCTGCGTTGTTGCGCGGCGCCGGCTTGCGTTACCTGATCATCTTCCAGAGCAAGGATCAGATGCGTGGTGAACGCACCTACGGCAAGGAAACAGGCGACGCCATTATGAAAGCCTTTCACATTGAAGTCGTATTCGCGCCGGGCGACATCGATGTGGCCAGAACCTACAGCGAACGACTGGGCAATACCACCGTACGGGTCAGAAACGATTCGGTGAACTACGGCAAAGAACGCACCCGGTCCTCTAGTTACAGCGATCAACCGCGCCCCTTGCTGCTGCCTCAGGAATTGAATGAGCTGCCCTTCGATGAGCAAATTATTTTTGTCCAGGGTACGAAGAAGACCAAGCCGGTCAATATTCGCTGCAGGAAGATCGTCTACTACGAGGAAGAGGTTTTCAAAGCGCGCAAAGGCCTGCCGACACCTGCCCTGCCCATGGGCGATGCGGCGTTGGTGGACAGTTTGACCGTTCCGATGCGAGTGGTTGTGCCCACCGCCGCCATGGTGACTCCGCACGACCTGGTCATTCAGCAAGAGCAACAAAAGCGTCAGCCGCCGGCCGACGTCCGCAAGTAACCACTGCCAGTCCCGGCGCCGTCAGGTGCCTTTTCAGGATCCTCCCAATGAAACAGACCGTTACTAAGGCGGGCGCTGTGCGCCTCGCCGCGAAGCGTTTCGCCCTGGGTAAATGTTTTACCGCTGCGCTGCTTGGCATCACCGTATTGGCGGCGCCGCCGGCCTTCGCAAAAGACCCTTGCAAGATGGTGCTTTGCATGTGGGGCAAATATTCCAAGCTCACCGGCTCCGGTGACGATGGCGGAGATGAGTGCGACGCCGCCGAAAAGGAATATTTCGACATCATCGTGAAGAAGAAAGGAAAAATTAAATGGAGTCGGACAGCCACCGAGCGCCTGAAGCAGCAAAACAGTTGCCCGACTGCTGATCGGGGGAAAACCAAACAGATCAACGACAAGTTCGGCCAGTCCCGCGGCTGACCGAATCAACCCGAGGTGGAGAGACATGCGACTGTTTATTGCTGAAAAACCCGACCTGGCTAAGGTGATTGCTGAAGGCTTAGGCAACGGCCGCCGAAAGGGCGGCTACATCGAATGTGGTTCTGACATCGTGACCTGGTGCATTGGCCATTTGCTGCAGTTGGCCCCGCCGGAGCATCACAACCCAAAATATGCTGACTGGGTAGCGGCGGATCTGCCGTTGAAGTTGCGCCCTGCGATCTACATTCCCATCGAAAAAACCCAGGATCAACTGGCAGTGGTGTGCGAGCTGATCGAGCAGGCTTCTGAAATCGTGCATGCCGGCGACCCGGACGAGGAAGGTCAGCTCCTGGTCGACGAGGTGCTGGAGTACGTCGGCAATACGCGGCCGGTGAAGCGGCTACTGATTAACGACATGAACGCCAATGCTGCGCGCAAAGCGATGGCCAACATGGTCGACAACACCCAGTTTTTTGGCCTGTCCCAAAAAGCGAAGGCACGTAGCATCGGCGATCAGCTCTACGGCTTCAACATGACGCGGGCCTATACGCTCGCTGGCCAGGCGAAGGGTATTCGGGGGGTGCTCGCGGTAGGGCGGGTGCAAACCGTGATCCTGGCTTTGATCGTGGCGCGTTTTAAAGCCTACACCGGACACAGCGCCGCCTTTTTCTTCAGTGTGTTTGGCAAATTCGCCTTCGACGGCAAGACGATTACCGCCAAGCTCCAGCCGCCGGCAGACGCGCCGGTCGATAGCAAAAAACGCATCGTTGACGAAGCGTTCACGGCCGACATCGTTAAGGCGTGTCAGCAACAAGTCGCGCAGGTCACTGTCGCCAAGGTCGAGGACAAACGAACGCCGCCGCCGTTGCCGTTCTCCTTGCTGGATCTGCAAGCGCAGATGAGCCAAGACCACGGCATTAACGCGGAAAAAACCTTGGCCATCACGCAAGCGCTGCGTGAAAACCACAAGGCCATTTCCTACAACCGTTCCGATTGCAACTACCTGTCGGACGAACAGTTCGACGAAGCTCCGGAAACGCTGGCCGTGCTGGCATCGGCGCTGCCGGATCTGGCCAGTACCTTTGCCTGTGTCGATTCCGAGCGCAAAAGCCGGGCGTTCGATGACAGCAAGATATCAGCGCACACGGCAATCATCCCCACAGCGGTGCAGATCGATCTGGACAACCTGACGGGCGAAGAACGTGCGGTCTACCTGGCCATCGTCAAGCAGTACGTCGCGCAGTTTCTGCCCGATAAGCAGTTCCGCTCGGCCAAAGTGCAGTTTGAGGTCGCCGGCAGCGAGTTTATGGCACGCGGCAAGAAAGTCACCGTGCCAGGCTGGATGGCCTTGATCAACGATGCTGGAGCGGCTGAGGACGTCGAGGATGGCGACGACAGCGATGTCTCTGAATCGCCGTTCGATGTGCTGGAGTCGCTGGCTACCGGTGCTAGCGGTCAATGCGAAAGCTTGAGCGTGTCCAAGGAAAAAACCAAACCGCTCCCGCTCTACACCGAATCAACCTTGCTCAAGGATCTGCGTCAGGTTTCCAAATACGTCACGGATCCTCGCATCAAAAAGCTGTTACTCAGCCGCGACGAAGGCAAGGACAAGAACGAGCGCGGCGGCATCGGCACGCCGGCCACACGCGGCGCGATGCTGGCCAAGTTGCTGGAGCGCAACTATTACGGCGTCGACAACAACAAGCTGATTCCGACCAAGCTCGGCCTGCAGTTCCACGACGCGTTGCCAGCCATTGCCACCAAGCCGGATATGACCGCGCTCTGGCATGAGCAACAACAATTGATCGAAAGCGGCGAGCTGACCTGCGATGCGTTCCTGGACGAGCTGGAGGCGTTCATTGTCGAGCAAATCAATGCAGTCGACCTTGGGGCTGTGCAGGGTTTCAACGTCACGGCCAAGTGCCCCATGTGCGGCGGCGTCATGGCCCCGCGCGGCAATGTCGTGGCCTGTGAAGCCGAAGCGTGTGAATTCAAGGTGTTCCGCGAGATTTGTGGCAAAGAACTCAGCGAAGAACAGATGCACCAGTTGCTGACGACCGCGCGCACCGGGGTGATCAAGGGTATGCGTGGCCACAAGGAAGGCAGTAAGCCATTCGACGCCTCGTTGAAGCTGACCGCTGATGGCAACGTCGAGTTTGTGTTTCTCAAAACCAAAGCAGCAGCGAAACAACGCGCCTAACCGATGGCGTGTGTTGGCTGAACCAATAATTGATGGAGTAGAAAATGGCCCGTGGAATTAACAAAGTCATCCTGGTAGGAACCTGCGGTCAGGATCCGGACGTACGCTATCTGCCCAACGGCACCGCTGTGACCAACCTGAGCCTGGCCACCAGCGAGCAATGGACGGACAAGCAGACTGGCCAGAAAGTTGAAAAGACCGAATGGCACCGTGTAGTGCTGTATAGCAAGGTGGCCGAGATTGCCGGCGAATACCTGCGCAAAGGTTCTCAGGTGTACATCGAGGGCAAGCTGCAAACCCGCGAATGGGAAAAGGACAGCATCAAGCGCTACACGACAGAAATCGTCGTCGACATGCAAGGCACCATGCAGCTCTTGGGAGGCCGTCCACAGGGCGACAGTGGCAGCACGGGGGCTCACGAGCCTGCGCCGAATCCTGCAGCCGCTCAAGCGCCTGCAGCGGGTAATAAACCAGCCGGAAGACGTGGAGGAAGGGCCGCGAGTCCACCAAGTCCTGCACCGAATCCCGATGAACTTCCAGATCCCGACATCCCGTTCTGAACCGTCATGTGCCGCGCTCCCGGCTCGTCGGAACAGCTCCATCGTTCCGGCGAACGGAAGCACGGGCGAAGCGCACACTTGACGGCACACCGTCAAAACACAGGCTTCCTCGGGAGTGTGGGGGTAGAGCTTTACCGCCCCCGCGCTCCTGAGGTCAACGCGGCCGTTGCGAGATGACAAGGGCCGCGCCCTTGGTGTTTCTTGCCAACGCCCCCCATATCCCATTCTAAACCTGAGGTTTCCATGCCTAAAACGATGAAGCAGGAACAGACACTTAACGCGCTTGCTGCTTTCTTTGCCAATACCAGCCACTTCATCCTGCAGGGAAAAGGTGGTTGCGGAAAGTCGCTCAAAGCGTCCGTTCTGACCCAGTATTTCCAGTCCCGGGGCTGTGCCCCGATTTGTGGCGACACCGATCCGGTCAACAGCACCTTTCACCAGATTCGCGACCTGAATGTGCAACTGGTTCCGATCACCGACGGCGGGGCTGTTGTGCAGCGTTTGTTTGATCCCTTGTTTGAAACGTTGATGACAGTTGAGCAGGTCACGGTGATCGACAACGGAGCATCAACGTTTCTCCCTATCGCCAAATACATCAGCACCAACTACGTGCTGGAGGCGCTGCAACAGGCCGGCAAGCAGGTGTTTATTCACTGTGTTGTGACCGGCGGACAGGCCAAGGACGACACGGTCACCGGGTTGCTGTCGATGATTGACCTGGTTAAGAAATCCAAGTCCAACGCGAAGATTGTCGTTTGGGAAAACGAATTTTGGGGGATTCCTGAATTCAACGGTAAGCCGCTCGCCGAAATGCCGTGGTTCAAAGACAACTCAGATGTCATCCAGGGCCTGGTAAAGATCATTGACCGCAACAGCGATGCATTCAGCACTGATATTCGGATCATGACGGAGAAGCACCTTACGCTGCGCCAAGTAATGGACTCCGAACAATTCGGAGTGATGTCTAAGTCGCGGTTGTATCGAGTGTTCAACGATATTTATTCCGATCTGGATCGAGTGTTCAACGTGCCTAGCGAGTAACAGCCATGGACGAGGTATTCAAAGATGAAATTCGGTCTCGCCTGCTTTTAGAGCATGGGGTGAAACTATCGGGTGATGATCCAATATTTTCGTACTTCATCGGTCAGCAGGTTGTGTTGGACAGATTCACGCTACCCATTGTGGAGGCGATGCAACGTTTACCCGGCGAACTTGAAAAGAGCCTTTCGAAAGTAGTGTTCGCAGTCGAAGAAGCAGAGCGAACCGCTGAAACCTTGATGCACGAAACGAAGGGCGCACTTTCTGCACTGGGAAAATTCGAAGTTGAAGCCGCTCAGGAACGTCTAAAAGGCAGCGTCGAAGCCAGTGTTTCGGAGTTGCTAACGACGGCGTTGCAACGTGCCAATAGCGACATCACGCAGGTGGAGCGCCAGGCTAAAGCGCTTTCCAACGGATTACGCGATACCAAAACGTCCAGGCTGAACATGGTTTTGGCCATTGCGCTAATAGGGCTGATGGGTTTGTTTTCGATAGGCCTGTTTCTGCTTTATTCAGCAGGCTCTAGAAATCAGGAAGCTGCGAACTATTGGTTCGATCGGTACTCAGGCCAACAGGAGGCTTTAAAGTCATTGCCACCTGGTGTTAAAAAACTGCTGCCCAACAAACTGCTGGCCGAATAGCCAACGCAGAAAGGCCGCTTGTGTGTAGCGGCCATGATGTCTTCGGCAATTTATTCCCCGTAAATTTTCTTTGGATCAGGCACCGGATTGTGAATTTCCGCGTCCTGATTCCGCCGGTTCTCACGGTTGGCCGCCAAGTGCGCTAAAGGGTGTTCACCTGATAGATGCCTTGAAGGGACGCCAGGAATGATCGACGCAGCCGGTTTCGCATTGGTGCTAATGCCCATCAGCTTGTTGATGTATTTAACAAACTGCTGATAGCCCAAGGTGATGTCTTCAGATTCAACCAGCGCATCGTGGATCTGTTTGTAGGTCTGGCCAAGGTTCAGGCGCTGCTGAATCTGTGGCATCAGGGGGATGAACTGGCTTTTCCCGGTTCGGGGCAGGGTTCGCCAATTGGTCATGTGGTGTCCTCGCTATAGAGCTACTTAGAGATAATCAGATCGATTATAGGCCCCTGGCCTGGAAATAGAGAACATCAGATCGACTCTGATCGATCTAGAGCGACGTAAATCAATCTCCAGCCGTACAGATGACTCCGAGGCTTAAACCCAGGCACGTCACCGATTGTTTACAAAATAGCTTCGCATTTTCTAAACATCGATCGTGCCAAAGGGGGATACCCCCTTTGAAACCCCGCAGAGCGGGAAAAGCCTGGTTGTCGTTGTTGTCGGTTGCTGTCGGGTGAAGCTATGGCAAAGCGAGAGCGAGTCAACAAAGGACGCGTCGTTTCCTTCCGCCTCACGGATGAGCAAATGGCGCCCTATGAAGAGAAAATCAAAGCAGCCGGACTCAGCCAGTCCGCATTCTTCCGGGAGACTTTTCTCCAGGCGAATCCGGTTTTTGAACAATCCTCACAAGAATATGAACGCCTTCTGTTTTATTACAGCAAAGCAAGTAATAACCTAAATCAGTTAGCTCATAGCGTTAACCGTGCCTGGAAAAGAGATATTATTTCTCAAGCATTATACGCTAAGTTTCTCAATGAACTTATCAGTATCCGCGAACTAATAAGCGCCGGGGTGGACAATGCTGATTAGGCTTCGGGGTTATAACGATGGTGCTAAGGAGTATTTAGAAGAAGGGGTCAAGCAGGGGCGTGAGCATACGCGGGATGAACTCGACGAGCGGGTCATTCTTCACGGTGATTTAGATGTGACTCAAAAGATTTATCAGTCCATCCCCGATAACGGACAGGAGCGCTATCTGTCCTACACCATGGCCTTCAAAGAAGATCATATTTCTTATGATACTTTGCTGGATGTGACCACGGAGTTTAAGCAGTTTTTATTGCATGCCTACAAAGAACACGAAATAAACTTCTACGCCGAAGCGCATCTGCCAAAGATTAAGCAAATGAGGGATCGGAAAACGGGCGACATGATCGACCGCAAACCGCATATCCACATCATTATCCCGCGCAAGAACATGTTCAACGGCAATGAGGCAAATCCGGCCGGGATGCACCAACGTACAGAGAAGTACATGGAGGCGTTTCAGGAGTACATCAACCAGAAGTACAACCTTGCCTCACCGCGTGACCATATCCGTTTCGATCCGAGGGATTCGGCCAGCGTGTTGTCGCGCTACAAGGGCGATGATTTCTACGGAAAGAATCGGGAGTTCAAGCAGGAGCTGGTCAAGGAAATCGTCAACCAGAACATTCTGTCCCGTTCGTCTTTTTACGAGCTGGTTGCTTCGCATGGCGAAACCCGTGTTCGCAATGAGGGCAAGGAAAACGAATACATCGCAGTAAAGCTGCCCGGTGACGCTAAGTTCACCAACCTTAAAGACACCATCTTCAAAGATGATTTTGTAGTGCGTCGGCAACTCAAACGCCCGCCTTTGGAAAAACATGTCATCCAGGAGCGGTTGAGCGAGTGGCCCACACGCGCAAGGGAAATGAAGTACGTCGATAAGGCCACGGCGTCCTTCCGGGAGCTTTATTACAAGCAGTCATCTGCTGAGCAGCAAGTTTCACTGCTCGTTCAGCGCGAACAGACCTTTTATCAAACCTATGGAGAACATCATGGCGGAATACATCCTCCCAAGCGGCCGCGAAGTAGTAAGCGAAGTGTTGTTAAAGCTGGAGCCGAGCGCACTAGCGAATCTCCCCGTGGCGTGCAAGACGTGCCAGGACGCGATCTGGCAGACCACGGGCAAATCGACGACCAAAGTCCAGGTGCGCTGCTTCTGCCCGGTGCTGCACAGCTTCACTTGGAGCGCCACGCAGCAGGAAGAGATTCTGGATTGCGAGCACCTGTACAAAACGGAAGAGGAAGAGGAAGAGGAACCCGATCCGGCCGAACTGCCGGCGTTTCTTCGGGAACAACAGGCTCCACAGGCCCAGCCAGGGCAGATGGAAATCGACGGGTAATACCGCCCTACGGCCGCGATCTGCACAGCGTACCCACCGTGGCAGACATTGAGGCGTTCAGCACCAAGCTACTGCAGCCGCACCGGCATGAAGATGCGCCGGATTCTGCGGTTGACCTCACCCCCCGGCCGCGCCGGCCGCGTAAGCCTCGCACCGGATCGATGTCGACAATCCCTCCCTATGCACGCAACCCACACCGGGACGCGACTGTGCAGGACGTGGAGGCTTACAGCACGCAATTGCTTGGCCCGCTACGAAGCGAACCGGCTGCCGAGCCGGTCCGTAACCGGCCTAAGTCGCAACGCAAGACCAAGGCCCGGCGCTCAAGCATTCCGCCCTACGCACGAAACCCGCACCGGCCAGCAACCGTCGCTGATATCGAGACCTTCAGCGCCCGGCTCTTTGATCCGCTCAAGGAGCCTACAGAGGACGCCAATCAGCGGGCAGGTCCGGCCAGGCAGGCGGATGTTAAGGACGGGCCTGTTCAAGGCCAAGCGCAGCCGCAACGGCGGCGCAAGGCTGGTTCGGTGCGAATCGTGGTTCCACCGTACGCGCGCAACCCGAACAAGGTTGCCACCGTTGCCGACATCGAGGCGCACTCGCGCCGTTTGTTTGCGGCGCTCCAGGGCGACAAGCCCGCCCAGGTATTCAAGATCCAGACCGCAAAACCGGTTCCAACGGCAACGACCCGCAGCGCTTCAACGGTCGCGGCATCGTTGAGTCGGTCGCTAGAACAGAACCAACTTTTGCCGGCGCAGCGCCATGCCATCCGCCGTGTCGACAGCCAGTTCTACGAGCTGCGCCGATTCGTTTTTGCAGATGTTCGATTGACGCGCCAAGACAAAGCTCAACTTTTTTCAGTCCTTACTTTTGAGCGACTGAAAGCGCAGGAAGCAATAAAACAACCGAAGTCAACTAGAGAGGTATCTTTAATGGGTAGCGCAAGCATTCGGCAATTGCTTACCGAGGAAGAGAGCTTTCCCGATTTTTCCATCAGTGGCCCCGGGAGTACGACGCCGGTACGGGATCGTATCAAGAGCTTGGTAGAAAATTTCGGTAAAGAGGTCGATCAAAGTTTCAAGGAAAAAATTGAGCAGCTACTTAAGGTTGCTGGTTTGTATGCCAGGAAGTCGCTGTTCAGCTCGAATGTTCATTACGTCGATCAAAAAACTGATAAAACGTTGTTTGTCGACACTGGCAATTCGATTTCGCTTCGTCGTTCAGAGGTAAGCGCACCGGCTGTTGCATTCGCATTACAAGTGGCGCAGCAACGTTTCGGTAATACACTGTCCATTAACGGGAACTCTGAGTTCAAGAAATTGGTTGTTGATACTGCTGTTGAAAAACAGCTGCCGATTCAATACACCGACTCAGGATTGAACAATCAGGTAGCTTCACGCCTGAGTGAGTTGGACAGTCTTAAGCAGGAACAAAGCCGTGTTTCGGCCAACTTTACCCGCGAGTTCCTGGGCTCTCTGCCAGCGGAAGGGCCTGTAGGGCGGACTGAGGTGCAGACAGGACCGAAGACCCTGGCCTTTACCAACAACGGCGAGCCGGTTTCGTTGGGGTTGCGGCCTGTTGATCCGACTGTTGGTAACGATCTGAGCGCTACCCAGGGTCAGGCCAAGGAGACTCCGCTGCCTCTGGCCTTTACCTACCAGGGGGAGACGGCATCGCTGGGGTTGCTGCCGGTTGCCAGGCCAGCGGACCTCAACGTTCAGCCTGGGCTCCCGAAATTCACCCTCAACGGTGAACCAGCTTCGTTGGGGTTGCGTACGCCATTGCCGGCGACACGCACTGAAGGAGGTGTCGACGTTCACCAGGAGTCGCCAGAAGTGCATCACAACGATCAGCTCGATTTGGATATGGACAACTGATTGCGCTTTGTACGCCCATTAAACTGGGTTTGATTGACATCTAAAACTTTTAACATACCGCGTAGATATTTTTTCAGCTTTCATTATTGAATGGCTGGCGTTCATGCGTCCCTAATATTTAATGGAGATAGCTATCATGGGTAGTGAAAATATTCGACAAATAATAAAGGATGAGGATCCTTTACCGGAATTTACAATAAGTGGCCCGGAAGGTGAAAAAGAGCTTCCGGTAAGGGAAAGAATCAAGCAGGTTTTCAAACGGCTTGATCTGGATACGGATGAGGAGTCGAAAAAAGAACTGGAAAGGGTCTTGGAAGCACATGACCTTTACACGAAAAAATCTCGATTTACTTCGACTGTTCATTACCTGGACAAAAAAACGGACAAAACAGTGTTTGTCGATACCGGCAAAGTCATTGCGTTGCGCCGTACGGGTATCACGGAATCAGGGGTGAAGCTTGCGTTGCAAATGGCCCAACAGCGGTTCGGTAGTACGTTGACGATTAATGGTACTGCTGAATTCAAGAGTTTAGTGATTGAAGCTGCTGCGAAAAATAACCTTGATATTCACTTCACGGACAGGGTGATGAATGAACGGCTCGCTGAAAGGCGTGCTGAATTGGAACTGGAGCGCGACAGCAACAAGATTGCTTCCCCCGATGCACCTGTTCTTGATACGGCCGAGCGCGAGGCCAGTACTGGACAATCCTCTGCCGAGGAAGTGGGACGTAGCGATGTGACGAAAGGTTCGCTCGTCGACCACGGTAGTGCGCCGTACATGATGGATAAGAAAAACGATGAGAGCTATTACGTCGCCGTGAAAACCCCTAGCGGTGTTCGTACGCTATGGGGGGTGGGACTGGGTGAGCTGATGAAAGACGGCGGCTACCAGCAGGGCCAACCGATCCAGATAACGGACAAAGGGTCTTTGCCTGTACTGAAGATGGTTCTGAACAAGGAGACCGGTGTCAGGGAGTCGAAAGAGGTATTTCGTCGAGTCTGGGAGATCGATCCGGAGCCCGTACGCGATAAGGCTTCACCTGGCTCTGCAACAGTTCCGGTAGTTCCGCTGGCGGATATCGAGCAAAAAACCACTCCATCTGGTGCGGTTCCAAGCCCAGCAGTCGTGCCCCAGGCTTCAACTGCCGAAGCTGGCGTCTCCGCTGAGAAGTCGCAGCGGCTCCCCGGGTTGGCAAACGATGCAGAGGTTCGTCGAGTCAACATCGTGGACCAGCTGGATTACGTGCCCACCTTGGTTACTGCTGAGAACGCAGACAAGAGCTTCATCATTGCTCGCGAATTGACTTTCCGCGAGGCCATGGCCGGTATGACCGAAGCGGAGATCCGTTCTTCGTCGACAGTCATGGAGTGGCGCGCAGCGGATCATGCGCAATGGTTGGTGGCGTCCGGTGACAACAGCACAGAGGGCCGCGAGTTTTTGGCTTCCTACATGAGCGATGATTTTTATCGTGAAAGCTTCAAGGAGACGATTGACGCGATAGTGAGCGAGCCGGGTCTTTCAGACGAGACGCTGGTTGCCCTGGAGCCCGCTCTTGAAATCGCGCAACGCCTCGTAAGCGTGGCTGAAAGCACTATTGAAGTTCCTGCAAGCGGAGCTTCAGTAGTGGTGCCGCTGGCCAAACCAGATGTGACAGCTGTGGCGAAGCCTGCCAAAGCCGCTAAGCCTGCCAAGTCCGCCAAAGCAGGTTCGGTCAAGCCATCTGCTCCGAAAACAACTGCAGGCAAAAAATCTGCAGGCGCAGGTCAGAAGGCCCCCGTAGCTGCCGAAAAGCAGGCTCCGGGCGTAAAGGTTGAGAGCCCTTCGGTTGAGACGACCCAAATCGAAGAAGTCCACGAGCTGGAAATAGAGAGCTGAGGATGACCCCCTCCAGGTGGAGGGGGTTTCTGTAATTCGGAGTGCGATTTGATGATGAACAAGGCAACCAACCCCGGTAGCAAATTGGCGATCGCGCGCCGCCTGCCAGGCGCCAATTTGCTACCGAATGATTATGTTCGAAATGCTCTTATCGAGGCGGGTTACGGCGCGCTTCCGTTAGGTGACCGTCCGTTACTTTATGAAGCGTTAGAGCTGGTAGTTAAGGATGATCCCGAGAATTTTACGGATTTGGTCGAGCACCTGCGTGATGTATTGGTGCTTGCAGATGGTATAGATCGGCTTACAGAGCTGCGGCGTTTGGCGACTAAGTTTGGCTCAATTAAAGGATGTCCCGACTGTCGCTGCAAACCTGATATTGATGGAAGCCACACCGCAGATGGGCAACGAGCCGTCGTCTGTTTCAACCATGAGCATTTCGCAGTGGGACGTGCAGGTCAGACGATAGACGATGCAATTTCAAGTTGGAACCGTGACGACTGGATCGCACCTGGCATAACGCGTTCGCAGTTCGCGTTCGATTAAAAACGTTCCACATCTTTTTATCGGCCAACCGATCCAGGTCAGATGCCGGTCAACTTAATTAGAAACAACTAACGGTGCTTCAGCGCCGCGAATAGCTGTTTCCGCTGTTCATCATCCAGGGAATTACCGATGATTACTGACACGCATAATTCATGGCGCGGAGGACCGCGCTCGCTCATCAAAAAACTGTTCATTGGCTATTTAGCACTTGTCACTGGTTGCTCAACTACTGTTCAGCAGGTTGAGCACGCCGCCGCCATTGAGCAAAACCAAGCTTCCTACAATTACCCTGGCGATGCCGTTCCAGGCGAGCCGGTGGAAGAGTCCAGTGCTTCGAATCCGTACAACCTGCCGGAGCTGGCCAGCGACGCCGTGAAAGAAGAACCGCCATCTAGCAACGCGGATCCGCTGTCAGAATTCGTAGGTGGCTTGCCTGCTGCAGACCAGCAAGCGATTGCGAATCCTCGCAACAATGGCTATCAGGGCAGTGACGAGTTCGGCAGCATGGCCATGGGAATGCTGAACTCGGCGGCTGCCCAAGGTCTGAAAGATTGGTTCTCAGCCCGTAATGCTACGACTGAGGTTGCCTTCAATGTTGGCAGCAAGGGCGGCAAGACTGCCAGCTTCGACATGCTTTATCCGATTGTCGATGGCGAAAAAGACCTGGTGTTTGCACAGGTGGGTGTGCGTCATTCAAATGCTCGCTCTGAGGACTACCGCAGCACCATCAACTTGGGTGTCGGCTATCGTCGAAATTTTGATAACTGGCTCGCCGGCATTAACGGTTTCTACGATCGTGACATGACGGGCAAGAATGAGCGCTTGGGCATCGGGGCAGAGGCATTTACCGACAACATTCGTGCAAGCGCGAACGTCTATGTTCGGATGTCGGAATGGAAAAAGTCGCCGGATCTGGATAATTACCTGGAGCGGCCGGCAAATGGTTATGACCTTCGCATTGAAGGCAACCTGCCTTCGCTGCCGAAAGTCACTGCCAAGGCCATGTATGAAAAATACTATGGCGATGAGGTTGGTCTGTTCGGTGCCGGCAATCGTCAGAAAGATCCGCAAGCAGTCACCTTGGGCTTGAGCTACGCGCCTGTTCCAATGGTCAGCGGCGGCGTCGACTATCGCCAAGGACAAGACGGTCTTTCTGAAACGTCGGTGAAGCTGGCGATCAACTATCAGTTCGGGGTTCCACTGTCGAAACAGCTTTCGACGGCCTACAGCGTCAACCACAACCTGGCCAACTCGCGTTATGGCTTGGTTAACCGGAACAATGAAATTGTCCTGGACTACAAGAAAGCCGAACACGCGCTACTGATGCTGCCGCCGGAAATCAGCGGCACACCAACAGCTGTGGTTTCGTTTCCGGTGACTTTGACTGGCGGCCGCGCAAGCAATTTCACATGGACCGGTTCGGCAAGCAGCTTTGCGCGTCCTTACAACAGCTCCGGTGTCGGCGCTGTTGTTTTGCCTGCTTACAACCCTACTGGCTTGAATACTTATTCGCTGCAGGCGATAGGCACCGACGTCTACGGCGAGGTAGTTAAATCTAATGTCATGCAGGTGACTGTGACGCCGTTCCTCATTGCTCTGGACCGCTCGAAGGCCGAGGCGAAGGCGGACGGATCCGATGAGGTGACTTTCACTGCTTCTCTGCAGGAGCCAAGCGGCTCGCCACGTTCCAACACGGCTATTACTTGGGCCGTCAGTGGATCGGCCACTGTCGTCGAAAAAGATTCGATGACAAACAAGCAAGGCAAAGCCAATTTGAAACTGGTTAGCCGATCGAGCAGCGTGGTTCGGGTTTCAGCAAAAGAGCCTCAAGGCGCGGCCGCAACGGCGAATGCTGGTTTCCTTGGGGATCCTACCTCGGCGAAAGTGGTTAGCTTGGTGGCTACCCCTTCCTCTGTCCTGGCAGATGGCGTGTCCACAAGCACGTTGGTTGCAACTGTTCTCGACAAAAATGGCAACGAATTGGGCGCTGGTGTTCCTGTGTCCTGGACGTCTACGAACGGAACTCTGTCCAGTGCGTCGACGGTGACCGATGAAGGAAGCAAGGCAACGGTAGTGCTGACCTCGCCGATACAAATCGGTGATGCAGCAGTCACTGCAAAAGCTGTTGCTGGCAGTGCTGATGCCAAAGTGGATTTTGTTGCGGATATAGCCAACGCACGCATTTTGTCCTTGGTGGCAGCTCCAGGCGTCATACCTGCAGATGGAACGACTACTAGCCTTCTGACCGCGACCATCGTCGATACGAACGGTAACCCCGTCGGTGCCGGTGTACCTGTCACCTGGTCTACAACAGATGGCACTCTATCCATGGCTACTAGCGTTACCGACGCGAATAGCAAAGCGCTTGTTGCGCTCAAATCGTCGACCAAAATGGGGGCTGCCACGGTAACGGCCAAAGCCTCGGCAGGGGAGCAAAACGCAAAGGTCGAATTCAGTGCGAACAGTGCGACCGCCAAGGTCGTGGACCTGACCGCGACCCCGGCCAGCATCGTGGCCAATGGCACGGCGACCAGCACCCTGGTGGCCTCGGTTGAAGATGCCAACGGCAACCCGGTGGCCAATGCCCCGGTGACCTGGTCGACCAGCACCGGCACCCTGTCGGCCGCATCGAGCAGCACCGATGCCAACGGCAAGGCCAGCG